>NZ_SDZL01000032.1 GCF_004210735.1 Brevundimonas sp.
CGGTAGCGTTGGATGGCTTCTTCACCCGACACCGACCAGTCGAGGTCGGACAGGTGCACCATGCCGTCGATGTCGTTGTCCAGGCCGATGAACAGGCCGAACTCGGTGGCGTTCTTGACTTCGCCCTCGACGGTCGAGCCGATCGGGTGGGTTTCCAGGAAGGCGTCCCACGGATTGTTCTGAGCCTGCTTCAGGCCCAGCGAGATGCGGCGCTTGGACGAATCGACGTCCAGCACGACCACGTCGACTTCCTGCGAGGTTGAGACGATCTTGCCCGGATGGACGTTCTTCTTGGTCCAGGACATTTCCGAGACGTGCACCAGACCCTCGACGCCGGCTTCCAGCTCCACGAAGGCGCCGTAGTCGGTGATGTTGGTGATGCGGCCCGTGTACTTGGCGCCGACCGGATATTTGGCTTCCACGCCGTCCCAGGGGTCCGACTGCAGTTGCTTCATGCCCAGCGAGATACGTTGGGTGTCCGGGTTGATCTTGACGATCTGCACCTTGACGGTGTCGCCGACTGCCAGGACTTGCGACGGGTGCGAAACGCGCTTCCACGACATGTCGGTGACGTGCAGCAGGCCGTCGATGCCGCCCAGGTCGACGAACGCACCGTAGTCGGTGATGTTCTTGACGACGCCTTCGCGGACTTCGCCCTCTTGCAGCTGGCCGACCAGCTCGGTGCGCTGTTCGGCGCGGGCTTCTTCCAGGATGGCGCGACGCGAGACGACGATGTTGCCGCGCGGGCGGTCCATCTTCAGGATCTGGAACGGCTGTTCCTTGCCCATCAGCGGGCCGACGTCGCGCACAGGACGGATGTCCACCTGCGAGCCCGGCAGGAAGGCCGAGGCGCCGCCCAGGTCGACGGTGAAGCCGCCCTTGACGCGGCCGACGATGGCGCCGTTGACCGGCTGGCCATCGGCGAAGACGACTTCCAGACGGGTCCAGGCTTCTTCGCGGCGAGCCTTGTCGCGGCTGATGACCGCTTCACCCAGGGCGTTTTCCACGCGCTCGAGATAGACTTCGACGTTGTCGCCGACCTTCGGGATCACGGCGCCTTCGCCGATGCCGAATTCGCGGGCCGCGATGCGACCTTCGGTCTTCAGACCGACGTCGACGATGATGATGTCTTTCTCGATGCCGACGACGCGGCCGTGAACGACCTGGCCTTCGCCGAGGTCACGGCCCTGAAGCTGTTCGTCCAGCAGTGCGGCGAAATCGTCGCGCGAGGGGGAGAGGGTGTCTGTCATGAAGCTCTTGGGTTTCTGGATAGGTTAAGGCGCGTGATCGAACGATCCCGCACGCGGTGGATGAAAAAGGAAGAGTCAGGTCGTCGGGACGCGAGGCCGTCGAAAGATAAAAGCCAGATCGCCCGCGGAGATCGAGGATGGGAGCGTTGGATTTGCCCTGCGACCCTTACAGGTCGTGTCGGACGCGCGCCGCATCGACGATACGGCGGGCCGCATCGAAGGCCGCCTCTATATCCATATCGGTCGTGTCCAGCAAGACCGCGTCGGCGGCCTGGACCATGGGGGCGGAACCGCGCCCGGCGTCCCGTTCGTCCCGGCGACGGATGTCGGCCAGCATGTCGTCGAAGGCGATGACGTCGCCCCGCGCGGTCAACTGCTTCCATCGGCGTGTGGCGCGGACCTCAGCCGTGGCGGTGATGAACAGTTTGGCGACGGCGTTCGGGGCGATCACCGTGCCGATGTCGCGGCCATCCAGCACGGCGCCGCCCGGCCGGGCGGCGAAATCCTGTTGCAGCTTCAGCAGCGCCGCGCGCACGCCGGGATAGCCGGCGATCCGGCTGGCCGCCTCGCCCGCCTCGCCCGTGGTCAGGCGCGCATCGTCCGACAGGCTTGATGCGTCCAGCGCCAGCGCCGCGCGCTCGGCCGCCGCCGCATCGTCCAGCGACGCCCCTGCCTGCAGAACCGCCACCCCGACGGCGCGGTACAGCAGGCCCGTATCCAGATGCGGCAGGCCATAGGTGCGGGCCAGCCGGGCGGCGATCGTCCCCTTGCCCGAGGCGGCAGGGCCGTCGACGGCGATGACGAGAGAGCCGCTCACGCGCCGATCTCTGCGCCGAGGCCGTTCATCAGGTCGACAAAGGCGGGGAAGCTGGTGGCGATCATCTCGGGATCCAGAACCGAGACCGACTGTTCGGCGGCCAGGCCCAGGATCAGATGGCTCATGGCGATGCGGTGATCGTGCGCCGTGGCGATGGTCGCCCCGCCCTGCACGCCCCCCCCGGTGACGATGAAGCCCTCGGGCTCCTCTTCCACCACCACGCCGCAGGCGCGCAGGCCGGCGACCATCAGGGCGATGCGGTCGCTTTCCTTGACCCGCATCTCGCCGATGCCGCGCATCACCGTCTGTCCTTCGGCGAAGGCAGCGACGGCGGCCAGGATCGGATATTCGTCGATCATCGAGGCGGCGCGATCCTCAGGCACGACCACGCCCTTGAGGGCCGAATGACGGGCGGTGATGTCGCCCACATCCTCGCCCCCGCTGACGCGACGGTTGGTGATGGTCAGATCGGCGCCCATCTCGATCCAGGTGTCGAACAGGCCGGTGCGCTGCGGATTCAGCATGACACCCTGAACCGTCACCTCCGATCCCGGAACGATCAGGGCGGCCGCCAGCGGGAAGGCCGCCGACGACGGGTCGCCCGGCACGGCCACGACGGTTCCCGTCAGCGCCTGCCCCCCCTTCAGGCGAATGCGCCAGCCCGCGCCTTCCTCGGTCACGTCCACCGTCGCCCCGAAGGCGCGCAGCATCCGCTCCGTGTGATCCCGGCTCTTTTCCGGTTCGACCACGACGGTGTCGCCCGTGGCGTTCAGCCCGGCCAGCAGGATGGCGGACTTGATCTGGGCCGAGGCGACCGTCTGGACATAGTCGATGCCGCGCAGGCCGCCGCCGTGCAGGGTGACGGGCAGCCGGTCCTCGGCCGCGTTCCAGTCGAAGCGCGCGCCCATGTCGGCCAGCGGCCCGGTGACGCGCTTCATCGGCCGCTTCCGCAACGAGGCGTCGCCGTCGAAGGTCGCGCTCAGATCGTAACCCGCCGCGGCGCCCATCAGCAGCCGCACGCCCGTGCCTGCATTGCCGCAGTCGATGACGGACGCGGGGCTGGTGAAACCGCCCTGTCCCGTCACACGCCAGCGGCCGTCGTCCAGCCGCCGGACCTCGGCGCCGAACGCCGCGACCGCGCGGGCGGTGGCCAGGATGTCGTCGCCTTCCAGCAAGCCCTCGATCAGGGTTTCGCCCGTCGCCATACCGCCCAGGATGAGCGACCGATGCGACATCGACTTGTCGCCGGGCGCGCGCACCACGCCCTTCAGGGCGGTCGCGGGTCGGGCGGTCAATGTGGCGGAAGTCAGCGGACGGCTCCGGTTTTGAGGGAATGAGGGGCCGCGAATGGCTCTTGCGGAACCGGCGCGCGAAAGACAGCTTTTGACAGCGGCCCCTCACAGTGGCAAGGGAGCCGCCCGTTTTCAAACCCTCGCCGAAGGTCTCCTCCCGTGGCCAATCCCGAACTGGGCGCCAAGCAGGTCTGCCCAAACTGTCAGGCGAAATTCTACGACCTGAACCGCCGTCCCGCCCATTGCCCGAAATGCGCGACCGATTTCGACCCGGAAGAGGCGCTGAAAAGCCGCCGCGTCCGTGGCCGTCCGGCCGGCTATCAGGACGACGAGGTCGAGGATCAGGTCAAGGCCAAGCCGGAAGGCGATGACGAGGACGAAGACGCCGAAGTGTCGACGCCCGAAATCGACGAGGAAGGCCATGAGCCGATCCTGACGCCGGACGACGATGACGACACCCCCGCCGACGCCTCGGAAGAGCCCGGCATGGGTTCGACGGACGGCGACGACGACGACGTCCTGGACGACGACGACGACGATTCCGTGCCCTTCATCGAGGACGAGGATGATGACTCGTTCGACGACGAAATCGCCAAGCCCGCCAAGGACGAGGACTGATTTTCCGAGGGTCGAAAAAAATGTCGGAACCGGGCTTGCTTACCCAAAAGCCCTGACATAGGTTCCGCCGCCTCGCCGGGGGTATCGCAAGAAACCCTCGGCGGACCGACCCTCAGGGTTCGGGGCTTTAGCTCAGTTGGTAGAGCGCTTGCATGGCATGCAAGAGGTCAGCGGTTCGACTCCGCTAAGCTCCACCATCGAAGGCCTCGCGGGACATCCCGCGGGGCCTTCGGCCTATCTGGCCCCCTGTTTTCCCGCTGTTGAATCCTGCGCCGCCGCAACCCATCTAGGGGGTTGCCGGGCGTCCTGCCGATGACGGGGGATGCAGACCGGCGCCACAGTCGCTTGCCTCTCGAGGACTGGCCCGATGACGACGCGAACCATTTTGTTCGACAGCCCCTTCCTGCTCGGTTTCGATCATACGCGCGCGCTGATCGATCGCGCCGCCAAGGCGGCCGCGGAATCCTATCCCCCCTATAATGTCGAACAGCGCGGCGAGGCCGCCGTGCGTATCACCCTGGCCGTGGCGGGCTTCTCGCCCGACGAACTGGCCATCACCCTTGAAGGGCGCCAGCTGACCATCGCGGGCAAGCGCGACGACGCCGGCAAGGGCGAGCAGGCCTTCCTGCATCGCGGCATCGCGGCGCGCGGCTTCGTGCGCAGCTTTGTCCTGGCGGACGGGCTGGAAGTTAATGAGGCCCGGCTGGAGCACGGCCTGCTCCACGTCGACCTGCTGCGCCCCAGGGACATCCCTGCGGCGCGCCGGATCCCGATCAGCGCGGGCTGATGCCGCGCTCGTGAAAGGTCACGCTGGAAGGGCAACCGAACCGCTCGCCCACGCGAGCGTTAGTCAAGAGTAAGGAGGCGGTCGAATGACGCCGAACATGACCAAGCAAGACCTCGCCGACCTGGGCGCCCCGGACCTCGTCTATGTGCGCCAGATCAAGGCGTCGGACGTGATGGCCGACGCCTCCGTGGAAGACGCCCAGGGGCTGGAGATCGACCCCGAACAGACCCTGTATGCGGTGCACAGCGCCGATGGCGAGCGTCTGGCCGTCATGATCGACCGCGAAACCGCCTTCGCCACCGCCATGGCTCACGAACTGGAACCGGTGTCGGTTCACTGATGTCGAAATCAAAGCCGCCGAGCGGCCGCTGCCATCAAGCCGCGGTCGCGGGCGCCTGACTGACAAACAGGGCGCGGATGGCGTCAACGGTGCGCGCCTGGCGCACCTGTTCGCGCAGCTGGGGCGAGCGCAGGGCGCGCGAGACCGCGGCCAGGGCGCGCAGATGCTCGGCCCCGTCACGCGGCGGAGCGAACAGGGCAAACAGCAGGTCCACCGGACGGTCGTCGACCGCGCCATAGGCGACAGGGTGATCCAGCCGCACAAAGACCCCGACGACCTTGTCCAGACCCGGAATACGGGCGTGCGGAACTGCTACGCCAGATCCCAACCCAGTCGCGCCCAACGCCTCGCGTTCCAGCAAGGCCTCCATCACGCGTGCCTCGTCCAGCTCCAGCGCCTGAGCAGCGGCCTCGGCCACCACGTGCAACGCCTGGCGCTTGGATGACGCCCCACTCCGCAGGACGATGCCGTCCGACGTGAGCAAATCTCCGATGTCCATCGAACCCTCGATCGAACCCGTCAAAACGGATGGGCGGGCGCCGTTTAGACGCTCCGCTCCGAATATGAAAGCGTCAGGATACCGACGCGCTGTCCGCCTTGATCAGGGTGCGTTCCGGATCCACCCAGCCGACGTTGCCATCGGGGCGACGATAGACCACCGAAAGGCCGCCGTGACCGGCGTTGCGGAACAGCACAACCGGGTAACCGGTCATGTCCAGCTCCATCACGGCGCGACCGACGGTCAGGGTGCGAATCTCGACCCCCGTCTCGGCGATCACCATGCCGGTGGGCGGCGGTTCGTCTGGCGCCCCGGCGTCTCCGAAGGCGTCATCCTCGACCGTATCGGGATTACGCAGGACGATGCTGCGCGCCACCTCGGCGGCCGCGATCTCGGCCTTTTCCGGTGACAGACCGCGCGGTCCGGCGTGGTGGTCTTTCAGCCGACGCTTGTAGCGACGGACGCGCTTTTCCAGCCTGTCCAGCGATTCCGAAAAGGCGCCGTGCGCGTCACCACCGTGCCCGGTGGTGACGATGGTCTGGCCTGAAGCCAGCCTCACCCAACAATCCACCCGAAAGCCATAGCCGTCCTTCGACACCACGACTTCGGCGTCCTGGCCGCCGCGTTCGAAATATTTTCCGATCCCGTCTTCGAGTTCCTGGGAGATGCGCGAGCCTAACGCTTCGCCGACATCCACTTGCTTGCCGCTCACTTGGACTTGCATGTCGATAGAACGCGACCGTCCGGGTTTGGTGTCAACGTAGAACGATGAAATCTACGGTCACGCTTGCGCGATTGGTCGCAGGGTCATCAGCCGACCTTGAGCATGCGGCGGCGCTCGACCGAGGAGGGAATGCGCAGCGCCTCACGGTATTTGGCTACGGTGCGACGGGCGATGTCGATGCCCGCCTCCTTCAGGATCTCGACGATGCGGTCGTCGCTCAGCACGTCGCCGTCGGCGCCTTCGCCGTCGATCATCGACTTGATCCGGTGACGGACGGCCTCGGCCGAGTGCAGGGCCCCGCCGTCGGATGACTGGATGGCGGCGGTGAAGAAGAATTTCAGCTCGAACACGCCACGCGGCGTGGCGACGTATTTGTTCGAGGTGACGCGGCTGACCGTCGATTCGTGCATGCCGATGGCATCAGCGACGGTCTTCAGGTTCAGGGGACGCAGGAACTCGACGCCGAAGGCCAGGAAGGCGTCCTGCTGGCGCACGATCTCGGACGCGACCTTCAGGATGGTGCGGGCGCGCTGGTCCAGCGACTTGACCAGCCAGTTGGCCTGGGCCGCGCACTCGGCGACGAAGGCCTTTTCCGTGTCCGAGCGGGCGCCGGCCGAGACCACGCCGTGATAGCGCTTGTCCACCAGCAGGCGCGGCAGGGTGTCCGAGTTCAGCTCGACCCGCCAGCCGCCGGCCGGGTCGGGCCGCACATGCACGTCCGGGATGACGGTCTGGGCCACCTCGCCGCCGAAGCCGGCGCCGGGGCGCGGCGTCAGGGCCTTCAGCTCGGCGATCATTTCGGACAGGTCCTCGGCGTCCACGCCGCAGGCCTTGCGCAGGCCGGACAGGTCGCGTTTCGCCAACAGGTCCAGATTGTCCAGCAGGGCGCCCATGGCCGGGTCGAAGCGGTTACGCTCGATCAGCTGCAGCTTCAGGCATTCAGGCACGCTGCGGGCCATGACCCCGGTCGGCTCGAACCCCTGGCATTTCGCCAGCACCGCCTCGATCCGCTCCAGATCGCAGCCCAGGCGGTCGGCCAGTTCGGCCAGTTCGCCGCGCAGATAGCCGCCCTCGTCCACCGCATCGATCAGGGTCAGGGCGATCGCGTGATCCGGGCCGCTGAACCCCGCGGACGAGGCCTGGGCTTGCAGATGCTCGGACAGGGTCAGTTGCTGGCGTTCGGGGCGGTCGCCGTCGCGATCCTCGCCCATGCCGCCACCCGCGCCGACGCGGGACCAATCGGACAGGCCGGGCTGGGCGTCTTCGGCCGTGGCGCGATCGTTGGAGCGTTCGCCCGGCGCGGCGTCGCCGTACAGGTCGTCCTGACCGGCGTCCATATTGCGTTCGGCGTCGGCGACGCGCCCTTCGTCAAAGCGCATTTCCCCGTCAGAAGCTGCTTCGCCCGGGGTACCGTCGTCGGTGGAACGGTCGGCAGCCTCTTCGCCCGGTTCGCCTTCTTCACGCTGCAGCAGCGGATTGCGTTCCAGCTCGGCCTCGACGAAGGCCTCGACCTCGAGGTTCGACAGTTGCAGCAGCTTGATCGCTTGCTGCAGCTGGGGCGTGATGACCAGCCCCTGCCCCTGCCGGATCTCCAGTCTCTGACCGATCACCCTTTTCGCGCCCCGACAGCCGCTAATGAGCCAACTGGCCCAAAACTTGCTTCGGCCACCTTGTGGCCGAACCGGTTAACGGGGTTCTAAACCGTCAGAGGGCCGCCAGCCTCAGCCGTACATCTCGCCCAGATAGACGCGGCGGACCTCGGGGTCGTTGATGACTTCTTCCGACGAGCCCTCGAACAGCACCGAACCGGCCGAGATGATCGAGGCGCGGTCGATGATCTCCAGCGTCTCGCGGACATTGTGGTCGGTGATCAGCACGCCGATGCCGCGCCCGGCCAGATAACGGATGACGTGGCGGATGTCGGCGATGGCCAGCGGGTCGATGCCGGCGAAGGGCTCGTCCAGCAGCATGAAGGACGGACGACCGGCCAGGGCGCGCGCGATCTCGACCCGGCGGCGCTCACCCCCTGACAGGCCTGCGGCAGGCGCCTGACGCAGGTGGTCGATACGCAGTTCTTCCAACAGACGGGCGGTCTCCTCGGATATGGCGGCTCCCTGATGGTGCAGCTCGACGACCGAGCGGACGTTCTGCTCGACCGTCATGCCGCGGAAGATCGAGGCCTCCTGCGCCAGATAGCCCAGGCCCATGCGCGCGCGCTGGTACATCGGCTGGCCGGTGATGTCCTCCCCGTCCAGCCAGATCGAGCCGCTGTCAGCGGGGATCAGGCCGGTGATCATGTAGAAGCAGGTCGTCTTGCCCGCTCCGTTGGGGCCCAGCAGGCCGCAGACCTCGCCCCGCTGGACGGTCAGCGAGACGTCGCGCACGACCTGACGGGCGCCGAAGGCGCGGGCGATGTTGCGGACGCGCAGGCCCGTCTCGCGCGCGTCGGCGACCGGTACGGTATCCGCCGCCGGTTCATCCAGATTGAGAGCCGAGAGTTCCTTGCGCGCCACGCGATATCAGCCCGGGTTTCCGCCGCCCGAAGGATAGAAGACGCCCTGGACGCGATTACCGGCGGCGCCGCGCGGCGACCCTTCCATCCGCGCCGCCTGGGTGCGGGTGTTGTAGGTCAGGCGCGAGCCGGTCATGACGTTCTTGCCCTGGGTCAGGATGACGTTGCCGGTCACCACCACCGTGTCGGTGGTCAGGGTGTAGACCGCGCTCTGGCCGTGGATCGTCTGGTCGGGGGTGACGAAATAGACGTCGCCCGACGCCTCGACCCGGGTCAGTTCGTTGTTGGTGGTGTGGCCGGTGATGGCGTTGGCGCGCAGGCGGTTGTCGCCCTGCAGCACCTCGGCCCGGCCCTTCAGCGAGAAGCCGTCGGTGATGTATTCGAACAGGTCGGCGCCGAACATCACGGCCTGGCCGCCGGCGGCCTGCTGGGCGAACGACGGCGCCGCCAGCGAGAGGGCGGCGGTGGCCGCGATAAGCAGAAGAGGTCTGGTCGCCATGGCTTCAGTCACCTGATCGCGCGGAGTTTATGACGCCCCGCACCTTGTTGTCGCCCGAACCGTTGAAGACGATCCGCTGGCCCTGATCATAGATCGCATAGGACGATGCGTTGATGGTTCCAAGGGGGCCGCGCCCCTGAACGCCCTTTGACCCTGTCACGACGCCGGTGTTCGTGTCCACGACGGCCTCGGGCGTGGTCAGGGTGAAGCCCGAGCCGCCGTCCGAAATCCGCACGTTCGGGCCGATCAGCACCGTCTTCTTCACGTCGTCATAGGTGCCGCCGTCGGCGGTGATCTCGGTCACCTTGCGGCCGCCCAGGTTCAGCCGGACCGCCGGCCCGACCAGGCGGAAGCGCCCGGTCTGGGGATCGCGCACCGCGCCCTTAGCCCCGACGATGAAGGCGCGGCCCTGGGCGTCCTGCCCCCGGAAACGGGCGTTTTCCAGCCGGATCTCGCCGCTCTCGCTGGCCTTGCGTTCGACGCCCGACATGACGGTGCGGAATACGGTCCAGGTCAGGGTCCCACCGGCGATCAGCAGGATCAGGATGGGCAGGACCCGGCGCAGCAAGCGCACCCGGCGCGAGCGCGCGCGCCAGCGTTCGCCCGCCGCCGCGACCCGCGCCTCGTCGGCGCGCTTGCGGTCTTCTCCGGCCGGGTCCAGCTGGCTCATCGGCGCTCTCAGGCGTGGGCGAAGATGTCGATCTCGTCCCAGCCTTCAAGGTCGAGACGCGAGCGGGTGGGCAGGAAGTCGAAACAGGCGCGGGCCAGTTCGGTGCGGCCCTCGCGGGCCAGCATTTCGTCCAGCCGGGCCTTGATGACATGCAGGTGCAGCACGTCCGAGGCGGCGTAGTCCAGTTGCGCCTGGGTCAGGGTCTGCGCACCCCAGTCCGAGCTCTGCTGCGCCTTGGACATGTCGATCCCGGCCAGTTCGCGGGCCACGTCCTTGAGCCCGTGACGATCCGTATAGGTGCGGGCCAGCTTGGACGCGATCTTGGTGCAATAGACCGGCCGCGTCTCGACGCCCAGGTGCAGCTGGAACATGCCGATGTCGAACCGGCCGAAATGGAAGATCTTGAGCACCGCCTGATCCGCCATCAGCCGCTTCAGGTTCGGACAGTCATAGGCCGGGCGATTCAACCGCACCACGTGGGCGTCGCCGTTTCCGGCCGACAGTTGGACCACGCACAGGGGGTCGCGACGGAAGCGCAGGCCCATGGTTTCGGAATCGACGGCGACCTCGGGTCCCAGGTCCAGATCGGCGGGCAGATCGCCCTCGTGCAGGTAAACGGTCATCGGCCCTCGGCTGCTCAACTCGTGCGACCATAGACGAACGGCGCCGTGTCGTCAGGACACGGCGCCGTTCGAAAATATGGTGCCCAGAAGAGGACTCGAACCTCCACGGCCGTTAAGCCACTGGCACCTGAAGCCAGCGCGTCTACCAATTCCGCCATCTGGGCCCGGGGGTTTCCCCTCGGAGGAGCGGGTCTATAGGGGGCGGTTCGGGACGGGTCAACAGGCTTTTCGCTCGATTTCATTGCGACGCCGAAACGCATCGTCTATCCCCCGCCCGTCAGGCCACGTCGGCCTGTGGCGAACAATCTGTTCGGGAGCGCGTCATGGCTGAGTTCACTCCGGGTCTGGTCACCGTTTTCGGGGGCTCCGGCTTTGTGGGTTCGCAGGTCGTGCGCGCCCTGGCCCAGCAAGGCTGGCGCATCCGCGTGGCCGTGCGCCGTCCCGGCCGCGCCCATGCGCTGATGACCCAGGGGCATGTCGGCCAGATCCAGTCCGTCCGTTGCGACATCACCGACCCGGCCGCCGTGGCCAGGGCGCTGCGCGGCGCGGACGCCGTGGTCAATCTGGTGGGCATCTTGGCCGAGGGGCCGTCGCGAAAGTTCAAGGCGCTGCATGTCGAGGGCTCGCGCATCATCGCCGAGGCCAGCGTCGTCGCCGGCGTGACCCGCCTGGTCCAGATGTCGGCCCTGGGCGCCGATGCGGCCAGCAAGGCCGAATACGGGCGCACCAAGGCCGAGGCCGAGGTCGCCGTGCGCGCGGTCCGTCCCGACGCCGTCATCATCCGCCCCTCGATCATCTTCGGGCCCGGCGATAATTTCCTGAACAAGTTCGCGACCCTGTCCGGTTTCGCCCCGGCGCTGCCGCTGATCGGCGGCGGGCAGACGAAATTCCAGCCGGTCTATGTCGGCGACGTGGCCGAGGCCATCGCCCGCGCCGTGGCGCGCGTGGATGCGGCGGGCCGTACCTTCGAGCTGGGCGGGCCGTCGGTCTGGGCGTTCGAGGACATCCTGAAGCTGATCGGCCGTGAGACGAACCGTCCGCGCGCCCTGCTGCCGATCCCGTTCCCGGTCGCCCGGCTGATGGGCGCGGTAGCGCAGCTGACCGCCTTTGTCGGCATCACGCCGCAGCTGACCCGCGACCAGGTGCTGATGCTGCAGAGCGACAACGTCGTGTCGCCGGACGCTGAGGGCCTGGCCGCGCTGGGTATCCAGCCGACGGGTCTGGAGGCGATCGCTCCGTCCTATCTGTGGCGCTATCGCAAGGGCGGCCAGTTCGCCGATCGCCCCGCCACCTAGATCCGCGTCAGAGGCCGCCCGTCGCGGCCAGACCGATCAGACCGGCCACGCCCACAACGATCCGCCACCAGGCGAACGGCGCGAAGCCGCGCCGGCTGACGAAGTCCAGCAGCAGCCGCACCACCGCCAGCGCGGCCAGGAAGGCCGTAACGAAGCCGATGGCGATCAGGCCGATGTCGCTGAAATCCAGCACGTCGCGGTTCTTGAACAGGTCATAGGCGACCGCCGCCCCCATGGTCGGCAAGGCCAGGAAGAAGCTGAACTCGGCCGCCGAGCGCTTGTCCGTGCCCAGCAGCAGGCCGCCGGCGATGGTCGCGCCGGAACGCGAAACGCCGGGGATCATGGCCAGGCACTGGAACAGGCCGATCAGGAAATAGACCCGCATCGGATAGGCGTCCGCGTCCAGATAGGCCGGGACCTTCTTCATCCGGTCCAGCCACAGCAGCAGCAGCCCGCCGACGATCAGGGCGACGCAGATCACCACCGGCGTCTCGAACAACACGGTCTTGATGAAGCCGTAGGCGAAAAAGCCGATCACCGCCGCCGGCAGGAAGGCCACCGCCAGGCCGATCACGAACCGCCGCGCCTCGGGATCGAAAGGCCACCGCGTCGCCAGGCGCCACAGCTTCTGGACATAGATGCTGATGATGGCCAGCAGGGCGCCCAGCTGGATGACGATCTCGAACGTTTTGCCGCTGCTCTCGAAGCCCAGGAAATGGCCCAGCAGCAGGATGTGACCGGTCGAGGACACCGGGATGAACTCGGTCAGTCCCTCGACCAGGCCGAGGATGATCGCCGCAAGCCAGTGCGCCATGACACCTCCGTGCGGGCGCGTGTCCTCGCCCCCGTGGCGGCGCCCCGATCGCACATAGCCCAGCCGCACGGGCCGAGGCGAGAGGCGCCATTGGCAAGATGGCGGCTTTCGGCGACAAGACCGGCATGACGACCTCCCCTCCGTCCCTGGAAGACGCCCATCTGGCGACCCGCAGCGTGACGCGGCTGTCGGTCGCGGTCGCGGTGGTGCTGATCGTGCTCAAGGCCTTCGCCCTGGGCGCCTCGGGATCGGTGTCCATCCTGGCGTCGCTGGCGGATTCCGTGCTGGACCTGATCGCCTCGCTGGCGGTCTTCTTCGCCGTGCGCTGGGCCGCCGCCCCGCCGGACGCCGATCACCGCCACGGCCGTGGCAAGGGCGAGGCCCTGGCCACGCTGGTGCAGGCGGGGCTGGTGTTCGCCTCGGCCGTCTTCATCGGCTGGGAGGCGATCCAGCGTATCTTCGAGCCCCGGCCCGTGACCGGCGGCTATTGGGCGGTGGGGGTGGTGGTGATCTCTATCGCCGTCACCGCATGGCTGGTGTGGATGCAGACGCAGGCGTTGAAGCGCAGCGGCTCGCTGGCCGTCGCGGGGGACCGCGCCCACTACGCCGCAGACCTGGCCTCGAACGTCGTGGTGTTGGTGGGCGTCGCCTCGGGCGCGCTGTTGCAGGCGCCCGGGCTGGACGCCGCGGCGGGCCTGGTGGTGGCGGTCTGGCTGTTCTGGGGCGCGACGGGGGTATTGCGCTCGGCCTCGGACCAGTTGCTGGATCGCGCGGCGCCGGACGCCGACCGCGTGGCCATCACCACCGCCGTTCTGAAGGATCCCCGCATCGCCGGACTTCATCGCCTGCGCGCCCGGATGAACGGTCCGGTCATCCACGTCGAGATGCACGTTGATCTGGAGCCGACCCTGACGCTGGACGTCGCCCACGCCATCGTCGAGGAGGCCGAAACGCGTATCCGGGCGACCTATCCGCATGCGGACATCATGATCCACGCCGACCCGCGTGGCCGCGCCGACCCACGCGAAACGGCCCCGACAGCTGACGGGCCGGCCCCGGTCGAGCGGCTGGAGACGACCGCCACGCCGGCGGCCGGTCCCTGGTCCTGACACCGGCGACCTGGGGGACGCGGTAAACGCACGCTTAACGGGCGCGGGCGCATGAAGGGCTGGCCATGTCCGCCGTCCTGTTCCATTTCCCGTTTGATCCCGCCTCGCGCGCCGCACGTCTGGCGCTGGGTGAAGCGCGCATCGACTGGAGCGAGACCGTCGTGCGACCGTGGGAGCCGGACTGTCCGCTGGGCGAGTTGAACCCGTCCGGCATGCCGCCCGTGGTCCAGACCACCCATGGCGGACGCCCCCTGACCCTGTGCGAACTGCCCGCCATCCTGGGCTGGATCGAGGATCAGGCGAAGGACCCGGTCCTGCTGTCGGTCGATCTGGGCGAGCGGGCCGAGGCGCGCCGCCTGGTCGGTTGGTTCGAGCGCCGCTTCACCGACGAGGTCAACGCCGTCCTGCTGCACGAGCGGATGGAGAAGCCCCTGCTGCGACTGGGCCCGCCCGAGGCGCGGATGCTGCGCGAGGGACGCGAGGCCCTGCGCGCCCATCTGGGCATGCTGGAGGCGCTGGCGACCGGACGCGACTGGCTGGCCGGTCGGCGTCTCAGCCAGGCCGATCTGGTCGCGGGCGCCCATCTGTCGGTGCTGGACTATTTCGGCGAGATCAACTGGAGTCAGTGGCCGGGGCTGAAGACCTGGTACACCAAGCTGAAATGCCGGCCCTGTTTCCGGCCCCTGCTGGCGGACCGTTTCGCGGGCGTTCCGGCGGCCGCCTGCTACGCCGATCTGGATTTCTGAGCCAGACAGGTCCAGACGACCGCCATGGCGGCCGATCCCCGCATCTTCATCCGGAAAAAGGCGTCAGAGCTCGGCTTTGACGTCTGCCGCTTCGCCTCGGCCGATGCGCCATGGAGCGCGGGCGAGCGGCTGGCCTATTTCGTGGGCGAGGGTCGACACGGCGACATGGGCTGGATGGAGACGACGCTGGAGCGCCGCGCCCATCCCACGGCCATGTGGGACGGCGCCCGCACCGCCGTCATGCTGGGGATGAACTATGGTCCCGAAACCAATCCGTTGCCGGAACTGGCCGACGGGTCCGCAGGCTATATCGCCAGCTATGCGCGGGCCGACGACTATCACGACCTGATCAAGGGTCGACTGAAGACGCTGGCCGGCCAGATCGCCGCCCGCACCGGACAGGAGGTCAAGGTGTTCGTCGACACCGCCCCCCTGATGGAAAAGCCGCTGGCCCAGCGCGCGGGCGTCGGCTGGCAGGGCAAGCACACCAATCTGCTGAGCCGGACGCACGGCAACTGGCTGTTTCTGGGCGCGATCCTGACCGCTGCGACGTTCGAGCCGGACGAGGCCGAGACCGAACACTGCGGGCGCTGCACCGCCTGCCTGGACATCTGCCCGACCAAGGCGTTTCCCGCGCCGTTCCAGCTGGATGCGCGGCGGTGCCTGTCATACCTGACCATCGAGTTCGCCGGGCCGTGGCCCGAGGAGTTCCGCACGGCGACCGGCAGTCGCATCTATGGCTGCGACGACTGTCTGGCGGTCTGTCCGTGGAACAAGTTCGCGGCGGCGACGCACGAGGGGCGGCTGCAGGCGCGCGACGCCCTGACCGCGCCCCGACTGGCCGATCTGGCGGCGCTGGACGACGCCGCCTTCCGCGCCCTGTTCGCCAAGACCGCCATCAAGCGGATCGGCCGCGACCGCTTCGTGCGCAATGTGCTGTACGCCATCGGCAACTCGGGCGACGCCGCGTTGATCGCCGCGGCCCAGGCGCTGGTGGACGATCCGAACCCGGTGGTGGCCGACGCGGCGCGTTGGGCGGTGGGGCGGCTGACGTAGTCAGCCCGTCGCTTGACCCACACCCCGGCCGCCGCCCGGCACGGGCGCCATGTCCAGCAGCCTGAGGCGGAAGACCAGAACCGAATTGCCGGGGATCCGGGGCGGCGAGCCTTCTTCGCCATAGCCCAGCTCGGGCGGGACATAGAGCAGCCATTCGTCGCCGACCTTCATGGCCTGCAAAGCCTCGGTCCAGCCGGGCACCACGCCCTCGGGGGAGAAGACGGCCGGGGCGCCGCGCTCGAACGAGCTGTCGAACACCGTCCCGTCGATCAGCGAGCCTTCGTAGTCGACGCGGACCAGATCGTTGCGGTCGGGGCTGGGCGAACCGGCGGGACCGGAGGCGACGACCTTGTATTGCAGGCCCGACGGCAACGTCTGGACGCCCTCGGCCCTGGCGTTCTTGTCCAGGAAGGCCTTGGCCGCCCTGGCCGCTTCCTCGGTATTGGCCGGCGGCGAGTCCGAACGGCCGCAGGCGGCCAGCGTCAGCGTCGCGGCCAACCCCGTCATCAGGACTGTTTTTCGGGCCGCGCCCCTAACCCATGCGAAGTTCATATCCACGGTCCTTCAAGGCCTGGCCGATCTCGTCGGCGTGTTTTGCGTCGCGCGTCTCGACCATGATGTCGAATTCCGCGCCCTTGGCCGGCACGTCCAGCGCCAGCCGGTTGTGCACGACGTCGATGATGTTGCCGCCCAGGCCGCCGATCACGGCCGCCATGGCCGACAGCATCCCCGGCCGGTCGTCGCCCAGGATGCGATAGACGATCAGCCGCTTCTCGCGAACCATTTCCCGGTTCAGGACCACCGCCAGCATCCGGGCGTCGATGTTGCCGCCGGTCAGTTCGATGCCGATCTTCATCCCCTTGAAGCGGTCGGGTTGGGCCAGAATCGCGGCCAGCCCACCGGCGCCGGCGCCCTCGGCCACCGTCTTCTCCAGCGTCGCCAGCAGGGCCACGCCCTTTTCGAAATCGGCCTCCTCGCAGACGAAGACCTCGTCCACCAACGGATCGGCCAGGGCGAAGGGGATTTCGCCCACGGCCTTGATGGCGATGCCCTCGGCGATGGTCTGGCCGGTGCATTTGGCCGGTTCGCCCCCCCGCCGGGCGGTGAAGGACGGATAGCGGGCGGCTTCGACGCCGAAGATCTTGATATCGGGCTTCATCGCCTTGGCCGCGATCGAGCAGCCGGCGATCAGGCCGCCGCCGCCGATGGGGATGATCAGGGCGTCGAGGTCCGGCGCGTCCTCCAGAAACTCGATCGCGCAGACGCCCTGGCCCGCCACGATTCCCTCATCGTCGAAGGCCGAGACGAAGACATAGCCGTGCTCGCGCTCCAGACGCTTCGCCTCCTCGGTCGAGGCGGAGAAGTCGAGGCCGTGGATCACCACCGTAGCCCCGTGGGCGCGGGTGCCGTCCGCCTTAACAAAGGGCGTGCCCTCGGGCATGACGATGGTCACCGGCACGCCCAGCCGACCCCCATGATAGGCCAGCGCCTGGGCGTGATTGCCAGCCGAGGCGGCGACGACGCCGCGCCGACGCTCCTCCGGCGTCAGCTGGAGCAGCCGGTTCAGGGCGCCGCGCTCCTTGAAACTGCCGGTGAAATGCAGATTGTCGTATTTGATCCAGATATCGGCGCCGGTCAGTTGCGACAGGCGGCGCGAATGGCGCACCGGCGTGCGGTCCACCTGTCCGGCGATACGGGCCTGCGCGGCCTTGATGTCCTCGAAGGTGACGGTCATGGGGTCCCGGGATTCCTGGCCGGAGCTTTCCCCCGGTCTTGCCTGCCTTGTGGCGCCCGCGCTCAACGGTCGCAACCGGGTCGTCGCAAGTTGAGCGCGCGCAACCTTGACCTTGGGAGGGGCGTTAGGGCTGATGGGCCTCGAAGCGTCCCCGGCTTCTGTCCGTACGGAGTCCCCCATGACCGCGTCCCGTTCGCGTTCGATCCTCGCCGTCGCCGCACTGGCGGCGCTGACCGCAGCCTGCGCCACGGCTCCGACCGGGCCCGGCGCCCTGCCGCCGCCCTCCGGCGCCTTCCAGGCCCAGGACTTCGACTGGTCGGCCCGGGCGGGTCAGTCGTCGATCAACGCCCGCGTCGAATATCGCCAGGACGGACAGGCCTATCGCTGCACGGGCTCGGCCGGGCTGACGCCGGACACCCCCTATACCCGCGCCCGGTTCCAGACCCTGTACGGTTCGACGGATCGCGCGGCGGTTCCCGCCGCCGTGGTGCGGGCGCGGACTGTGGCCGACGCCGGGGCGGACTATCGCTCGTACGTCCGCTCGGCTCCTTGCGAGAACAATCGTTTCAGCTTCTCCGGCCTGCCCGACGGCGGCTGGTTCATTATCGTGCCGGTCAGCGCGGGCGGCGATCCTGTCGCCCTGATGCGCCGGGTCGAGACCCGCGGCGGCCGCGCTGTCGACGTCACCCTGTAAGTCTTCAGGCCGGGCGGCGACGTCCGGCCTGACTGTTCCAGTAAGCGTGGAGTGCCCTGACCGCCCGGCCCGACGGCCGCCCTGGAGAATTAACCATGCGTCCGCTGATACTTGCCCTGGCGACCGCCGCCCTGGCCTCGACCGCCGTCACGCCCGCGGCCGCCCAGGGCTGGGCCCCGCAGCATCGCAGCTATGGCTGGGACACCCGATTCCAGTACGATCGACCCGGCGACTATCGCTGCGACGCCTATTGGGACGCCAATCGGTCGGACTGCGACGCCCGTTGGCGGGACCAGAGGCGCTATTCCAGCTACGTCCAGCCCTACGGCCGGGGCGATCGCGACTATCGCGGGTGGCGTTCGTATCCGCAGGGACAGGCCGACGCCTGGCGCGGCGCCTATGGCCGACCGGATCTGGTCTATCCCGGCGGCGGTTATCAGCAGAGCGGCTGGAGCCAGGGCGGCCGCGACGCTCGGCGGATCGACTGGTGCCGCGCCAGCTACCGCTCCTATGACCCCGTCAGCGGCTATTATCGCACCTATGACGGACGCGTGATCTACTGCGGCTGAGTAAGGGCGCCGACGAACGTCGGTCGCCATCCTTTGGCCTTAACAGCCCGCTTTCTGGCGACGGGTCCCAAGTCGGGACATTGTCAGTCGGGGAGCGCGTTGATGTCCCAACATAATATCGTCGGATCCGAGGCTTTTGACACCCGGCCGTCCGTCATGGTCCGGTCTTTCAAGCCGGGCGGCATCCGTCGCCGCAAGGCGCGCACCGCGCTGGCCTTCGCCGCAGGCGCTGTCGTCGCCCTGATCGCCGGCGCGGTCGCCACGGCCGTGGCCCTGGGGCCGACCGTCTTCGGCTAGAATTGCACTGCACTGTCCGCCGAAAAAAACAGTGCAGTTCAGTGCAACAGTGCAATCCCGTTCCAGACTGCCGGCCACCGCCATCGACGCCCCTTTGCGCGCAGTATAGCGCGGCTGCCGGGGCGCATATGAAATCGCCTCGTCCAGCCGGCCGGGCCGCTCGTCGCCTGCACCGGCGCCGTTAGCCGATCCGATCGAGCCGGCGCCGAAAGCCCGGCTCAGGCCAGCCAGACCATCATCCGCGTGTCGACCAGCGCGCCGCGCGCCTGGCTGAAGGTGCGCCGCGTTTCGCCCGTGTACAGAAAGCCGGCCTTTTCCAGCACGCGGCCCGAGGCGGGGTTGTCGGCGAAATGGCCCGAGACCAAGGCGCGGCGACGCCACTGGCGGCTGGCCCAGACCATGGCCCCCTCCAGCGCCTCGGTCGCATAGCCGCGGCCCCAGAAGGGACGGCCGATCCAGTAGCCGACCTCGGGCGCCAGATCCTGGTGCTCGAACAGACCGATGACGCCGACCACGCCGTGGTCTTCGTGGTCGATCAGGAAGGTCGAGCCGCGACGCGGGTCCTGGGCCGCGACCCGCACCACGAAATCCTCGGCCTCGGCATGACCGAAGGGGTGCGGCATGCGCTGGGTCTGGGCGGCGATGCCCTGATCGTTGGCCAGGCCGGCCAGGCGGCTGATGTCCTGGGCGCCGGGCGCGCGCAGCCGCAGGCGCCGCGTCTCGACGACAGGAGAGGTTTCGATGACGCACATGGCGACGCCTCCGGTTTCGCACGCCGTCCTTTGATCAGGGCTCGGGCGGCTTCGAGGCGGGGAAACGCAAACGAGGAGCCTGGTGACCCAGACTCCCCGCGGAAATATTTCCCTGGTCCGGATCGCGGCTTCTTCGAGCCTGCGCGATCCGGGAGGTGTTCCGTTCGCGCTTACTCGGCGGCCATGGCTTGAGCGTCGTCATTGGCCGCAAGAATCGACACGTAACAACGACCGCCACGCTTGGTGGTGAATTTTACCGAGCCGTTCGCGGTGGCGAACAGGGTGTGGTCGCGGCCCAGGCCGACGTTGTCGCCCGGGTGGAAGGTGGTGCCGCGCTGACGCACGAGGATGTTGCCGGCCAGCACGCGCTCGCCGCCGAACTTCTTCACGCCGAGGCGCTTCGACTCGGAGTCGCGACCGTTACGCGACGAACCACCGGATTTCTTGTGAGCCATAGGTCTGCTCCTCTTCCTTGGTGCGCTATCGCCCTTGCGGGCTACTTGAGCGCGACCCTAGTCCTGCTGGGCGCTGCGACAGCGCCGGTGAATACTTAGGCTTCGTCGGCCGAAGCGGTTTCGGTCTTGGCCGGAGCCTTCTTGGTCGGAGCCTTCTTGGCGGCGGCCTTGGGGGCGTCCTCGGCGGCTTCCACACGGGGAGCCAGGCCCCGGGCGCGGGCGTTCATTTCCAGCTTGGTCATCAAGCCGACCGTGCCGTCCCACTTGGCCTTCTCGCCAGCGCCTTCGATGCCGGTGATGCGCAGGACCGTTTCCATCTGACGATGGCCGTTCGTGCGGCGATAGCCCTGACGACGGATCTTCTTGAAGATCTTGATCTTCTCGCCCTTGCGGGTTTCGATCAGAGTTGCAGCGACGGTAGCGCCCGCGATCAGCGGAGCGCCGAGGGTCACGCCCTTGTCGCCGCCCAGCATCAGAACGTCGCCGAAGCTGACATCAGCGCCGGCGTCGCCGTCGAGCTTCTCGACGACAATCACGTCGCCCGGTTGGACCCGGTACTGCTTGCCGCCGGTTTTGATCACCGCGTACATCGTTGGCCTCGACTTGAACGCAAAAAAGAGTGCGCCCGCCAGGTGGACCCTGCGGGCGAAGAGCGGCGACATATACGGATGGGGGCGCCGGAGTCAACGCACGACGCCCTGAAAACGGCGGCGAAGGCGCGAATTCCGGACGCCAGCCCCAAGATATCGCGGTGTTCGCGTGCGCAGGCAAGGAAGGGAACGCGGGCGACCGGAATGTTCTGCAGAAGAATCCGGGCCTACAGGCCTCGACCGTTACAAAGTAACAGGCTATAGGCGCGGCGATGTCCCCCGCTGATCTTGAACAACCGGTCCTGCTGTCGCTGCTTGGCGGCGGATTCGCGGCTGCCTTCCTGCATGCAGCCCTGCCGACCCACTGGCTGCCATTCGTGCTGGTGGGGCGGGCGCAGCGCTGGACGCTGGCGCGGACGCTGGGCGCAGCGGCGACGGCCGGGCTGGCGCATATCACCGCGACCGCCGTCGTGGGCGGACTGATCGTCATGGCCGGGTTGGCGCTGAACCGCTGGGTCGAGGGCCTGTTGCCGCATCTGTCGGCGGCGCTGCTGTTCATCTTCGGCGCCTTCTATCTGGCGCGGGCGACGCTGATGCGCCCTGCGGCGGCCAACGGCCCCGCGCTGGAGACGCCCGAGCCGGCCGTGTCCAACGCCGCCGCCTTCTGGGGACTGGTTGCGGTCATGGCGGTCCAGCCGGGCGAAGTGCTGCTGCCCATCTATCTGTCGACGGCCGAAGAAGGGCTGGCGGCCCTGTCTCTGCTGACCCTGTCGTTCGCGGCGGGGACGGTGGCCGGGATGGTGCTGCTGACCACCCTGGCGCGGGCCGGGGCATCGATCCTGCGGCTGGAGCGATGGGCGCGCTATGAAGGCGCCGTGCTGGGCCTGGCGCTGATCGGCCTGGGGCTTCTCGTCATGACGCACCAGCACTAGGGTCCGGCCATGGGCCACCACCACGCGCACGACGACCACGACCATCCTCATCACGACCATTCCCACGGTCATGCGCACGGTCTCGGCGGTCACAATCACGGGCCGGTGGATACGGGCGACTGGCGCTATGCCGTCGGCCTGATCGTCAACCTGGCCTTTGTCGCCTGCGAGTTCGCGGCGGGCGTCTGGGCCGATTCCGCAGCGCTGATGGCCGATGCGGGGCACAATCTGTCCGACGTGCTGGGCCTGGCCATGGCCGGCGGCGCGGCCTGGCTGGCGCGGCGCGCGGCGGGTCCCCGGCGCACCTATGGATATGGCAAGGCGACGGTGCTGGCGGCGCTGGGCAACGCCCTGCTGCTGATCTTCGCCTGCGGAGCCATCGCCTTCGAGGCGGTGCGCCGCCTGGCCGAGCCCGCGCCGGTGGCCTCGGGCGTCATCATGGCGGTGGCGGGGATCGGCTTCGTCATCAACCTGGGCACGGCCCTGCTGTTCATGAAGGACCAGCACAAGGACCTGAATGTGCGCGGCGCCTATCTGCACATGATGGCCGACGCGGCGGTGTCGCTGGGCGTGGTCATCGCCGGGGCGGTGATCCTGCTGACCGGCTGGAGCATGATCGACGCCCTGGTCAGCCTGGGGATCGTGGCGGTGATCCTGATCGGGACGTGGGGATTGCTGAAGGATTCCGTCAATCTGGCGCTGGACGCCGCGCCGACGGGGGTCGAGGTCGAGGCCGTGCGCGCGGCGTTGCTGGCCCTGCCCGGCGTCGGAGCGGTGCACGACCTGCATATCTGGGGCCTGTCGACCACCGACACGGCGCTGACGGCGCATCTGGTGCACGACCGGCCGGACGGGGCGGCCCTGCTGGCCGAGGCGCAGGGCGTGGCCCGCCGCTTCGGCGTCGCCCACACGACGCTGCAGCTGGAAACCGAGGCCCTGCCCGACTGCCCGACCTGCTGAACCCCTTCCCAACGCGACTTCGAGCCGCCATCTAGCGCCCCATGACCCAGAAGACCCCCGTAACCGTGCTGACCGGCTATCTCGGCGCCGGCAAGACCACCCTGCTGAACCGCATCCTGACCGAGGACCACGGCAAGCGTTACGCCGTCATCGTCAATGAGTTCGGCGAGATCGGCATCGACAACGACCTGGTGGTCGGCGCCGACGAGGACGTGTTTGAAATGAACAACGGCTGCGTCTGCTGCACGGTGCGCGGCGACCTGATCCGCGTCGTGTCGGGCCTGATGAAGCGCCAGCGGCCGGGGAAACCCGCCTTCGACGCCATCATCGTCGAGACGACCGGCCTGGCCGACCCCGGCCCGGTGGCCCAGACCTTCTTCGTCGACGAGGATGTGAAGGCCAGGACCCAGCTGGACAGCGTCACCGCCCTGGTCGACGCCAAGCACGTGATGGCCCGGCTGGATGACAGCAAGGAAGCCCGCGAACAGGTCGCCTTCGCGGACCGCATCATCCTGAACAAGGTCGACCTGGCGTCGGACGAGGAGCTGGCCGCCGTCGAGAGCCGCTTGCGCGCCCTGAACCCGCTGGCGCCGATCATCCGCGCCGAGCGCGCCAATGTGCCGCTGGACCAGATCCTGGGCCTGCACGGTTTTGACCTGGAGCGGATCGTCGAGGTGCGCCCCGACTTCGTAAACCCGCCCCACGGCGCCGAAGGCCACGTGCACGACGACCATTGCGGCCATGACCACGGCCCTCACGACCATGACCATGGGCATGACCACGCTCACGATCATCACGATCACGGCCCGCGCGGCCATGCGCACGAGGACGACATCAAGGGCATCGCCCTGTCGCTGGACCGGCCGCTGAACGGCGCCAAATTCACCGCCTGGCTGGACAAGCTGCTGGGCGAGCAAGGCCAGAACATCCTGCGCGCCAAGGGCATCATCGACGTGGACGGCGAGGACCGCCGCCTGGTCTTCCAGGCGGTGCACATGATCCTGGAGGGCGACCTGCAAAAGCCGTGGGGCGACAAGGAACGCCGCTGGAGCCGCGCCGTCTTCATCGGCCGCGATCTGGACGAGGCCGCCCTGCGCGCCGGGTTCGAGGCCTGCGCTGCATGAACCCGCCGCCCAAGCCGATGAAGGAAGCCATGCTGCGCTTCGGCACGCCGGACTTCGAGTTCATCAAGGCCGGCGACCATGTGCGCTGCGCCGTCTCGGGCGCGGCGATTCCTCTGGAGGCGCTGAACTACTGGAGCGTCGAGCTGCAGGAAGCTTATGCCTCCGGCGAGCTGATGACGCAGCGCTGGCGCGAGACGCGCTGATCCTAGTATGCAGCCGAACCCCGCCTCTGCGGGGATGAGCGGATAGATAGCGATGCACACCACGTTCGACGCCCAGGTCACGGCCATCGTCTTTGACGGGACCGGCGCCATCTTCGCCCTGGGCGACGGCTCGGTGCGGTTCGAGAGCGGCGAGCGGGCCGATGTGCACGACGGCGCCGTGCTGTGCGCCGCCCTGCATCCATCGGGCGACGGGGTCGTGACGGGCGGGGACGACGGCAAGGTGGTGTGGAGCCGCCGGGGCGAATCCGTCGTGCTGGCGACGGCCAGGGGTCAGTGGATCGACGCCATCGACGCCTCGGCGACATCGGGCCTGATCGCCTTTTCGGCCGGCCGGACGCTGTCGGTGATCGACGTCAAGGATCCCGGTTTCCGCCGCGACTTCCAGCACGAGCGCACTGTCTCGGGCGTGGCCTTCGAGCCCAAGGGCCGGCGCATCGCGGCCTCGACCTATGGCTGGGCGGCCCTGTGGTATGCGCGGATCGAGAAGCAGCAGCCGACGATGATGAAATGGGCCGGCTCGCATACCGGCGTCGCCTTCTCGCCTGATGGGGCCTTTGTCGTCACCACCATGCAGGATTCGCAGCTGCACGGCTGGCGGATGAAGGACCAGAAGAACATGCGGATGGGCGGCTATCCGTCCAAGATCCGGTCCATGGCCTTCCTGTCCAACGGGCAACTGCTGGCGACATCAGGCGCGCAGGGCGTGGTGCTGTGGCCGTTCATCGGATCCAACGGACCGATGGGGCGCGAAGCGACCGAGATCGGCTTTGACGACAGCAGCCTGATCGCCTTGGTCGCGGCGCGGCCAAACCACGGACAGCTGGCCGCCGGTCTGGATGACGGTCGGGTGTGGGCGGCCGATCCGGCGGCGCAGGGCCTGAACTTCCTGAAGGCCGAAAAGGGCCCCGCCATCGTCGCCCTGGCCATGAGCCCGGACGCGCGCCGCGTGGCCTGGGCGGACGAGGACGGCCAGGCCGGCATCGCCGACATCTGACCTCTTCGGGCGTCCTTTGGTCGCAAAGCCGCTTGCGTGCGACGGCGGCTTGGGAAACATGGCGGACATGTCGGGGAAGACCATTGATCCGGCCGCGCCGAAACGGCGCCGGCCGCTGCTGATCCTGTTTGTGATCGTGCTGATGCTGCCGATCGGCGGTGTGTTGATTCACGCCGTCGTGCCGCCGTTCGCCACCATATTAATGGTCCAGCGCGCGGCGCAGGGGCATGGCATGGACTATCGCTGGCGCTCGCTGAACGACATCTCGCCCCGACTGGTCGAGGGGGTGATCGCGGCCGAGGATGCGCGCTTCTGCAGCCATATGGGGTTCGACGTCGAAGCCATCGAAAAGGCGCTGGACGCCAATGCGCGCGGCGGCAAGGTCCGGGGCGGCTCGACCATCAGCCAGCAGACCGCCAAGAACGTCTTTCTGTGGCCCAGCCGCGACTGGATCCGCAAGGGGCTGGAGGCCGGCTACACCGTCCTGATCGAGGCGGTGTGGGGCAAGCGCCGCATCATGGAAGTCTATCTGAACGTCGCCGAATGGGCGCCGGGCGTGTACGGCGCCGAGGCGGCGTCCCGCCATTGGTACGGCAAGAGCGCGAAGGACCTGACCAACCGCGAGGCCGCGCGCCTGGCCGCCATCCTGCCCAGCCCGCGCCGCTACAAGGCCGCCTCGCCCGGCCCCTATGTCCGCCGCCGCGCCAGCCGCATCCAGGCCGCCATGGGCACGGTGCGCGGCGAAGGCCTGGCCGCCTGCGTCACGCGTTGACGCAATTTGGACGCATGACCGCTTGACGCGAGGGCAAGGCGCGCGTCCGATCCCGGCAAAATCAGACCGGGAGACCCTTCGATGAAACGCCTGTTCGCCACCACTGCGGCGCTCGCCATTCTGGCCGCCGCCGGCATGGCCGCCGCGACCACCCCCGCCCCGCGG
The DNA here is from genome assembly GCF_004210735.1 of Brevundimonas sp. Taxonomy (GTDB): domain Bacteria; phylum Pseudomonadota; class Alphaproteobacteria; order Caulobacterales; family Caulobacteraceae; genus Brevundimonas. Next base: position 25,915 of record NZ_SDZL01000032.1, read on the forward strand.
GCCCAGGCCACCGCCGCAGCCTTCCCCGCCACGCCCGCGGGCGCCGCCGCCTTTGTCGCCGATGCCGAGAAACAACTGGCGGAGCTGTCGGAATACGCCGCACGCGTACAGTGGGCGCGGGCGACCAACATCACCTTCGACACCATGTGGCTGGAATCCCGGGTCAACGCCCAGGTGACCGAGTTGCAGGTCAAACTGGCCAATGAGGCGGCCCGGTTCAACCGGGTGCGCGTCGCGGACGACGTGCGTCGCAAACTGGACCTGCTGCGACTGGGCATCGTCCTGCCCGCGCCCAACAAGCCCGGCGCGGCGGCGGAACTGGCCGACATCACCACGCGGCTGGACTCGACCTATGCGACCGGCAAGTTTGACTACAAGGGCCGGCAGATCACTCTGGACGACGCGTCGCAGATCCTGGCCGACAGCCGCGATCCGGCCGAGACCAAGGCGCTGTACGAGGGTTGGCGAACCATTTCGCCCGGCATGCGCGACGATTACGCCCGCATGGTCCAGATCGCCAACGAGGGCAGCCGCGAGCTGGGCTTCGCCGACACCGGGGCCATGTGGCGCGCCGGCTATGACATGGCGCCCGACGCCTTTGCGGCCGACACCGATCGCGTGTGGAGCCAGGTGAAGCCCTTCTACGAGAACCTGCACTGCTATGTGCGCGGGCGGCTGAACGAGAAATACGGCGACGCGGTCCAGCCCGACACGGGCCCGATCCGCGCCGACCTGCTGGGCAATATGTGGTCCCAGCAGTGGGGCAACATCTATGATGTGGTGGCGCCCAAGGCCGCCACCACGGGCGGCTATGACCTGACGCAGCTGCTGACCCGCGCCAACTATGACGCCACGAAAATGGTGAAGACCGGCGAGGGCTTCTATACCTCGATGGGTCTGGCCGCCCTGCCCGAAACCTTCTGGGAACGCAGCCAGATCACCCGGCCGCGCGACCGCGAGGTGGTCTGCCACGCCTCGGCCTGGGACCTGGACGGCGCCGACGACATCCGCATCAAGATGTGCACCCAGGTGAACGCCGACGACTTCTACACCGTGCACCACGAGCTGGGTCACAACTACTATCAGCGCGCCTACAAGGATCAGCCGCACCTGTTCCGGAACGGGGCGAACGACGGCTTCCACGAGGCGATCGGCGACTTCATCGGCCTGTCGGCCCTGACGCCGACCTATCTGAACCAGATCGGCCTGCTCGAGACCGTGCCCGGCGCGGAAGAGGACATTCCGTTCCTGTTGAAGATGGCGCTGGACAAGATCGCCTTCCTGCCGTTCGGCTTGATGGTCGACCGCTGGCGCTGGGACGTGTTCAGCGGCAAGACCGCGCCGGACCAGTACAACGCCGCCTGGACCGCCGACATGCTGAAATATCAGGGTCTGGTTCCGCCGGGACCGCGCCCGGACAACGCCTTCGACGCGGGCGCCAAATACCATGTGCCGGGCAACACGCCGTACACCCGCTACTTCCTGGCCCACATCTACCAGTTCCAGTTCCACCGCGCGGCCTGCAAGCAGGCGGGCTGGACCGGGCCGCTGCACCGCTGCTCGATCTATGGGAACAAGGACGTCGGCGCCCGCTTCAACGCCATGATGGAGATGGGCCAGTCCAAGCCTTGGCCCGAGGCGCTGGCCGCCTTCACCGGCGAGACCACGACCGACGCCTCGGCGGTGGCGGACTATTTCGCCCCGCTGAACGCCTGGCTGACCGAACAGAACCGCGGCAAGCCCTGCGGCTGGTGACCGGTTACGCCTGACGACCTGACGCCGGCGAAGCCCCTCGCTTCGCCGGCGTTAACCTTTGACGGTAGCGCTTCCCTTAACCCTGACGCGGCATGATCGCCGGTTGAAGGTCACGCCATCCCCCGAGGCGCGACAGGGGAGCGGCGCACATGGGTCTGGGTCTCGGTTTCGCACGGCGTTTCCTGCGCGCGCGACAGGGCAATGTCGCCATGCTGTTCGCCCTCAGCATGCCCGCGGTGATGATGGTCGGCCTGGGCGGCGTCGATGTGAACCGCATCTATACGGTGCGCGCCCACCTGCAGGACGCGCTGGACGCCGCGACCCTGGCGGCCGCCCGCTCGAACTTCACCGACAACGAGAACATCACCAAGGTCGGGCTGGCGGCGCTGAAGGCCAACCTGCAGCAGGTGCCCCAGATCGAGTTCGACAATGAGGCCACCTTTGTCCTGAACAACCAGGGCGTGGTGGTCGGCTCGGCCAAGGTCAAGGTGAAGACCCTGGTCGCCAACATCGTCCTGCCGCCCTATGGCCAGGTGATGGACGACAAGATCCCCGTCGCCTCGACCTCCGAGGTGTTCCGCTCGAACAACCGGATCGAGGTCGCCCTGGTGCTGGACAACACCGGTTCGATGGAAGGCGCCAAGCTGACGAACACCAAGAAGGCGGCCAAGGACCTGATCACCCGGCTGGCGGCCGCCGACGCCCGCAGCGTCGAGGAAGACGCCGTGCGCATCGCGCTGGTGCCCTTTTCCGAGACCGTCCGGATTTCGCCGGGCCTGAGCGCAAACGACGGCGCCTCGGATAGCCGGCGACCCGCGTGGCTCAGCAATGCGAACGACCACACCGGGGCTACCGGTTCGACCGGCCTGTTCGACAGTGGCGAAGGCCGCTTCACGCTGTTGCAGCGCATGGGCATAGGCTGGAAGGGCTGTGTCGAAAGTCGCGCCTATCCACACAGCGTCAGGGACACAACGCCGTCGTCCGCCAACCAAGCCACGATGTTCGTGCCCCAGTTCGCCCCCGATGATCCGGATCGCGACGCTTACAACAACGACAACGCCTGGCGGAATTACGCCACCAGCAACAACTATCTTGCCGATGGCATGGCGGGGAGCTCCAAGGCCTTCTCCAGTTCGTCGGCTCGCACGAAAGCCTATTGGGATCGCCTCAAGCGCGTCGCGAAATACGGTGAGTCCACCCCGAATCTTAAGGACGACAAAGGCCCCAATCGGGGCTGCAGTCTGGAGCCGGTCATTCGACTGACGGATCAGTATTCCACGCTCACGAGCGCCGTGGATCGAATGGTGGCGGTAGGAACCACCAATGTGCCCATGGGCCTGATGTGGGGCTGGCACGCGGTGTCCCCCAACCTGCCCTTCGGTGATGGGCGCGCCTATGGCAGCGAACGACTGCAGAAGATCATCATCCTGATGACTGACGGCGAGAACGTGAACAACGTCGCCAACAATCCAGCGGGCTCCAACATGACCGGGGTCGGCATGGCCTATCAGGCGCGGTACGGCTTCAACGCCTCATCGTCCGCGACCCAGCGGCGCAACGCCATGGACGACAAGCTGGCCGAGCTGTGCACGAACATCCGCACCCAGAACATCATCGTCTATTCGGTGGGCGTGCAGGTCGATCCGCGGACGCAGGAACTGCTGCGCGGCTGCGCGACCCAGGCCGAGAACTATTTCAACGTTACCGCCGCCGGCGACATTGGGGCCGCGTTCGACCGGATCGCCGGCGCCATCGAGAACCTGCGGATCTCGCGCTAGGACCGGGCGTGAGGCCCCCGGAGCAGGGCCTCATCATGCTGCGATCACAGCAGGCGGATTTCGCGCAGGCGTTCCGTCAGATAGTCCTCGGCCAGGATGCCGCGACCGGCGTAGCGATCCGGATTGTCGGGCGTGACCATCGACGGCAGGGTCTCGATCGGGAAATCCGGATTGAAGTGCAGGAAGAAGGGCGTCGAATAGCGGGCGAAGCCGCGACGCTCGGGCGCCGGATTGACCACCCGGTGCGTCGTCGACGGCAGGACGTGGTTGGTCAGCCGTTGCAGCATGTCGCCGATATTGACCACCAGGGCGCCCGGCGGCGGCGCGATGTCCAGCCACTCGCCGTCCGCGTCCTTGAGCTGCAGCCCCGCCTCTTCAGCGCCCAGCAGCAGGGTGATGACGTTGATGTCCTCATGCGCGCCGGCGCGGACACCCGGCGCGTCGGCCGGAACGGGCGGATAATGCAGCATGCGCAGGACGCTGTTGCCCAGCTGGACCTTGTCCGCAAAAAAGTCGTCGCCCAGCTTCAGATAGTGGGCGATGGCGCGCAGCAGCCTGGCGCCCAGGGCGTCCATCGCCTCGAACATGCCGTACAGGTGCTGACGGAAGCCCGGAACCTCGGTCGGCCAAAGATTGTCGCGCATGTACTGGCGATAGGGATGGCCTTCCGGCAGTTCGCGGCCGACGTGCCAGAATTCCTTGAGATCCACCGCCTTGGCGTCCTTGGCCGCCTCGACGCCGAACGGGGTCAGGCCGCGCGCGCCCCCGGTGCCCGGCACGTGATACTGGCGCTTGGTCTCTTCCGGCAGGGCGAAGAAGGCCTTGGCGTCGTCCACGGCGCTGTCGATGATCCGCGCGTCCAGGCCGTGATCGGCCACGACGGCGAAACCATAGCGTTTGAACGAGTCGCCCAGAGCCTGGCTGAAGCCGTCGAAATCCCGGTCATAGAGGGTCATCGAGACAGGCTGGATGGCGCGGGTCGGGGCGGTCTGGGTCGAGCTCACGGTTCGGGCTTTCGTTGAACGGGCGTGGAAGCGGGGCGATGTCCATACGCCCTATCCCGGCAAATTGGCAGATCGGCGGCGGCAAGCGCCATTTTCGTTCATGCAACGGTCAGCTTGGAACCTTCACCATATGCGTTACGTTTCAGCGTCAACTTCACTGAGGAACATGACATCATGCGCGCCAAGATCCTGCTCGCCAGCGCCAGTATCGCCGTCCTTCTGGGCGGCGCCGCCTGCACCACCACTGACCCGTACCGCTCGGGCCCGGTCCGCAACAACACCGGCACCGGCGCTATCGCCGGCGCCCTGGGTGGCGCGCTGCTGGGCTATCTGACCAACACCTCGAACGGCGAACAGGGCCGCAAGAACGCGCTGATCGGCGCGGGCGTCGGCGCCCTGGCCGGGGCGGGCGTGGGCCAGTACATGGACCGCCAGCAACGCGCGCTGGAGGCCGAACTGTCCGGCACCGGCGTCGGCGTGGCGCGTCAGGGCGATAACCTGGTCCTGCGCATGCCGTCGGACGTCACCTTCGCCACCAACCAGTCGACCATCGACACCCGCTTCCTGTCGGTGCTGGATGACGTGGCCCGGGTGCTGAACGAGTATGACCGGTCGCTGGTCGATGTCGTCGGCCACACCGACTCCTCCGGCGGCGACGCGATCAACCAGCCGCTGTCGGAGCGCCGGGCTTCGTCGGTGGCCGGCTATCTGATCCAGAAGGGCGTGATGCGCGAGCGGCTGTATGTGGCCGGCAACAGTGCGCGTAACCCGATCGCCAGCAACGACACGGCCCAGGGCAAGGCCCAGAACCGCCGCGTCGAAATCCTGATCCGCCCGTTCCAGGGCTGATCCAGACGCTTGAAGTCGAAGAAGGGGGTGGTCCCGCGCGGGCCGCCCCCTTTTTTACCGCCTGAAGGTTTGACGGACGGCGTTCCGCGACTTGCGGTTGGCGCGCCGCCATGCTCCCTGTGGCTTGCGACTCACGCCGGGTCGGGGGCGAGCATGCAGGACGATCAGCACGATCTGTTTCAGGATGATGTGGCGCGCGGCGTGCGTCTGACCGCCATCGCCGTCGCCTCGGCCGTGGTCGTCGCCCTGACGGTCATCGGCGTCGGCCAGACCTTCATTGAACGACCGACGACCGCCCCGCAAGGCCAGTCGTCGGCCTCACTCGTGGCCGTTTCGGCGCGCTAGGCTCTAGGCGCGACCGATCGAGCTGTAACGGAAGCCCCGCGCGCGCATGTCGTCAGAACGATAGACGTTGCGCAGGTCCACCAGCACCGGCTGACGCATCAGCAGCTTGGCGCGATCCAGGTCCAGCGCCCGGAACTGATCCCATTCGGTCAGGATAACGACCGCGTCCGCGCCCTCAATGGCCTCATACGGGCCGGTGCGGAAATCGACGCCCGGCAGCAGATGCTTCGCTTCGGCCATGCCCTCGGGATCGAAGGCCTGGACGATCGCGCCGGCGGCCAGCAGGGCCGGCGCCACATCCAGCGACGGCGCATCGCGCATGTCGTCGGTGTTGGGCTTGAAGGTCAGGCCCAGCAGACCGATCGTCTTGCCCTTCAGGTCGCCGCCCAGCGCCTGGGCCACACGGTCGGCCATGGCCTTCTTGCGCGCGTCATTGACGGCGACAGTCGTCTCGATCAGTCGCACCGGGCTGCCGGCGTCCGTGGCCGTACGCACCAGAGCCAGCGTGTCCTTGGGGAAGCAGGAGCCGCCGTACCCGGGGCCCGCATGCAGGAATTTCGAGCCGATCCGGTTGTCCAGACCGATGCCACGCGCGACCTGCTGGACGTCTGCGCCCAGGGCCTCGCACAGGTCCGCCATCTCGTTGATGAAGGTGATCTTCATCGCCAGGAAGGCGTTGGCTGCATATTTGATCAGTTCCGATGTGCGGCGGCCGGTGAACAGGATCGGCGTCTCGTTCAGGTTCAGCGGGCGGTACAGTTCGGTCATGACGGCGCGCGCGCGCTCGTCCTCCGTGCCGACCACGACGCGGTCGGGCCGCTTGAAGTCGCCGATGGCGGCGCCTTCGCGCAGGAACTCGGGATTGGAGACGACCGCGAACTGGGCGTCCGGGCGGCGTTCGCGGATGATGCGTTCGATCTCGTCGCCGGTGCCGACCGGCACGGTCGACTTGGTGACGATGACGGTGAAGCCGTCGATCAGGTCAGCGATCTCTTCGGCGGCGGCATAGACATAGGACAGGTCGGCATGGCCGTCGCCGCGTCGCGACGGCGTGCCCACGGCGATGAAGACGGCGTCGGCCGCTCGAATGGCCTCGGCGCCGTCCAGCGAGAAGGACAGTCGGCCGTCGCGCACATTGGTCGCGACCAGGTCCTCGAGCCCAGGCTCGAATATGGGGATTTCGCCCTTGTGCAGGCGCTCGATCTTGGAGACGTCCTTGTCGACACAGGTCACGACGTGACCGAAATCGGCGAAACAGGCCCCGGAAACCAGACCGACGTAGCCGGTCCCTATCATCGCTACGCGCATTGCAGACACACTCCCCCGTTCAGGCCTTGCGACTTAGTCGCCCGCCCCGGCTTTGACCAGAGCGGCAGGGTCACACCCTGAGCGCGGCGTAGGCCTGAAACGCAAACCGCCGGCCCCTTTTGGAGGCCGGCGGCAAGCATGGTCATCGACGCTTCTATATGGTCCGCAGGTTGGGGGACCGGACGAATCCGGTCCCCTGCCCCGCAGGGTCTTAGAAGTTGATGTCGATGGTGGCGCGGCGGTTCAGCGGCTCGCGCACGCCGTCGCCGGTGGCCTTGGCCGGGGCGGTTTCGCCCTTGCCGTCCAGCGAGATCACGCC
>NZ_SDZL01000082.1 GCF_004210735.1 Brevundimonas sp.
GAGGGTCTCGCCGTTCGAGAGGGTGACGGTCTTGTCCGAGCGGGCCAGCTTCTCGGCCCGGACGTTGGGTCGGAAGTCGATATTGTTCTCGGCGTAGAACTCGAGCGGCTTCAGCGCCAGGGAGTCGGCGTCCGCCTCGCCCTTCAGCCAAGCCTTGGACAGCGGCGGCCGCTGATAGGGCGGAACCGGCTCCTCCCCGACCAGGGTGATGAGGCCGGTGTGCCCGTACTGGCGAAGCAAGGCCGCGGCGGTGCCGCCGGCGTGGCCCGCCCCGAGGATCACAATATGCGCGTCCGATTGGCTCATAGAAGCCCCATGCAGAAAAGTGACGGCGCCGTCAACTTTCCAAACGCCGTTCGGATTAGATCGCGCGTCAGCAGACCGCGATCAGACGACGCGGTCCACCAGCATCTTCTTGATCTCACCAATGGCTTTGGCCGGATTCAGGCCCTTCGGACACACCTGCGCACAATTCATGATCGTGTGGCAGCGATAGAGCTTGAAGGGGTCTTCCAGCTCGTCGAGCCGGTCGCCGGTGGCCTCGTCGCGGCTGTCGATCAGCCAGCGATAGGCGTGCAGCAGAGCCGCCGGGCCCAGGTACTTGTCGCCGTTCCACCAGTAACTGGGGCACGACGTCGAGCAGCAGGCGCAGAGAATGCACTCATAGAGGCCGTCCAGCTTTTCCCGGTCTTCCGGGCTCTGGCGCCATTCGGTCTGCGGCTCGGGCGTCGTGGTGTGCAGCCAGGGCTCGATCGAGGCGTACTGAGCGTAGAACATGCTCATGTCGGGGATCAGGTCCTTGATCACCGGCATGTGCGGCAGCGGGCTGATCTGGCAGTCCTTGCCCGGCACCTCTGCGTGGCCGTGGGTGCAGGCAAGGGTGTTGCGGCCGCCGATGTTCATGGCGCAGGAGCCGCAGACGCCCTCGCGGCACGATCGGCGGAAGGCCAGGGTCGGGTCGATGTCGTTCTTGATGTGGATCAGAACGTCCAGGACCATCGGACCGCAGGCCTCGAGGTCCACGTCATAGGTGTCCCAGCGCGGATTCTCGGTCCCCTCGGGATCGTAGCGGTAGATCTTGAAGGTCTTCACCTTCGTAGCGCCGGCGGGGGCAGCGTGATGCTTGCCCTTCTGGACGCGGGAATTCTTGGGCAGAGCGAGCTGGACCATCAGACGCTTTCCTTAAGCGAGGACGCGTTAAACGAGGAAACGAGGGAAGCCATCATCGGTCCTAGTACACCCGCGCCTTGGGCGGGATGTAAGCGATGTCGTTGGTCAGGGTGTAGCTGTGCACCGGCCGGTAATCGATCGCGACCTTACCGGTCGCATCGTCGAACCAGGTCAGGGTGTGCTTCATCCAGGTTTCGTCGTTGCGATCCGGGAAATCCTCGTGGGCGTGGGCGCCGCGGCTTTCGGTGCGGTTGAACGCCCCGGCCACTGTGGTGATCGCCTGGCCGACCAGGTTGTCGAACTCCAGGGTCTCCAGGAGGTCGGTGTTCCAGATCATGCCGCGGTCGGAGACCTTGAGGTCCGGACGCTTGGCGTGGACGGCGGCGAGCCGCTCGACGCCCGAGGCCAGGCTGTCCGTCGTGCGGAACACGGCGGCGTCTTCCTGCATCGCCTTCTGCATCTCGAGGCGCAGCGAGGCGGTCGTGGTGCCGCCCGAGGCGTTGCGGAACTTGTCGAAGCGCGCCAGGTGACCATCGGTCATGGCCGGCTTCAGCTCCGGCTGGGTGGCGCCGGCCTTGATGGTGTCGGCGCAGCGCAGCGCGGCCGAACGGCCGAACACCACCAGGTCGATCAGCGAGTTTGAGCCCAGGCGGTTGGCGCCGTGCACCGAAACGCAGGCGGCTTCGCCCACGGCCATCAGCCCTGGAACCACCTTGTCCGGATCATCGCCCAGACGGGTCACGACCTCGGAGTAGAAGTTCGTCGGAATGCCGCCCATGTTGTAGTGGACGGTCGGCAGGACCGGGATCGGCTCCTTGGTCACGTCGACGCCGGCGAAGATCTTGGCCGATTCCGAGATGCCCGGCAGGCGCTGGTGCAGGACCTTGGGATCCAGGTGGTCCAGGTGCAGGAAGATGTGGTCCTTGTTCGGGCCCACGCCGCGCCCTTCGCGGATTTCGATGGTCATGGAGCGCGAAACCATGTCGCGCGGGGCCAGGTCCTTCACGGTCGGCGCATAGCGCTCCATGAAGCGCTCGCCTTCCGAGTTGGTCAGGTAGCCGCCTTCACCCCGTGCGCCCTCGGTGATCAGGCAGCCGGCGCCGTAGATGCCGGTAGGGTGGAACTGCACGAACTCCATGTCCTGCAGCGGCAGGCCGGCGCGCAGCACCATGGCGTTACCGTCGCCGGTGCAGGTGTGGGCCGAGGTGGCGCTGAAATAGGCGCGGCCGTAACCACCGGTCGCCAGCACCACCATCTTGGCGCGGAACTGGTGCATCTGGCCGGTGTCGAGCTGCAGGGCGGTAACGCCGGTGCAGGCGCCGTCCTGCATGATCAGGTCCAGGGCGAAATATTCGACGAAGAATTTCACTTCCCGGCGGACCGACTGGCCGTACAGGGTGTGCAGGATGGCGTGGCCGGTGCGGTCGGCGGCGGCGCAGGTGCGCTGCACCGGGCCCTCGCCGAAATTGCGGGTCATGCCGCCAAAGGCGCGCTGGTAGATCTTGCCCTCGTCCGTCCGGCTGAACGGCACGCCCCAGTGTTCCAGCTCATAGACCGCCTTGGGCGCGTTGCGGACCAGGTATTCGATCGCGTCCTGGTCGCCCAGCCAGTCCGACCCCTTGACGGTGTCGTACATGTGCCACTGCCAGCTGTCCTCGCCCATGTTGCCCAGCGAAGCCGAGATGCCGCCCTGGGCCGCCACGGTGTGCGAGCGCGTGGGGAAGACCTTGGTCACGCAGGCGACCTTCAGCCCCTGCTGGGCGGCGCCCAGCGCCGCGCGCAGGCCCGAACCCCCGGCGCCGACGACGACGACGTCATATTCGTGATCGATAAGCTCGTAAGCGGCCATGACGGATCAGACTCCGGCCGGCAGCGGGACAGAGCCCGTCGCCAGACGCACGATGAAGAAGACGCTGGCCGCGGCCAGCAGCAGGCAGACGATGTTGATCAGGCCCAGCAGCAGGGCCTTGTTGCCCGGGCGATGGATGTAATCCTCGACGATCACCTTCCAGGCCAGGCTGGCGAACCCGAAGAAGACCACGGCGGTGACCGCCGCCAGCGTCGCGTTCAGCCCGTTGGCGAACCAGGCCAGCACGCCGTCGTGACTGACGCCGGTCAGGGTCAGGGCGGTGGACGCGACCCACAGGGCCAGCGGCATCAGGATCAGCAGCGCGACCTTTTCGATCGCCCATTCGCCGGCGCCGTGGCGCTCGGACACCTTCACCCGGTTTTTGAACCTGGCGGGAGCGCTCATAGCGACACCTTTCCGCTGGCGAACAGCACGATCCAGAAGATCGCCGTCAGGACGAACGGCCCCCACACGGCGATGTGCGACAGCAGATTGGCCGACGGCACCGTCAGGCCCGCGCCGGTGTCGTTGATCAGGTGGCGCCCGCCGTTCAGCAGGAAGGAGAACAACACCCAGGTCAGGCCGATCCCGACCAGCAGCCCCAGCGGCGACGCCGCGCAGCTCAGGAACTGCGCATAGGCGTCCGGCCCGCTGGCCAGCACAGCCAGCCAGCCGACCAGCATCGCCGCGCCCACCGTCGCCGCGCCGATGGTCACGCGGAACAGGATCGAGGCGGTCATGGTGATGTGCCAGCGCCAGATCTGCAGGTGCGGCGACAACGGACGGACGCGGCCATTGGGCTGGCGAACGAAACGGCCGGTCTGGTCGTCACGAGCGTCGCCGGAGACCGGGGAAGGGCTCGACATGCGAATGGTTCTCAAAAAACCCGAGGGATTTCAGGCGTTGAAATCAGTGAACAGGCTTTAGTGACCCCAAAGGCCGGGTGTCAACGAAACGGGCCGTCCCGGCGCCGCAATTGCGAATTCGACGAAGAGTCGCCGCACCCCTCTAGCCATCGGGCGCCCGATCGGGGCAGCTTTGGCCCATGCTGATCGCCGCCGCCCTTCTGATGATCCAGTCGACGCCCGCGCCCCAGGACGCCCCCGCCGCGACCACGCCCGTCCCCTATGCGGCGCCGTCCGAACTGTATCGGCTCGAGGCCATGCCCTTCACGCCGCCGGCCAATTTCGCGCCGGTCGCGCCCCAGGGCGATGCCGTGGCCGAGAGCGCCGCCCTGCGCCGCCGCCTGGACAGCGCCGTGACGGTCGACGACTACCGCCGCAGTTACGAACAGCCGCCCTCGCCCCTGGCCCAGGCCTATGACCAGGGCGTCGCCAACGCCGAGATCAGCGCCGACAGCCGCATGGGCGCCCTGGACGGCCGCTGGCGCCTGCTGGACCAGGACGGGACCGAGCTGATGCGCATCCTGCTGCGCGACCCCGGCGACCGCCCGGTCGAGGGCGCCTGGCGCAAGGACTGGCGCGTCGGCCCCATCCCCGCCGCGACCAAATCGGGCGTCGAGGCGGTGCTGACCCTGCCCGACGGCGTGTTGACGCTGCGCCGCACCGCCGACGGCTGGCGCGGCGTGCTCAAGGGCCCCGACGGCGAAAAGACCGTGACCCTCAGCCGCTAGCTTAGGCGGTGGAAGGCTTGTCGACGGGAGTTACGGTCACCGCACCCGGGCGTGGGCCATAGCGGTTCGCCGCTTTAGATCCCGGCCAAGCGCCCAAGAGTATGATGAAGCCGATACTGGCCAGTCCGACCACCACATTCAGCTGGGCTGTATCGATAATAGGACTACCTGTGGCGCTCCTTGTGAAGCCATTGGCGAAACCGATCACAAAGCCAGAACCTGCAGGGATCAGCGCCCAGAAGCCTCGGGCGTTCATGTCGTGAAGGCGACGCCCGGCGATCAGCAACCAGAACGGAAGACTGATCAGACCAAGCAATGGCTCGGGCACAAGCAGGCTCATGACCACATAGCCGAGCAGGAGGCAGACTATGGAGCCCCAGAACCATCGGCGCCGCAGTCGGCTTCGCCAGAATTCAAGCAATCTGTTCAATCTGGCCCCCGCCCATGTCTGCAACGATCCTTGTGAGCGTATTCAGCCGTCTATCCCGTGTATAGGCCTGCGCCGGGCCACGCCCCCAGACGGGGTCGGGCCACAGGGCGTCGTCGCGGCGACGGCCGACGACGTGGACGTGCAACTGGGCCGTGACATTGCCGATGGCCCCGACGTTCAGCTTGTCCACCGGCCGGTCCGACGCCGCGCCCAGCGCCCGCACCAGGGCGTCCGCGCGCACCACCTCCTCCATCAGCGCCGCGCGGTCGGCCACCGACAGGTCTTCCAGCTCGACCGCTCCCGGCCGTCGGGGGATCAGGATCAGCCACGGAAACCGCGCATCGTCCTGCAGCCGCACCTGACACAGCGGCCAGTCGGCGGCGAAGACGGACCCCGCCTCGAACGCCGGATCGGCGGCGAAGTCCCTCATCCGTTCAGGCCATAGACCACGCACGCGCTGTCGGTCAGCTCGCGCAGCGGCGGCTGCAGCGCCAGCCGCGCCGCCTCGATGGCGGCTTCGCTAGGGGCCGCGCCGGTCGGAGCGGGCGGGGGCGCCGGCGCGGCTACCGAGGGCCCACGAAACCGCTCTGTCACCATCCCCTCGTCCACCGTCGTCGCCTGCCCGCCGCCTGACTGATACGACGGCCAGCCGGCCAGCACATCGGTCTGGCAGGCGCGGCCGGTCGGGTCGATCACCTTGACGGGACCCAGCGTCGCCCCGGCGTTCTGGGCCGCCGCCTGGGCCCGGCGTCGCGCGTCCTTCACCGCCTCGCCCGCCAGATTGGTCTTCCACGCATTGTCGGGGTCGAGCGAGAAATAGACCTGGCTGATCGAGGTTGGCTGCGACGCCACCACGGTCGCATAGATCCGCTCCAACGCCGCCACGTCGCGGATGGCCAGGCTGACGGTCGCGTCGGCCTGATAACGCTCGATCTTGTCGGCCCGCATATTGTCACGCAGGTTACCGTTCTCGTCGCGATACTGGTCGTACAGCGGCCGGGTGGTCAGGGTCGTCTCGACCCGCACCGTATCGACGCCGTATGCGGCCAGCGTCCGGCTCAGCGCCCGCACCTGATCCGCCGCCTTGCGCGAGGCGTCGGCCGCCGTCCGATCGACCGACTGGAAGCTGGCGGTGAAGCCCGCGCGATTGGCCTGGATCTCGACCCGCACCTGCCCGATCGAGGCGATCACCGGCTCGCGCATCCACCACGGCGCGGGCACATGGCTGGCGCCGATCGGTGCGGGCGGCGTCTGGGCCATGGCCAGGGTCGGCAGGGCAGTCGGGGCCGTGACGATCAGCAGGGTAGCGGCGACAAGGCGCATGGAGGTCTCCCTATTTCCAGCCACCGTCGCAGGCCCGACCGGGGCCGTAAAGGTCCGGACCTTGCCGAGGCTTTCGCGCGGGTCTAGACCGCCCGCCATCGAGTACCGTTTTGCAACGCAGCATCGACCCTGGAGATACCTATGGCTCGCGCGAAGATCGCCCTTATCGGCGCCGGCATGATCGGCGGCACCCTGGCCCACGTGGCCGCGCGCGAAGCGCTGGGCGACGTCATCCTGTTCGACATCGCCGAAGGCACGCCGCAAGGCAAAGCCCTCGACATCGCCGAGGCCTCGGCCGTGTTCGGCCAGGACGTGGCGCTCAAAGGCGCCAATGACTACGCCGACATCGCCGGCGCCGACGTCTGCATCGTCACGGCGGGCGTGCCGCGCAAGCCGGGCATGAGCCGCGACGACCTGATCGGCATCAACCTCAAGGTCATGAAGGCCGTCGGCGAGGGCATCAGGCAGCACGCCCCGAACGCCTTCGTCATCTGCATCACCAACCCGCTGGACGCCATGGTCTGGGCGCTGCAGAAATTCTCGGGCCTGCCGAAAGAGAAGGTCGTCGGCATGGCCGGCGTGCTGGACTCGGCCCGCTTCGCCTACTTCCTGGCTGAAAAGACCGGCGTCTCGGTTCAGGACATCAACGCCTGGACCCTGGGCGGTCACGGCGACGACATGGTGCCGATGGTGCGCCACTCGACCGTCGGCGGCCTGCCGCTGCCGGATGCCGTCGCCGCCGGCTTCCTGTCTCAGGCCGATCTGGACGCCATCGTCGAGCGCACCCGCAAGGGCGGCGGCGAGATCGTCGCCCTGCTGAAAACCGGCTCGGCCTTCTACGCCCCGGCCGAAAGCGCCATCGCCATGGCCCGCTCCTACCTGCTGGACCAGAAGCGCGTTCTGCCCTGCGCCGTCTGGCTGTCGGGCGAATACGGCCTCAGCGACCTCTATGTCGGCGTCCCGGCCCTGATCGGCGCGAACGGCGTCGAGAAGATCGTCGAGTTCACCACCAACGACGACGAAAAGGCCATGTTCGCCAAGTCGGTCGAGTCCGTGAACGGCCTGATCCAGGCCTGCAAGGACATCGATAGCTCTCTCACCTAAGAGCGCTACGCTCGCGACGCGGTCGCTCGCTGCTTGAGCGCGAATACAAAGGAAAGGCCGGGGCGATCCCCCGGCCTTTCTTATAGGTCGCGTTTGGTTAGAAAATCCGCTCATCCCCGCGGAGGCGGGGACCCAGGTCTTTGGCTTCAAAGCGCTGCGAACAATGGACATCCCTCTGACTGGCGTTCTTCCTGGATCCCCGCCTCCGCGGGGATGAGCGGAGGGTGGGGGTCAGAGACTTCCCCTCAGGGCTGCGCCGGCCCCGTCAGAAACCCCACCTCGCGCGCGAACTGGGGCAGCAACCCGCGCCACACCGCGACCGCGTCCTCCAGCTCGGTCAGACCCGACCGGCTGTCGACCAGCACGTCCAGCTGCGCCACCGCTGCGCCCGCGCCCCCGGCCGATCCGGGCTGGTAAAAGGCCTTCAGGAAGCGGTTCTCGCGGTTCCAGCGGTTGGTGATCTCGGGCGTCACCGTGGCGTTGGTGAAGGCGGCGCTGAACTGCAGGTCCGGGCACACCTGACGCTCGCCCTGACCCTGACAGGAGTAGAAATACAGCACCCAGGTCAGCGGCCCGTCCGTGACCCGCACATAGGGCTGGGCGCCGTCCGTCTGCACCGCCCCGGCCGTCAGCCCCTTCTCACCCAGCCAGGCCACCACCGCCGGGATCGCCAGCCCGTCCGGCGCGGCGGCCTGGGCCTGGACCACAGGCCGGGCGACAGCGGGCGCCCCCGCCGACAGCGCGGCGACACAGGCGGCGAACGCCAGACGACGGAACAGGGCGGCTTTCGGCATCAGGGCGTCTCCAGTAAGCCCCCACTCTAGGC
>NZ_SDZL01000125.1 GCF_004210735.1 Brevundimonas sp.
TCCTCTAAGCCAGAGCGCACATCGTCCGGCATGGTTAGCGGCCCGGGCAGGGCTCAAGTCAAGTCGACTGCCGCAGGGTATGCAGGGTTTGGACCGCTCCTAAAACACAGCGGTGGAGGGCGCGTTAACTGTTGGCCGGACGGCGCGACTTTTCGATCACTTTTGTCGTCGATTGCCCATCAACCAGCGTCGCGCGTACGATTCGTCCGCCCCGGCCACGTACAATGTCCGCGCCGACGATCTGGTCCTCGGAATAATCGGCGCCCTTAATCAGCACATCCGGTTGCAGCTCGGTAATGGTCTCCAGCGGCGTCGCCTCGCCGAACAGGATCACGGCGTCGACGCCCTTGACCGCCGCCATCACCGCCGCACGCACATCCTCGGCCTGCACGGGACGCTCCGGCCCCTTCAGGACCTGCACGGATGCATCCGTATTCAATGCCACGATCAACCGGTCGCAGGCGGCCGCGGCCTGGCGCAGGAGGGAGATGTGGCCGGCATGCAGGATATCGAAACAGCCATTGGTGAATCCCACCGACAGTCCTTCGCGGCCCCAGGTCTCACGCAACCGCTTGGCCTCAGCTAGGGGCAGGGCGCCCGGCGCGCCGCCCAGTCCGCTCCGGCCCGCGCCGATCTCGGCGAGCAACTCCGCCGGCGTCGCCGTCGCTGTCCCGCGCTTGGCGACCACGATGCCAGCCGCGACATTGGCAATCTGCATAGCGGTTTCAGGCGATAGGCCCGCCGCCACACCCAGCGCCACTGCAGCCGCAACGGTATCGCCCGCACCCGACACATCGAACACTTCGCGCGCCTTGGCCGCCAGATGCACCGGCGCAGCGTCCTGCCGGAACAGCGACATCCCGTGCTCCGACCGCGTCAGCAGGATCGCCGCGCCCGTTGTGGCGATGGCGATATCGCTGGCGACCCGACACTCCGCATCCGACCCACAAGTTGCATGCGTCGCGAGCTGAAGCTCTTTGCGGTTCGGCGTCATGATCGACGCGCCGCGATAGGCGCTCCAGTCATTGCGCTTCGGATCCACAACAATCGGAACACGGGCCTTTTGTCCCGCCGCCATGATCGCCGCCAGCACGCGATCCGTCAGCGCGCCCTTCGCATAATCCGAGATCATGATCACGTCGCAATCGCCTGCCAGCAGGTCGACCGCCGCGATCAGCCTGTCCTCTGTCGCGCGTTCGATTGCGCCCGGGTTTTCCCGGTCCACCCGCACGATCTGATGCTGGCTGCCCATATAGCGCGTCTTGATCGTCGTCGGCCGTCCCGGCTCCGTCACCAGATGCGTCTCGATCGCGCGCGACAGGTTCGATAGCGTGCCCGCCAGCGTCGAGGCCGCCGAATCCGCGCCTGTCACGCCGACCAGCAAGGCCTTGCCGCCCAGCGCCGCAACGTTGGCCGCCACGTTCGCTGCGCCGCCCGCTGTCCAGCGCTCGTCCATCACCTGGATAATCGGCACCGGCGCCTCGTCCGAAACCCGGCTCACGCGGCCTGAAACGTAATGGTCCACCATGACATCGCCGACGACCAGCACGCGGCCGCGGGCAAGTTGGGCGATCTGGTCCTGTGTCGGGCTCACGCGGTGTTCCGTCTCCCCGGCCAACTGCCGGCTTCCAGTCAGTCTCTCTAGCGAAACCCGGAGGGTGCGTCAGGTCTTTCTGGCGCCAGCTGGCGACAGACCGGCCGGAGTTATCCCAAGACATGATTCAAATCTGGATTGCCGCAACTGCGCACTCAACTTGGGGCTGACTACAGGGAATT
>NZ_SDZL01000033.1 GCF_004210735.1 Brevundimonas sp.
TCGGGCCAGGGGTGGCGGGGGTAGCGGCCACGCATGTCGGCGCGGACAGCGGCCCATGATCCGGTCCAGAAGCCGGGCAGATCCCTGGTCACCTGAACCGGGCGCCGCGCGGGCGACAGCAGCGACAGAGTCAGCGGGATGCGCCGGTCGCCGCCGATCATGGGATGGACCTTCACCCCGAACAGTTCCTGCACGCGGACATCGACGCGCGGCCCGCCCTCCGCAGCATAGTCGATAGCGACGCTGCCCAGCGGCGTGGTCAGTCGGATCGGCGCCAGATCATCCAGCGCCCGCTGGCGGTCCCATGGGATCAGTGTCCGCAGACCCTGCTCCAGCGCGCCGTCCGAGATCGCCTCCAGCCCCTGAACGCCGTCCAGCAGCGGCCACAGCCAGGTCTCGCGCTCAGTCAGCAGTCCCGCGTCCGACACATCAGGCCAGGCCGGATCCATCCCGTGCAACCAGGCCAGCCGCGCGCGCAGCGCCGAGGCGCGCTCGCCCCAGCGCAGGCCCGCCAGACCATCGGTGTCGACCTCGGCCTTCAACGCTGCGGTGATGGCGGCGCGGTCGGGGGCGCCGGCCAGGCGTTCGTCCACCACGATGGCGCCGATGCGCCGAACCTTGCGGATCATCAGCTTGCCCGACGGTTCGCGGCTGAGGCGGTCCCGGGTTTCGATCCGGCCTTCCAACACGGCCGGGTCCAGCGCAGCAGCCAGGCGGACGCGGTCGCGCGCGTCGCCGCCGCCCAGTTCGGCCACCGCCAACCACGGCTCGCGCGCCAGATGTTCGGCCGGATCGACAAAGGCGCCGCGACCGGACGCCAGCAACAGTTCGCCCGGCTTGCCCCGCGCCCGCGCGATCCGCTCGGGGAAGGCCTCGGCCAACAGCTCGCCGGGATCGACCTGATCGCCCTGCCCGCCACCCGCCGCCCGGGCCCATCGGTCGGCCAGCCGCATGGCGTCGCGGGCGCGGGGCGTCCGGTCGCGTTCGAACCCCTTCAGCCGGTCGTGCAGACCAACGGCGTTCCCGCCCAGCCCCGGCTCGCTCAGGATCGCCGCGATCCGCGCGCCCATCAGGGCGTCCCCCCGGTCCGATGCCACGGCGGTCAGATGCGCCAGTCTGGGCGACAGGGGAATTCGGGTCAGCCGCCGCCCATGGTCTGTCAGCACCCCGCCCGCATCCAATGCGCCCAGCCGCGCCAGCACGTTGCGCGCCTCGGCGAAGGCGCCCGCCGGCGGCGGATCCAGCAGGGCCAGCCCTTCAACCGATTTCGTCCCCCATCGGGCCAGGTCCAGCGCGAAGCCGGTCAGGTCCGCCTCCTGCATCTCGGGCCGCTGATGCGAGACCAGACCGCGTGTCTGCTCCTCGTCCCACAGGCGATAGCAGACGCCCGGCGCGACACGTCCTGCCCGTCCCCGCCGTTGTTCGGCCGAGGAGCGACTGACCTTGACCGTCGCCAGCCGCGTCAGACCGCTGGACGGCTCGAACCGGGGCACGCGCGACAGGCCGCTGTCGATCACGACCCGCACTCCTTCGATGGTCAGGCTGGTCTCGGCGACCGAAGTGGCCAGCACCACCTTGCGGCGACCGGGCGCGGCCGGTTCGATCGCGCGGTCCTGCTCAACCTTGTCCAGCGCGCCATACAGCGGCGTCAGGTCGACCGCCGGGTCACGCAGCCGGTCCTTCAACCGCTGGACCGTGCGGTGGATCTCGCCCTGCCCCGGCAGGAAGACCAGGATCGATCCATCCTGATCCGCCAGCGCCGTCATGACGGCCCGGGCGACGGCGTCCTCCAGCCGTTCGACCGGGTTGCGGCCCAGATACAGGGTCTGGACCGGGAACATCCGCCCCTCGGCCTCGATCACCGGCGCGCCGTCCAGCAACCGGGACACGCCCGCGATATCCAGCGTCGCCGACATGACCAGCAGGCGCAGATCGTCGCGCAGCACCGACTGGCTTTCACGCGCCAGGGCCAGGCCCAGGTCGGCGTCCAGGCTGCGTTCGTGGAATTCGTCGAACAGCACCGCGCCGACGCCGTCCAGCGCCGGATCGTCCAGAATCATTCGCGTGAAGACGCCTTCGGTGATGACCTCAATGCGCGTGGCCGGACCGATGCGGCTTTGTAATCGCGTGCGATAGCCGACGGTTTCACCCGCCTTCTGGCCCAGGGTGGCCGCCATGCGGTCGGCGGCGGCGCGCGCGGCAAGGCGTCGCGGTTCCAGCACCAGCACCTTGCCGTCGCCAAGCCAGGGCTGGTCCAGCAGGGCCAGCGGGACCACGGTCGTCTTGCCCGCACCGGGCGGTGCGGCCAGCACGACGGCGCCGTGCTCCGCCATGGCGGACTTCAACGGCTCCAGAACGGCGTGGATCGGCAACATCGCCCCGGCCTTAGCCCCTTCCGGGGCATTCACGAAAGCGTCGTTGATGGTTCACCGAACGGAAACCGCGTTGCACGTCGCCGCATCCCTCGCTAGCGTCCGCGCCGACCAGACTGCGAACAGTCGGAGGGGAAACATATAATGTGGCGCGTTAAGTCGCTCGACGCGATCTTGGCTACGGCCGAGAAGAAGTCGCTTCATCGGTCGCTGGGACCGATCCAGCTCACCCTGCTTGGTGTCGGGGCCATCATCGGCACCGGCATCTTCGTGCTCACCGCGGCCGCCGCCCAAAAGGCCGGCCCGGGCATGATGTGGAGCTTCGTCATCGCCGGCGCCGTCTGCGCCGTGGCGGCCCTGTGCTACTCGGAACTGGCCTCGATGGCCCCGGTTTCGGGCTCGGCCTACACCTATACCTATGCGGTGATGGGCGAACTGCTGGCCTGGATGGTCGGCTGGGCGCTGATTCTCGAATATGCGGTGGCGGCCTCGGCCGTGTCCGTGGGCTGGTCCGGCTATGTGCTGGGCCTGATCGAGAATGCGCTCGGATTCGACTGGCCAGATTTGTTACAGGCCGGGCCGGCCTGGACCATGAACGGCTTCATCCCGACGCCTGACTTCTCGATGGGCATCGTCAACATCCCGGCCATCGTGGTCGCCCTGTCGGTGACGGCCCTGCTGATGGTCGGCACGACGGAAAGCGCGCGCGTCAACGCCGTGCTGGTGGTGATCAAGGTCGCCGCCCTGACCGCCTTCGTCGTCCTGACCCTGCCGGTGCTCAAGGCCGACAACTTCACCCCCTTCATGCCGAACGGCCTGTTCGGGTCGTCGTCGGGAATGGGCATCGTCGGCGCCGCGGCGTCGATCTTCTTCGCCTACGTCGGCTTCGACGCGGTCTCGACCGCCGCCGAAGAGACCAAGAACCCGCAGCGCAACGTGCCGATCGGCCTGATCGGTTCGCTGGCGATCTGTACGATCTTCTATCTGTTTGTCGCCGCCGGCGCCGTGGGCGCCATCGGGGCCCAGCCGGTCCTGGGCGCTGACGGTTCGGCCGTTCAACCGGGTTCGGCCGCCTTCATGGCCGCCTGCGCCTTGGCTGAAAACGCCAACCAGCTGGTCTGCTCTAACGAAGCCCTGGCGCACGTCCTGCGCGAGATCAACTATCCGGCCGTCGGCAATATGCTGGGCACCGCCGCCATGATCGCCCTGCCCTCGGTCATCCTGATGATGATCTTCGGCCAGACGCGCATCTTCTTCGTGATGGCCCGTGACGGGCTGCTGCCCGCCAGCTTCGCCAAGGTCCATCCCAAGTGGAAGACGCCCTATATCGTGACCGCCTTCACCGGCGTTGCGGTGGCTATCGCCGGCGCCCTGTTCCCCGTCGGTCAGCTGGCCGACATCTCGAACTCGGGCACGCTGTTCGCCTTCTTCATGGTGTCGCTGGCGGTGCTGATCCTGCGCGTGAAGGAGCCGAACCGTAAGCGTCCGTTCCGCACCCCGCTGGTGTGGTTGTTCGCGCCGCTGTCGGCCTTCGGCTGCGCCTTCCTGTTCTGGAACCTGCCGCACGACGCCAAGATGGTGCTGCCGATCTGGGGCGGCATCGGCCTGGTCGTCTATCTGCTGTATGGCATGCGCAAGAGCCACCTGGGCCGCGGCATCATCGACGTGCCGGAGTTGCACGCCGATGCGCCTCCCGGACCGGTTCCGCCGATGCCCGGCGCGCCGTCGCCGACCGACCGCAAGGACGACTGATCTGCGATCAGGTCTAATGGAGAGGCCCGGGAGCGATCCCGGGCCTTTTTCATTATGGCGCGTTGCCCTTGGGCCAAGCCTGTCCTAGACGCTGGTCCAGAACCTATGCGGATGTGGCGGAACTGGTAGACGCACTGGATTTAGGTTCCAGCGCCGTGAGGCGTGGAGGTTCGAGTCCTCTCATCCGCACCAGGTCGCTCAGCGCGGCGCGAAGCCCCTGAGCACCGCCGGTAGCTGGCCGGGAAGATCCTCCGCCGTTAGCCCCGGACCGAACCGCGTCCCCGCGTCGGCGTGCATCCACACGGCCGCGCAGGCGGCGTCGTAACTATCCATGTGCTGGGCGACCAGACCCGCGATCATGCCAGCCAGCACGTCTCCTGATCCGGCAGTGGCCAGCCAGGGCGAGCCGTTGCCGTTGACCCGCAACCGGCCGTCCGGCGCCGCAATCAGGGTTTCTCGCCCCTTCAGCACCACGACCGCCCTGGCTTGACGGGCGGCCGCGACGGCGGCGACTTCTCGCCCCTGGACCAGCAGGCCGGGGAAGATGCGCTCGAACTCGCCTTCGTGCGGGGTCAGTACGTCATCATGATCCAGCAGGGCGAACAGGTCCGTGGGGCGCTGGCGGAAGCTGGTCAGAGCGTCTGCGTCGATGACCAGGGCAGCGCCCGTTTCCGCCAGAGCATGCAGATTGGCGACGGTCGCTGATCCGACCCCTGCGGCCGGGCCGATCACCACGGCGTCCATATCCTGCGCCTCGGCGGCCAGGTGGGCGGGCGTGCCGAAGGGCGAGACCATCACGGCCTCCAGCGCCGGCGCGATGACCGGCAGGGCGTCCGGCGGACACAGGATGCGCACCAGTCCCGCACCGATCCGCAACCCTGCCCGCGCGGCCAGTCGCGCGGCGCCCGTGTGCGCCATGTGGCCCGACACGACCGCCAGCCGCCCGCGGGCATGTTTATGCGTGTCCGCAGGAGGCCACGGGAGGCGCGAGGTCCATAAGGTGGGTTCGTTTTGCTCGGTCATCGGATTATTCTGTTCACGAACGTCGCAGAACGCCAAAAGGCCCTTGCCAAATTGTGCAATGCAATGTCCCTTTACCGCCCGAGCGTCGGGCCGTTTCAGGCCGCGTTGGGATCGCCATGAAGAAGATCGAAGCCGTCATCAAGCCGTTCAAGCTGGATGAAGTGAAGGAAGCCCTTCAGGACGTCGGCGTCCAGGGCATGACCGTTCTTGAGGCCAAGGGATATGGCCGCCAGAAAGGCCATTCGGAACTCTATCGGGGGGCCGAATACGTCATCGACTTCCTGCCCAAGATCAAGATCGAGGTCGTGGTGCCCGACGACATGGCCCCGGCCGTGGTCGACGCTATCCAGACCGCAGCCCGCACGGGCAAGATCGGCGACGGCAAGATCTTCATCTCCGACATCTCCGACGTCATCCGCATCCGCACCGGCGAAACCGGCCCCCAGGCCGTCTGACGCTTCCACCATCGGCCGTCCCCCGGGGCGGCCGTTTCGTTACCTCCCCATAAGAAACAGGACCACCCAGCCATGAGCGTCAGCAAGATCCTCAAAGAGATCAAGGACAAGGATGTCCACTACGTCGATCTTCGCTTCACCGACACGCGCGGCCGCCTTCAGCACGTCACCTTCGACATCGATCTGGTCGACGAGGAATTCCTGGAAGAAGGCACGATGTTCGACGGCTCGTCGATCGCGGGCTGGAAGGCCATCAACGAGTCCGACATGCTGCTGAAGCCGGACCTGACCACGGCCTATATCGATCCGTTCTATCAGCAGACGACGCTGTTCCTGTTCTGCGACGTGCTGAACCCCGACACCAACGAACCCTATAACCGCGACAGCCGCTCGATCGCCAAGAAGGCGCTGGCCTATGTGCAGTCGTCGGGCGTGGGCGACACCGTCTATTTCGGGCCGGAAGCCGAGTTCTTCATCTTCGACGACGTGCGCTGGTCCACCGCGCCGCACGACACGGGCTACAGCTTCGACTCGACCGAACTGCCGGCCAACACCAACGCCGAGTACAGCGAAGGCAACCTGGGCCACCGCCCGGGACATAAGGGCGGCTATTTCCCGGTCAATCCGGTCGACAGCGCCCAGGATCTGCGCGGCGAGATGCTGGGCGTCATGAAGGACCTGGGCCTGCAGCCGGAAAAGCACCACCACGAGGTCGCCCCGGCGCAGCACGAACTGGGCCTGAAGTTCAGCGACCTGCTGACCATGGCCGATCGCACCCAGTTGTATAAGTACGTGATCCACAACGTCGCCGCCGCCTACGGCAAGTCGGCGACCTTTATGGCCAAGCCGATGTTCGCGGACAACGGGTCGGGCATGCACGTGCACCAGTCGATCTGGAAGGACGGCAAGCCGTTGTTCGCGGGCGACAAATACGCCGGCCTGTCCGACATGTGCCTGTGGTACATCGGCGGCATCATCAAGCACGCCAAGGCTATCAACGCCTTCGCCAACTCGACCACCAACAGCTACAAGCGCCTGGTGCCGGGCTATGAAGCCCCGGTGAAACTGGCCTACTCGGCCCGCAACCGCTCGGCCTCGATCCGCATCCCGCACGTCTCGTCGCCCAAGGCCAAGCGGATCGAAGCCCGCTTCCCCGATCCGATGGGCAATCCCTATCTGACGTTCGTCGCCCTGCTGATGGCGGGCCTGGACGGCATCGAGAACCGGATCGATCCGGGCGCGGCCGCCGACAAGAACCTGTACGACCTGCCGCCGCAGGAACGCGGGTCGATCCCGGAAGTCGCCGGTTCGCTGAAGGAGGCTCTGGACGCCCTGGACGCCGACCGCGCCTTCCTCAAGAAGGGCGGCGTCATGGATGACGATTTCATCGACTCCTACATCGAGCTGAAGATGGAGGAGGTCGCCCGGCTGCAGCTTCACCCGCACCCCGTCGAATTCGACATGTACTACAGCTGCTGATCCTCAGGATCAGCTTGACGATCAAGGCGCCGGGCGAAAACGTCCGGCGCCTTTTTCATGCGCCCTGACGGCGACCTGCGCTCGCGGCGCGACGTGTCAGCAGAGCGATCCATTCGTCAGCCATCCACAGCAGGGCATGACGGCGAACGCCGTCGTCCTCGACCACGGCTTCGGCGATCAGGTCGCTGATCCTCTGACGATAGTGTTTGTCGGCGGTGAAACGGGACATACCCGCTCACAAGCGCCGGGAACGCGAATTGTTTCAGCCAGGACGCAGATAACGGATCGTCAGATCGCCGCGTCAGCGAGCGCATCCGCCTTCTGGCGGCGCATTTCGATGATGCGCACGCACCAGATCGAAATCTCGTACAGGATCACCAGCGGGATGATCAGCATGATCTGGCTGATGGGATCCGGCGGCGTCACCACGGCTGCCACGACGGCCACGCCAAGGATGGCGTAGCGGCGGCCCTTGGCCATCACCTCGGACGAGATCAGGCCGGCCATGCCCAACAACGACATGACGACCGGCAGCTGGAAACACAGGCCGAAGGCCAGCAGCAAGGCCGTGACTAGGTTCAGATAGTCCGACACCTTGGGCAGCAGCTCGGCCGTGACTCCGCCGCCAACGATCTGCTGGCTCAGCGAGAACCACATGACGAACGGCAGCATGACAAAATAGACCAGCGCCGCGCCCAGCAGGAACAGCAGCGGCGCCGCCACCAGGAATGGCAGGAACGCCCCACGTTCATTGCGATACAGGCCCGGCGCGACAAAGCGATATAGCTGCCAGGCCAGAACCGGGAAGGCCACGACGACCGCGCCGAACCCGGCCAGCTTCATCTTGGTGAACAGGAACTCCAGCGGCGCGGTGTAGATCAGATCCACCGTCTTGCCGTCGATGTGCGGCAGCGGCTTCAACCCCGCCGTCCCCAGGATCAGGTCGATCGGCGAGACATGGCTGCCCGGCGCCATCGCGGCATGGAAAGAAGCCGCCGCCGCGAACGGCTTGACCAGGAACAGATAGATCTGACTGGAGAACGCGAAGCACAGGATAAAGCCGGCCACGAAGGCGACGACGCAGACCAGCAGACGGTTCCTGAGCTCAACCAGGTGATCCATCAGTGGGGCGCGTGACGCCTCGATCTCGGCCTCGTCAGGCTCCAGCGTCATGAGGAGGTCTTGCTCCTGGCCCGGGCGCGCGGCGTTTTCGTAGCAGGCTTGACCGACGCACGGGTCGTCTTGGGCGCGGCGGATTTCGTGGGTTTGCGCGCAGTTTTGGCGGGGGCCTTGGCAGCCGATTTGGTCGCTGGCCTGGCAGGCTTGGCCTTCGGCGACGCCTTGCGCTGGCGAGGGGTCGGCGTCGGTTCAGGCTGCGGCTCCAGCGGCGCCATCACCGGCTCGGCGTCGGGCCATTCGGAACGGCCGGTCGCCACTGGCGACGCAGACGCATCCAGCGGGCGGCTCAGGTCATCGTTGATATCTTTGAAGGCCGCGGTCGCCTCGTCGCCCAGGGCATAGACCCCCTGCCCCCGGCGCAGCGCGTCCACTTCCTTGCGCAGGTCGTCCAGCTCGGACTGGCGCGCCATTTCATCGAAGCTGGCGCGGAATTCGTTGGCCATGCCTCGGGCCTTGGCCATGAACTGGCCCACGCGTCGCATGAGGACAGGCAGATCCTTTGGCCCCACCACCAGCAGGGCCACGATCCCGATAACCAAAACCTCGAAGCCGCCGATGCCGGGGCCAAGTCCGCCCATTCGTCAGGGTCTTTCCTTAAGCCGCCAACCAACCAAAGCGCGATCAGCGCTTCAGTTCGTCCTTCTCGGCGTCGGTGCGCGGCAGCGAGCTGACGCCGTCATGCGGGCCGTCGGTCTTGCCGTCGTCCTTGAGGCCTTCGCGGAACGCCTTGATGCCCTTGGCGGCGTCGCCCATCAGGCCCGACAGCTTGCCGCGGCCGCCGAACAGCAGCAGGCCCAGCACGATGACGATGGCCCAGTGCCAGATGCTCATGGAGCCCAAGACGCAATCTCCTCATTCGGGCCCGATGGCCCATACCCGACTATTCACCGCCATATAGGCGCAGTGATGGCGCCGCGCCAAGCGAACCTGTAGGGACGCGCGCATGAGTCACGTGATCATCCACACCGACGGCGCCTGCAAGGGCAATCCGGGCCCCGGCGGTTGGGGCGCGGTGCTGCAGGCAGGCGGCGGTCACGAGAAGGAATTGTGGGGCGGCGAGGCGCACACGACCAACAACCGCATGGAGCTGATGGCCGCCATCATGGCGCTGGAGGCCCTGACCCGTCCCTGCAAGGTCGAGCTTCACACCGACAGCAAATATGTGATGCAGGGCATCACCGAATGGATCCGGGGCTGGAAGGCGCGCGGCTGGAAGAACGCCGAGGGCAAACCGGTCAAGAACGACGACCTGTGGAAACGCCTCGACGCCGCCCGCGCCCGCCACGACGTGAAGTGGCGCTGGGTCAAGGGCCACGCCGGCCACGAGCTGAACGAACGCGCCGATTCTCTGGCGAACCGGGGGGTCGAAGAGCTGCGGCGTTAAGGCTGTGCGTAGAGGCCGTAGGTCCAATCGCCATCCGGCCCGCGGCTTATGGAAACCCAACTGGCCTCCATGCACAGAGGGGCCGTCAGCGTCTCAACCTCGGTTTCAGGGGACGCCTCCATGTGCTCTCGAAACGCCCCGGACGGACCTGGGCCTTCGACTGTCTTGATCACCAGATTCCCAGCCAGAAAGCTGTAGCGGACACCGTGTCGGTCCCCGCCTTTGCATTCGTCTCCAGCACAGCGAACCTCGACCAAACGCTGATCGCTGGGGCGCGCGCCCTCATCGAAGCCGATATCTCCGAACTGATCGGCATCGCCCAGAGGGATGCAGGCCAAGGCCGCAGCGGCCACCAGTCCAATCACCCAAGTCGGACCTTCAGCCGCGCCCCGTCGATGGCTTCGACGATGACGCTGTCGCCCGCCCGCGGCGCGCCCTCGGCGATTTCGGCCGACCATTCGGCGCCCGAGACGAAGACCCGGCCGCGGCCTGAGACAAAGGCCTCGACCACGCGCGCGCGTTCGCCGACCAGCCGCAGGTCGCGGGCGTTGATGTCGGGCGCGTCGGCCGGATTGACCCGCTGGACCAGACGCCGCGACGCCAAGGTCGCGATCAGGGTCAGAATGGCGAACAGACCGATCTCGAACGGCAGCCCCAGACGTACGCCCAGGGCGGTGACGACCGCCACCACCCCGGCGGACGCCGCCGGCCACAACAGCCACTCCGTCGACAACGCCGATTCGACGGCCAGCAACAGGGCCCCGAATCCCAGCCAGAACCAGAACGGCTGGGTCGCATAGAGGTCGAGAACGGCGTCCATGGCCTACTCCGTCGTCGGCACAGAGCCGCCGGGGCGACGCGGCGCGCGCGGCTGGGCCGGGGGCGGCGAAGCGCTGCTGACCGGCGGCTGCGGCGCCTGGCGGCGTTCGCTGCGGGTGTCGGTGCGGGTCTGCTGCTGCTCGCGAGCCAGGCCGACCAGTTCGCCCAGACCGGCGATGGTCCCGACCAGACCGCTCATTTCGGCGGGCACGATGACGGTCTTGGCCGTCGGGTTGCGAGCCAGCTCGGCGAAGGCCTCGACGTATTTCTGGGCCACGAAATAGTTGATGGCGTTGACGTCGCCGCGGGCGATGGCCTCGGACACCATGGCGGTCGCCTTGGCCTCGGCCTCGGCTTCACGCTCGCGCGCCTCGGCGTCGCGGAAGGCGGCTTCGCGGCGGCCCTCGGCCTCCAGGATGGCCGCCTGTTTGGCGCCCTCGGCGCGGGTCACGGCGGCCTGCTTTTCACCGTCGGCCTCGGTGACCACGGCGCGGCGTTCGCGCTCGGCCTTCATCTGGCGGGCCATGGCGTTGGTGATGTCGGCGGGCGGGGTCAGATCCTTGATCTCGATCCGGTTCGCCTTGACGCCCCACGGCTCGGTCGCCGCATCGATGACGTGCAGCAGGCGGGTGTTGATGGCGTCACGCTGCGACAGCACCTCGTCCAGCTCCATCGAGCCGACGACGGTCCGCAGGTTGGTCATGCACAGCTGGCTGATGGCGTAGGGCAGATCATCCACGCGGTAAGCGGCCCGGGCGGCGTCCATCACCTGAATGAAGACGATGCCGTCGACCTTCACCACGGCGTTGTCCTTGGTGATGACCTCTTGGGTCGGGACGTCCAGCACCTGCTCCATCATGTTCATGCGGCGGCCGATCCGCTCGACGAACGGGGTCAGCAGGCTGATACCCGGCGACAGGGTGCGGGTGTATTTGCCGAAACGTTCCACCGTGAATTCACGGCCTTGCGGCACGATCTTCACTACACTGAACAACAATACCAGCGCCAGAATAACCAGCGTGATCGCGAACCAACCCATACAGAGTCTCCCTTGTTGCCGCTCAGCTTAGGCGTCGTCGCCCCCCTTCGCCATCGAATCCCGACCAGGACTCGATGAAATCAGCGTCATCGCCGCCAGGCGCTCGGCGCCCATCCGGATGATGCGGACCGTCTCGTCCCACAACCCCAGGGCTTCGACGCCGGACAGGGGATAAAACGCCGCCTCGGTCGCATCGTCCCCGGCCACCGGCTCGCCGCCCCGCCAGACGGCCAGGTAGTCGATCAGCACATAGTGGCGATCGGCCTCGGGAAACAGGCCGTCGACCACATCCAGCAGGGCAAGAATATCGGCCTGGACGCCCGTCTCCTCGCCCAGTTCGCGAAGGGCGGCGTCGATAGCGCGCTCGCCCGGTTCGATCCGGCCGCCCGGCAGGCTCCACTCTCCCATGCGGGGCGGCTTTCCGCGCCGGATCAACAGGACCGCGTCGTCTTTCAGGCAGACGACGCCGACGGCGGGAACCGGAACCATGTTTCTCCCCGAAAAGGCCGCGCCGAAGCATGGCTTTGCGCTTCCACCACGCGCCGCCTTTTGCGACAAGGCGAATATGACCGCGCCCTCCCCCGCCGCCATCGCCGAACTGAAAGCCGCCCTGCCCGACGCCTGGATTCAGGACGGGGGTGAAATGGCGCCGTGGCTGACCGAATGGCGGGGCCGCTGGACGGGGCAAAGCCCGCTGCTGCTGACGCCGCGCACGACGGATGAGGTCGCGCGCGCCGTGGCCATCTGCGCCCGTCACGGCGCGGCGATCGTGACCCAAGGCGGCGGCACCGGTCTGGTCGGCGGCCAGATTCCGCTGGGCGAGATCCTGCTGTCGACGCGCAAGCTGCGGACCGTGCGCGACGTGACGCCGCTGGACGACGCCATGACGCTGGAGGCCGGCGTGACCCTTCTGGAGGCGCAGGAGCTTGCCCGGGCCAACGACCGGTTCTTCCCCCTCAGCCTGGCGGCCGAAGGGTCGGCGACCATCGGCGGCGTCATCTCGACCAATGCGGGGGGCACAGCGGTGCTGCGCTATGGCGTCATGCGCGACCTGGTGCTGGGGGTCGAGGCGGTTCTGCCGGACGGTCAGGTGTTCAACGGCCTGAAACGGCTGCGCAAGGACAACACCGGCTATGACCTGAAACAGCTGTTCATCGGCGCCGAAGGAACGCTGGGCGTCGTCACGGCCGCAACGCTGAAGCTGTTCCCCATCATGCGGAGCCGCGCCACCGCCATCGTCGGCCTGGACAGCCATCATGACGCCGTCGCCCTGCTGGCGCGGGCCAAGGCCGAGACCGGCGGCGGGGTCGAGGCGTTCGAGTTGATGAAGCGCCTGGGCATGACCCTGGTGCTCAGGAACATTCCTGACACACGCGAGCCGCTGGAAAGCACGCCCGCCTGGTATGTGCTGATCGAACTGGCGTCGGGCGAGCCGGGCGGCGCCGATGCGGCGATGGAGCGGTTGCTGACCGGCGCCTTCGAGGAAGGGCTGATCACCGACGCCGCCATCGCCCAGAACGACGCCCAGAAGGCTGCCTTCTGGCGCCTGCGCGAAGAGCATTCGGCGGGTCTGAAGCCCGAGGGCGGCGGCTGGAAACACGATGTGTCCGTGCCCGTGTCGCGCATTGCCGACTTCATCGACGAGGCGACGGCGGCGGTCGAGCGATTCCACCCCGGCGCCCGCTGCTCGGTCTTCGGCCACGTCGGCGACGGCAATCTGCACTATGACGTGCTGCCGGGCGTGGGCGAGGACGTGGCCGCCTTCATCGGCCGCTGGATGGAGGGGTCCGAGGTCGTGCACGACGTGGTGGCCCGCTATGATGGCTCCATCTCGGCCGAGCATGGGCTGGGTCGACTGAAGACGGACGAGGCGCGGCGCTACAAGTCAGCGACCGAGATCGCGATGATGCAGGCGGTCCGCGCGGCCATCGATCCCCAGCGGATCATGAACCCGGCGGTGCTGTTCTGAACCCGCGACCCTGACGCCGGTTCAAATCGTCATCGAAGAGGCCTAAGTGAGCGCCCGGTAACCGACGGAGCCGCCGCCTTGCTGATCGTGCTGTCCCCGGCCAAGCGGCTGGATTTCTCGCCTCCCGACCTCGACGTGCCGATGACGGACCGCCGCTGCGCCCAGGAAACGGCGGAACTGGCCAAGGTGACGCGCAAGCTGAGTCGTGCGGACCTGCGTCGCCTGATGTCGATCTCGGACAAGCTGGCCGACCTGAACCACGCCCGGTTCCAGGCCTTTGACAACGACACGACCGAGGGCGCGCTTCAGGCCGTCTTCGCCTTCGCCGGCGATGTCTATGACGGGTTGGGCGCGCGCACCCTGAACCCCGCCGACCTGGCCTGGGCCCAGGATCACCTGCGGATCCTGTCGGGATTCTATGGCCTGCTGCGGCCGCTGGATTCGATCCATCCCTATCGACTGGAGATGGGCGTGCGGCTGAAAACCAAACGTGGCGGCAGCCTGTATGACTTCTGGGGCGAACGCATATCCGAGCGACTGAACGCCGACGCCGAGGCGCTGGGCGAGCGGACGCTGGTGAACCTGGCCAGTCAGGAATATTTCGGCGCCGTGGACGCCCGCGCGCTGAAGCTGCCGGTGGTCACGCCCCACTTCAAGGAATCGAAGGACGGCGAGGCGCGGATCATCAGCTTCTTCGCCAAGAAGGCGCGCGGCGCCATGGCCCGCTTCGCCATCCAGAATCGCATCGACACGGCCGAGGGACTGAAGGCGTTCGACAGTGACGGTTATCGCTTCGACAAGGCCGCCTCGACCGACACCGACTGGATATTCATCAGGTCGGGAAATTCTTGATTTCCGACTGTCGCCATGCCGCGCGACTGCGGCTAGGCTGCGCCTGACAAGACCAACCAGCGGGTGGAAAGCGACCAGATGATCCAGTGGCCGAAACGTGGCGGCGCCTCCGCTGAGGGCAAGCCGGCATTCCGGGACGTCAATGACCTGAAGGGTCAGGTGGCGGTCATTTCCGGCTCGACCTCGGGCATCGGTCTGGCGCTGGCGCGATCGGTGGCCGGCCGCGGCGGCGACGTGGTGCTGAATGGCCTGGGCGACCCGGCCGAGATCGAGCGCACCCGCGCCGAGATGGAGGCCAGCTGCGGCGTCCGCGTGCGCTATCACGGCGCCGACATGCGCAAGGGCGAGGAGATCACCGACATGGTGGCCTTCGCCCGGCACGAGCTGGGCCGTCTGGACATCCTGGTGAACAACGCCGGCATCCAGCACGTCGAGGCGGTCGAGAAATTCCCGTCGGACAAGTGGGAGCAGATCATCGCCATCAACCTGTCGTCGACTTTCTATGCGACGCGGGCGGCGATCCCGATCATGAAGGCGCAGGGGCGCGGGCGGATCATCAACGTCGCCTCGGCCCACGGCCTGGTCGCCAGCCCGTTCAAGTCGGCATATGTCGCCGCCAAGCATGGGGTCATCGGCTTCACCAAGACGGTGGCGCTGGAACTGGCCCAGGACAACATCACCTGCAACGCCATCTGCCCCGGCTTCGTCGAGACGCCGATCGTGGAAAAGCAGATCGCCGATCAGGCCCGCACCCGCGGCATGTCCAAGGAAGACGTGCTGAAGAACGTGATCCTGGGCTCGCAGCCGACCAAGCGGTTCGTGACCACGGACGAGCTGGCTGGCCTGTTCCTGTATCTGGTCAGCGACCTTGGCGCCTCGGCGAACGGGGCCAGCTTCTCGATCGACGGCGGCTGGACCGCCCAGTGAACTGAAGGCCGGCCCGGAACCGCTCGATGCCCAGGAGCTTGTAGCGGCCCCGGGCCTTTGGTCGGACAATGAAAGGGCCGAATGGCCAAACCAGACAAACGTCGTCCCATCTGCCTGGCGCTGCAAGGCGGCGGGGCGCACGGGGCGTTCCAGTGGGGCGTGCTGGACCGGCTGCTGGAAGCGGACGTGCTGGACATCCGCGCCGTCACCGCCGCCTCGGCCGGAGCGATGAACGCGGCCGCCCTGATCACCGGGCTGGAACGCGGCGGGGCCGAGGCCGCGCGGGCGGCGCTGGATCTGCTGTGGCGCGAGGTGAACCAGTCGGGCGGACGCAATGTCTTCGGCGACAGCGCCGGCTGGACGGCCGCCATGACGCCCGGCTGGCTGAAGGACACGCCGTTCTGGCGGGCGGGCGAATCCTTCGCCATGTCCATGAGCCCGTACAGCTTCAATCCGTTCAATCTCAATCCTTTGCAGCGGGTGATTGAGACATCAGTTGATTTCGAGGCCGTGCGTAATTCCTCGATCAGCCTGTTCGTCTCGGCCACCAATGTGCGTCAGGGTCGCGCCCGCGTGTTCAAGTCCGCGGAGATGACACCCGAGGTGCTGCTGGCGTCCGGCTGCCTGCCGCATCTGTTCCAGTCGGTCGAGATCGAGGGCCAGCCCTATTGGGACGGCGGCTATCTGGCCAATCCGGCGCTGTGGCCGCTGTTCTATGCCGACACCCCGGACGATGTGCTGCTGCTGCCGCTGAACCCGTTCCAGCGCGATCAGGCCCCGCGCGAGGCGGGCGAGATCGTCGATCGGTTGAACGAGATCGTGTTCAACGCCCCGCTGGTCGCCGAACTGCGCGCCGTCGCTTTCGTCCAGGATCTGATCGCCGAGGGGCGGCTGACGCCGGACGGTCCTGACCGCTATCGCCGCATCCTGATGCACGCCATCGAGGCCGACGACCACCTGGCCAGCCTGTCGCTGGGGTCCAAGTTCGACACCGAATGGAGCTTCCTGAACAGCCTCAAACGGCGCGGGCGCGAGGCGGCCGAGGTCTGGCTGGAGACGTGCCTGGACGCCGTCGGCGAGCGGTCGAGCGTCGATCTGAAGGCGCGCTTCCTATAACCCGCCCCTCTCCCATCGGGAGAGGGCTTGAGGCTCGCAGAGCGCAGCGATGCGCCAGACGAAAGGGTGAGGGGTTACAGCGGCCTAATCGGTGAGAGCCGCCGTGTGCGCTCTCCCTCTTCCTCGGGGAGAGGGTTTGGCCCCTCCCTACCCCACGAACCCCGCCGCGCGTTTCAGGCGGTCGTTGATCGCTTCACCCAGGCCCGTCGCCGGGATGGGCGAGACGGCGATGCCGGAGGGGCGCTCGCGGTCGGCCTCGCGCAGCAGGCGGAACAGATTGGCAGCGGCCTGGCGCAGGTCGGCGGCGGGGCTCAGGCTCCAGCGCGGATCGCCGACGCCGGGGCCGAAGCCCAGCAGGATTTCGCCCGCCTGCGCCGCCTCGGCATTGATCCGCACCGGAGCGTCGGGGGCGTAGTGCAGGGCAAGGCGGCCGGGCGAGCGATGGCCGTGCCCCGCCCGCTCGGCCAGCGGGCCGACGACGGCCTCCAACTCCTCGCGCGTGACCGAACCGGGGCGCAGCAGGGATACGGCGCCGTCCAGCACTGAAACGACCGTGCTTTCGACCCCCACGGCGCAGTCGCCGCCATCGACGGCGGCGCCGACGGCGTGGCCGGTCTCCTCCATCGCGTCCTTGAAGGTGGTCGGGCTGGGCCGGCCGGAGCGATTGGCCGAGGGGGCGACGACCGCCCCGCCAAACGCCGCGATGACGGCGCGCGCGCGCGGATGGCCGGGCACGCGCACGGCGACGCTGTCCAGCCCGGCGCGGGCCAGATCGCAGACGGCCAGCCGGTCGCGCACGGGCGCGACGATGGTCAACGGGCCGGGCCAGAACGCCTCGGCCAGGGCGCGGGCATGGCTGTCGAAGACGGCGATCCGCTCGGCCTCAACCGCGCTGGAAACATGTGCGATCAAGGGGTTGAACCGAGGTCTTCCCTTGGCCTCGAAGATGCGCGCGACGGCCTCCGGATTGGCGGCGTCGGCCGCCAGGCCATAGACGGTCTCGGTCGGCAGCATGACCAGACGCCCGGTCGTCAGCGCCTCGGCGGCGATTTCGGGTGTGTCGCCGGTCATGGCCGGCGCGGGATGAGCGGGATCATCCGGTGCAGGACATTGTCGCGATTGATGAAGTGGTGTTTCAGCGCGCCCGCGACGTGCAGCAGGATCAGGACGTACAGCCCCTTCACCACGGCGCGATGGATATCCATGAACTGGCCCGCCGCCTCGCGCCCACCGCCGATGGGCAGCAGCGGCCAGTTGAACAGGCCGAACCAGCTGATATCGCGCCCCGAGGCTGACGAGGCCAGCCAACCGCTGAGCGGCAGCGCCAAAAGGACGACGTAAAACAGAAGCTGCGTTCCGCGCGCCAGCAGACGCTCCCATTTCGGCATCTCGACCGGCAGGGCGATCAGCGGATTGGCCAGCCGCCAGCCGATACGGGTCAGCGTCAGCACCAGAATCGTCACTCCCACGGCCTTGTGCCAGCCGATGAAGGGATCGGGACCGTCGGCCGCATCATGCGCCATGATCAGCAGCACCTGGCCGATGACGGCGGCGGCGATCACCCAGTGCAACATCAGCGAGACGGTCGAATAGCGGTTCCGGGGCTCGGCCAAGGGTCTTTCCTTACGCGACGGCAGTGGGCCACAGCTTGGCGGAACCGCGACAAAACGCCAAGCGCCCTTGCGTCACAGGGGCGCGCGGAGTCAGACACGCGGCATCGATCTGGAGACTGACCATGAGCTATCGCGCCCCTGTTCGCGACCTGGCCTTCGCCCTGGAAACCATCGCCGGGATCGGCGACGTGGCGGCGACCGGCGCCTTCCCCGACTATGACGCCGACCTGATGGGCGCGGTGCTTGAGGCGGCGGGCCAGTTTTCGGAAGAGGTTCTGGCGCCGCTGAACCGCCCAGGCGACCTGGCCGGGGCGAAGTACGCCGACGGATCGGTCACGGCGGCGCCCGGCTTCGCCGACGCCTATCAGCAGTTTGCGGCGGGCGGCTGGACTGGCCTGACGGCGTCGGTCGAGGCCGGCGGTCAGGCCCTGCCCAAGGCGCTGGAACTGGCGGCCTATGAGACGGTGCACGCGGCCAACATGGCGTTCGGCCTGTGCCCCATGCTATCGCTGGCCTCGATCGAGGCGCTGGAGCAGGTCGGGACCGAGCATCAGAAGGCGACCTATCTGACCAAGCTGGTCAGCGGCGAATGGACCGGCGCCATGGTCCTGACCGAGCCGCACGCCGGGTCTGATCTGGGCGCGCTGACGGCGACGGCGGTTCCGAACGGCGACGGGACCTACGCCCTGACCGGGCAAAAGATCTTCATCACCTGGGGCGACCACGACGCGACGGACAACATCGTCCATCTGGTGCTGGCGCGCCTGCCGGACGCCCCGGCGGGGCCCAAGGGGATCAGCCTGTTCCTGACGCCGAAATATGCGGTCAATGCCGACGGCTCGCTGGGCGAACGCAACAGCTTCCGGCCGGTGGGGGTCGAGCACAAGCTGGGCATCCACGCCTCGCCCACCTGCGTCATGGCCTATGAGGGCGCGCGGGCCGAGCTGGTGGGTCAACCGAACCAGGGGCTGGCGCATATGTTCGTGATGATGAACGCCGCACGCCTGGCCGTCGGGGTCGAGGGCGTGGGCATCGCCGAGCGGGCGTACCAGCACGCCCTGGCCTATGCGCTGGATCGGCGTCAGGGCCGGTCGGTGTGGACCGGCCAGCCGAACGCCCCGATCATCGACCACCCGGATGTGCGCCGCATGCTGGCGGTGATGAAGGCCAGGATCGCCGCCGCGCGGGCCATCTGCCTGTCCACCGGGGTCGCCGCCGACCTGGCCCGCCACGCCGCGACCGAGGAAGAGCGCAAACGCTGGAAGGGCCGTGAGGACCTGTTCACGCCGATCGCCAAGGCCTGGTCGACCGATGTCGGCTGCGAGGTCGCGTCCATGGGCGTTCAGGTGCACGGCGGCATGGGCTTCATCGAGGAGACCGGCGCGGCCCAATACTATCGCGACGCCCGCATCACCCCGATCTATGAGGGCACCAACGGCATCCAGGCGATGGATCTGGTCGGGCGCAAGCTGTCGATGGACGGCGGCGAATCGGCCCGGGCCCTGATCGCGGAAATGACCGCCATCCTGCCGGATCTGAACCGCGTCTATTCCGGAAAGCCGGTCGAGCGGTTCGTCAATGCGCTGGAGGCGGTCGAGGACGCCACCTTGTGGATGCTGGACCGCAAGGCCGAGCCGGAATCAGGCGCCGACGTACTGGCCGGGGCCGACGCCTATCTGAAGCTGCTGGGTGACGTGGTCGGCGGCTGGATGCTGGCCAAGGGCGCTGTGGCGGCCAGAGCGAAGATCGCCGCGGGCGAAGGCGACATCGCCTGGCTGGAAGGCCGCATCGCCCTGTACGAAGTCTATGCCGCCAACGTGCTGGGCCACGTCTCCAGCCGTCTGGCCGCGGTGGGCCAGGGCGGCGACCTGCTGCTGCGCATTACGCCGGAGGTGCTGTCCGCCTAGGGGCCGGCAGGCGCGTCCAACATCGCGATCGCCTCGCGCACATAGGCGGCGTGGGCGACGACGCCGATGCCCAGCCGTTCGTCACGGACGATAACCTCCTGGGTCAGGACGCCGGCGATGAAGGGGTGGTCCGGCTCGGCCCCGCCGGGCAGGCCGCGCGCGGCGGGGGTCCAGAAGACCGGACCACCCGAGTTGCCGGGAAAGACCTGAAAATCCAGCAGGAAGGTCGGGAAGTCCGTAATCGGCGTCAGCGGCCACGAGGCGATGCGGCCGACGCGCAGGATCGGAAACCCCGCCCGGTTCGACGACAGGCCGCGCGGAAAACCCAGCGAGAACAGCTCGTCCCCCGCCGTCACGCCCCAGGCGTCAAAGCCGTTGGCGTCGGCCAGCCAGCCCAGCGGGATGGCGGCGCGTGCGAATGTCTCGGGCGCCTGGATCGCCATGACGGCGATGTCGCGTTCCGGGTGCTTGGTCCATTCGGGATCACCCGCCTCGTCGCGAATTCGCAGAGGCTGGGGCTCGAATTTCCAGCCGCCCTGGGCGTTCTGAATGCGCCATCCGACGCGCATGTCGGCGCCGGGCATCCGGTCCAGCACATGGGCGGCGGTGACCAGAACCGTGCGCGGTGTGCCATCGGGGCGCGGCGCATCGATCAGGAAGCCGGTGCCGACCGTACGCTCTCCGTCGCCGGACGGCTGGTCCAGTTGGACGGTGGCGCTGACCAGGGCGAGCGTCAGGTCCCACGCGGGCGCCGCGACCGGCGCCTGAACCTCGATCATGATTTCGCCCTCGACGTCATCGCGGCATTTGACGACGCGGCGCCGCTTCGCACAAGGTCCGCCCCGACCTATCTGGGAAGGCTGAACCAATGAACCGCCGCCAACTGATCGCCACCGCCGCAGCCAGCGCAGCGGCCCTCGCCACGCCCGCCCTCGCCCGACAAGCCTCCGGAGCCTTGATGTCCCGTCCCCAACCGCCCGTCGCCAATAAGATTCCCGTCCGCATCGAACAGCTGGGTCGGGTGCGGGTCGATGACTATCAGTGGATGAAGGACGACAACTGGCAGGCCGTGCTGCGCGACCCGACCCTGATCAAGGCGGACGTGAAGGAGCATCTGACCGCCGAGAACGCCTATCGCGAGGCTATGATGGCCTCGACCCTGCCGCTGCAGGCGACGATGTTCGAAGAGATGAAGGGCCGCATCAAGGAGGACGACAGTTCGGTCCCCTCGCCCGACGGCGACTGGGAATACTACGTCGAGTACAAGACCGGCGATCAGCACCCCCGCTATATGCGCGTCGAGCGTCAGGGAACCTGGATGGTCGACGGCCAGCCCGTGACCAAGAATTTCATCGTCGCCCCGACGCCGCAACTGCTGCTGGACGCCAACGAACTGGCCAAGGGCAAGGCCTATTCCGAGGTCTCGTCCACCGAACACAGCCCCGACCACGCCCTGTTCGCCTATGCCGAGGACGCCCAGGGCTCCGAGGTGCACAAAATCTATGTGAAGGACCTGGCCACGGGCGAGGTGCTGCCGAACCCCATCGAATCGGCCAACGGCAACTTCACCTTCTCGCCGGACAGCCAGTGGATCTTCTGGACCAATCGCGACGACAACGGCCGTCCGGACAAGATCTTCCGCCGCCCCGCGCGCGGCGGCGAGGCGACCCTGGTCTATGAGGAAACCGACGACGGCATGTTCCAGGGGGTGGTCCGCACCGCCGACAATCGCTTCGTCATTCTCCAGATCCAGAATCAGGAAACGTCAGAGGTTCGCTTCATCCCGGCGGAAACGCCCACCGCCGACCCGGTCGTGCTGGAGCCGCGTGTGGCCGCTCGACGTTATGACGCCGATCACTGGGGCGACCGCTGGGTGATCCGCACCAACGCCGACGACAGTATCGACTTCAAGATCGTCGAGGCGCCGACCGCGACGCCGGGCAAGGCGAACTGGACGGATCTGATCCCCCACACGCCCGGCCGCTATATCGAAGGTGTGGCGCTGGTGAAGGACTATCTGGCCCGCCAGGAACGGGCCGACGCCAACACCCGCATCGTCATCCGCGACCGCGCGGGCGCCGAGCACGAGATCGCCGTGGACGAGCCCGCCTATTCCCTGTCGCTGGGCGGGGCGTACGAGTTCGACACCACCACCATGCGCTATGCCTACAACTCGCCGTCCACGCCGACCTCGACCTATGACTATGACCTGGAGTCGCGCGAGCGGACCCTGCGCAAGGTGCAGGAGGTGCCGTCGGGTCACGATCCGGCCGACTATGTGGTCGAGCGGGTCAACGCCCCGGCGGCGGACGGCCAGCTGGTGCCGGTGACGATCCTGCGCCGCAAGACGACGCCGGTGAACGGTTCGGCCCCGCTGCTGCTGTACGGCTATGGCAGCTATGGCATTCCGATGCCGGCCAGCTTCTCGACCGGGCGGCTGTCGCTGGTGGATCGCGGCTGGATCTACGCCATCGCCCATATTCGCGGCGGGTCGGACAAGGGCTGGGGCTGGTTCCTGAACGCGCGCCGCAACACCAAGAAGAACACCTTCACCGACTTCATCGCGGCGGCCGAGCATCTGATCACGACCGGGCACGCCAAGGCCGGCCATATCGTGGCCCAGGGCGGGTCGGCGGGCGGCCTGCTGATGGGGGCGGTCAACAACATGCGGCCCGACCTGTGGGCGGGCGTGATCGGCCAAGTGCCGTTCGTCGACATCATCAACACCATGTCGGACACCAGCCTGCCGCTGACGCCGCCGGAATGGCCCGAGTGGGGCAATCCGATCGAGGACGTGGAAGCCTACGACTACATCGCCAGCTACAGCCCGTACGACAACATCGAGGCCAAACCCTATCCGGCGGTGCTGGCGACCGGCGGCCTGTCGGACCCGCGCGTCACCTATTGGGAACCGGAAAAGTGGGTCGCCAAACTGCGGCCCGCGACCACCAGCGGCAAGCCGGTGCTGCTGAAGATCAACATGGAGGCCGGCCACGGCGGCGCGTCGGGCCGGTTCGACTATCTGAAGGAAGTCGCCCACGACTACGCCTTCGCCGTCTGGGCCATCGACAGGGGCTGGGAAAAAGCGTGATCCTGCGCCCGACCGAGGACGCCGATCTGGCCGCGATCACCGCCATCTATGCGGACAGCGTGGCCCACGGCGCCGGCACCTTCGAGCTTGAAGCGCCCTCGGTCGAAGAAATGCGGGCCCGGCTGGCGGCGCCGGCGGCCCTGGGTCTGCCGGTGCTGACGGCGGTGATCGACGGAATGGTGGCCGGCTACGCCTATGCCGGGCCGTTCCGCATGCGGGCGGCCTATCGCTACATGGTCGAGGATTCGATCTATGTGGCCGAGGCGTTCCGGGGGCGCGGCGTCGGCAAGGCGCTGCTGGACGCCCTGATGCACGGCTGCGAGGCGCGGGGCATGCGCCAGATGGTGGCCGTGATCGGCGACGGCGCCAATGCCGGATCCATCGCCCTGCACGCAGGTGCGGGCTTCGACCACGTCGGCGGGTTCCGCGCCGCGGGGTGGAAGTTCGACGACTGGCGCGACGTGATCTTCATGCAAAAGGCGCTCGGCCCCGGCGCCGACGCCCCGCCCGACACGCCGGGCCTGGACTGCGGCCGATAGCGACCTTGAGATCGCGAGGGGCGGCGCCTAGGTTGCCGTCGATGCGGATGCTGCAAACCCTGTTGCTGCTGATCGGAGCCATGGCCGTGCTGGTCCTGGGCGCCGGCGGCATGCCTGCATCCGCCGCCGAGCCCGCGCCCTGTCATGCCGAGGGAGCCACCCATCACAGCGCGCCTGATACGCCCGCGACACCGTCCAAAGCGCTGAAGACCATGGGATGCTGCGTCGTCTGCGTCACCGCCCCCTTGCCCCAGCCGCCTGGGGCGACGACGGCTGCGGCCTCGGCCGCTCGGCCCGCGCGCCTGCCCACGGCCCTGCCGCGCGGCCTGATCCCCTCGCCCGAGCCGTTCCCGCCCCGGGCCTGACCTCTCTCGAACCGAACGCCGGGCGTCCGCGCCCGATCCGAAGCTTCATTCGAGGAGGCCATGATGGCTGTCCGAACTCTCGCTGCGCTCGCTTGCGGCGCATCCTTCCTTGCCCTGACGACCGCTGCGGCGGCGCAGGACCATTCCCACCACCCCGCCCCGCCGACGCCGCAACAGGCTCCGCCCGTCGATGCTCACGCGGGTCATGACATGGCCGCCCCGGCCCACACGATGACCAGTCCGCTGGGCCCCTGGCCCATCAGCCGCGACGCCTCGGGCACCGCTTGGCAACCGGACCTGTCCGAACACGGCGGCGTCCATTCGCAGGTCGGCGACTGGACCGTCATGACTCACGCCCTGCTGACCCTGACCTGGGATCGGCAGAACGGCCCGCGCGGGGACGAAAAGACCTTTGTCGCCGGCATGCTGATGGGGTCCGCACGGCGCGATTTCGCCGACGGCTCGACCCTGAATCTGCGCGGCATGCTGAGCCCCGACCCCTTCATGGGCGAGGACGGCTATCCGCTATTGCTGGCGGCGGGCGAGACGGCCGACGGGGTGAACCCGCTGATCGACCGGCAGCATCCGCACGAACTGGTGATGGAGCTGTCGGCCAGCTATGCGCGCCCGTTGACCGACAAGGACACGGTGTTCGCCTATATTGGCCTCCCGGGCGAGCCCGCCTTTGGCCCGCCCGCCTTCATGCACCGCATGAGCGCGATGGACGGTCCCGAGGCGCCGATCACCCATCACTGGCTGGATTCGACGCACATCACCTTTGGCGTCACGACGCTGGGCTGGGCGCACGACCGGTTCAAGCTGGAGGCCTCGGCCTTTCGCGGACGCGAACCGGATCAGGACCGCTGGGGCATAGAGGCGCCCGAGCTGGACAGCTGGTCGGTGCGCGGATCATTGAATCCGACCCCCGCCTGGGCGCTGCAGGTCTCCTACGCCCAGGTGACGGCGCCCGAGCAGCTGGAACCGGATGAGGACGACCGCAAATGGTCGGCCAGCGCCATCCACACCCGCCGCATCGGCGCCGACGGCTGGTGGTCCTCGACCCTGGCCTGGGGCCGCAAGATCAACGACCATGACGAGTCGAAAGACGGCTGGGCGTTCGAGACGGCCGTGCACCCGAACGACCGCTGGACGGTCTTCGGCCGCGCCGAACGAATCGAAACCGACGAACTGGTCCCCAAGGCTGGTGGTGGCCACGGCGACCTCTACACCGTGTCCAAGGCCTCGGTCGGCGCGGTGCGTGACTGGCGACTGGGCGAACACACCCGGCTGGGCCTGGGCGCCCTTTACAGCCTCAATCGCGTCCCGGGCGCGCTGGAGCCGCTGTATGGCGACAATCCCGACGGCGCGATGGTCTTCATGCGGCTGAAGATCGACTGACGCCAAGGCGCCGCGTCGGGCAACCGGCGCGGCGTTTCACCGGGCGTCGTCAGGATCACGCCGAGCAAACGCGCTCAAGCAGCGCGCGACCGCGTCGCACGCATTAGCATCCTAGAATTTCTGAAGATAAAATGGTCGGAGTGAGAGGATTCGAACCTCCGACCCCTGCGTCCCGAACGCAGTGCTCTACCAGGCTGAGCCACACTCCGACCGATGGAGCCAGGCCGTATGGCCGTGCCCCGAAGTGAGGACGCGGCTTATAACGGGGGCATCGATACCCCGCAAGCACCCTTTTGAAGCCTTCTTCATCGCTCGGGAAAATAGTCCGGAAAGAGGGTGTTGCATCCGAAAACGGCTTGGCGTATTCGACCGCCTCCCCGGCGCTTCGGCCCCGGGCGCGCCGGTCCTGCTGGGGAATGGTGTAATGGTAACACTACGGTTTTTGGTACCGTCATTCTAGGTTCGAGTCCTAGTTCCCCAGCCACCGCCTTTCCTCAACAATCGATACTTCTGTCCCTTCGATGCGATGGCTGCTTCAGCGCGTGTCGGCGCTAGACGTCGTTGGCGGCCCGCGCGACGTCGTTCAGGTGCACACCCACCGTCTCGATGCGGCGTTGCCCCAGGGCGCGACGGTGGGCCAACAGTTCGGGCGAACCGGCGTCATAGTCGGCCATCAGGCGGCGCACGAACGACCCGTCGCGGACCTCGGCCAATACCTGATCCATGGCGGCGCGCGAGGCGTCGTTGATGACGCGCGGCCCGGTCAGATAGGCGCCGTATTCCGCCGTGTTCGAGATGCGGCCAAAGGCGCCGGCCACACCCATCTGGTGCATCAGGTCCACCACCAGCTTCAGCTCATAGAAACACTCGAACCAGGCGACCTCGGGCGGATAGCCGGCCTGAACCAGCTTCATGAAGGCCGAATCCACCAGTTCGGCCGCGCCGCCGCACAGCACCACCTGCTCGCCGAACAGGTCGCTCTCGCACTCGTCCTTCATCGTCGTTTCCAGGATGCCCTTGCGCCCGCAGCCCAGCGCGGCGGCATAGGACAGGCCCAGCGCGTGGGCGTTGCCCGTCGCGTCCTGGTGCACGCCGAACAGGCAGAACACCCCCTCGCCCGCCTCAAACAGGTCGCGGATGCGCGGCCCGATCCCCTTGGGCGAGGCCAGGATGACGTCCAGATCCGCGCGCGGCGTCACCAGGCCGAACGACACCGACAGGCCGTGAGCGAAAATCAGGGCCGCGCCCGGCCGGATGTTCGGCTCGATCTCGTCCCGCCACAGGTCGCGGTGCGCCTCGTCCGACACCATGACCGCGACCACGTCCGCGCCGCGGGTCGCCTGGCCCGCCGTCATGACCG
Organism: Brevundimonas sp.; assembly: GCF_004210735.1. Classification (GTDB taxonomy): domain Bacteria; phylum Pseudomonadota; class Alphaproteobacteria; order Caulobacterales; family Caulobacteraceae; genus Brevundimonas. The sequence goes on from NZ_SDZL01000033.1 coordinate 26,640, forward strand.
CAAAGCCGTCGGCGTGCGCCCGGTCCCGCGTGGCCGAGCCTTCTTTCAGGCCCACCACGATGTCCGCCACCCCACTGTCGCGCAGGTTCAGCGCATGGGTGCGCCCCTGGCTGCCATAGCCGATCACGGCCACGCGCCGGGCCCGGATAATCGACAGATCGCAATCCCGGTCATGGAACACCGGCAGGGATGGACTATTCTCTTGGGTCATGAGCCGGAACATAGACCCAACCGCCGTCGTCGCCTTCTGGAAAGAGGCCGGTCCCGACAAATGGTTCGCCAAGGATGAGGCGTTCGACGCCGACTTCCGCCGGCGATTCCACGACGCCCACGTCCTGGCGGCGCGACGCGAGCTCGAGCACTGGGCCGAGTCGCCCTATGGCTCGCTGGGCCTGATGATCCTGCTGGACCAGTATCCGCGCAATGTGTTCCGCGGCACGGGGCACGCCTTCGCCACCGACCCGCTGGCCCGCCATTTCGCCAGGCTGGCGCTGGACGAAAGCCATGATCGAGAGGTCGAACCGGAACTGCGCCGGTTCTTCTACCTGCCGTTCCAGCATTCTGAGGATATGCGCGACCAGGACCGGTCGCTGGCCCTGTTCCAGACGCTGGACCGCCCCGACGACGACCGCTGGGCCGAGCATCACCACGCCGTCATCGCCCGCTTCGGCCGCTTTCCCCACCGCAACCGCGCCCTGGGGCGCGAGACGACGCCGGACGAACAGCTGTTCCTGGATCAGGATGGATTCACAGGCTGACGCCACGTTCCTGTGAGCAACCGAATCAGGGCCATGCCAAGGGGCGCGAATCGGCGCCATCCTGCAAACCATGAACGCCCTGGCCCAGATCACCGACCTTCAGGCTCGCTCGGGCGCCGTCGCGGACGACCATCCGGAATGGCAGTATCTGAACCTGCTGCGCGACATCCTGGACAACGGCGCGCGGCGTGACGACCGCACGGGCACGGGCACACTGGGCGTGTTCGGCCGTCAGATGCGGTTCGACCTGTCCAAGGGCTTCCCGGTCCTGACGACCAAGAAGCTGCACCTGCGCAGCATCATCGTCGAACTGCTGTGGTTCCTGCGCGGCGAGACCAACATCCGCTATCTAAAGGACAACGGCGTTCGCATCTGGGACGAATGGGCCGACGCCGAGGGCGAGCTGGGCCCCGTCTATGGCAAGCAGTGGCGGTCGTGGAGCGCGCCGGACGGCCGGATCATCGACCAGATCGAAAAGCTGGTTCAGGGGCTGAAGACCAACCCCAACAGCCGCCGCCACATCGTCACCGCCTGGAACCCGGCCGACGTCGACGACATGGCCCTGCCGCCCTGCCACTGCCTGTTCCAGTTCTTCGTCGCCGACGGAAAGCTGAGCTGTCAGCTGTACCAGCGGTCGGCTGACGTCTTCCTGGGCGTGCCGTTCAACATCGCGTCGTATGCCCTGCTGACGATGATGCTGGCCCAGGTCGTGGGGCTGAAGCCGGGCGACTTCGTCCACACCTTCGGCGACGCCCACCTGTATCTGAACCACGTCGAACAGGCCGAGCTGCAACTGTCCCGCACCCCCATGCCCCTGCCCACCATGACCATCGCCCCGCGCAACGACCTGGTCGCCTATGAATTGTCGGACTTCATGCTGGACGGTTATGAGGCCTGGCCGCACATCAAGGCGGCGGTCGCGGTCTGACGCCATGGATCTGGCCGACCTCAGCGCCTCTGTCGCGCGCATCTCCGACATCTACGCGCGCGAACATTCCATCGACCGTGACCGCGACTGGGCCCTGCTGAAGCTGCAGGAAGAACTGGGCGAGCTGACGGCCGAGCATCTGCGGCTGTCAGGCCGGGCGCGCGGCGCGCCGGACGCCACGGCGCTGGGCGACGAGGCGGCGGACGTGCTGGGCATGCTGCTGATCTATTGCGACCGGGCCGGGGTCGACATCGAACAGGCTATGCAGCGCAAATGGCTGAAATGGCTGGAGACCGCCTGATGCCCTTGCCCCATATCGCCATCGTCGTCGCGCGCGGCTCCAACGGCGTGATCGGGCGCGAGGGGGATCTGCCCTGGCGGCTGCGGTCGGACCTGCAGCGGTTCAAGGCGTTGACCATGGGCAAGCCCTGCATCATGGGCCGCAAGACGTGGGAGAGCTTGCCGCTGAAGCCCCTGCCCGGCCGGCTGAACATCGTGCTGACGCGCGACGAATCCTATGAGGCCGAGGGCATGGCCAAGGGCGCGCTGGTCTGCGCGACGCTGGACGAGGCGCTGTCGATCGCGCGCGAGCATGCGGCCGAGGATGAAGTGGACGAGGTCTGCGTCATCGGCGGCGCCGCCCTGTTCCAGGCGGTCCTGCCGCGCGCCAAACGGCTGTATCTGACCGAGGTGGACGCGGCGCCTGACGGCGACGTGCGTTTTCCAGCGTTCGACGAGACGGACTTTGTCGAGGTATCGTCAGAACAGTTTCCGGCGGGCGAGAAAGACGATCACGCCTTCGTCTTCCGCGTGCTGGACCGTCGCTGAACTGTCTTTGGCCTGATGGGGAGATTCCCATGCTCGTAACCACCACCAACGACCTCGCCGGACACCGGATCGTGCGCCATCTGGGTATGGTGCGCGGCATCACCGTGCGGTCGCGAAACGTCGTGTCGGACGCCATCGGCGGAGTGCAGTCGATGCTGGGCGGCCGCGTCGGCGTCTATGTGAAACTGGCCGAGACGGCGCGGCAGGAAGCGTATGAGGATCTGGTCGCCCACGCTCGCGACATGGGCGCCAACGCCATCCTGGCCATGCGCTACGACGCCAACGAGATCATGCCCGGCGTGACCGAGGTCCTCGCCTATGGCTCGGCAGTGGTGGTGGAACCCGCGTGATGCGCGCGGCCCTGATCGCGGCGGTAATGGCGTCCATGGCGACGCCCACGTGGGCCGAACTGCCGCCCTATGTCTATGAGCGCGCGCGGGCCGAGGCTGACACAGTGATGATCATCGCGGTGCACGAGGTCGCTGGGCTGGCCGATGGTCAGGCCCGCGGAACGTGCGTGGTGCGCGGCGTGATCGAAGAGGTTCAACGCGGCGACCGCCACGCGCTCGGCGATGAGGTGGCGGTGGATACGCCCTGCATCGGGCCGACCTATCAGTCCATGCCCGGCCCGTTTCCCGGCTATGACGCGCAGGCGCTGAAGGCGATGCAGCGGGCGCTGGTGTTCCTGAAAGACGGCGAACTGGTCGCCCGCGGACTGGAAGATCAATCGTCGCCCGTCGCGACGCAGTAGGCTTATAGCCCGAGCCCCTCGGCCACCCGCTGTGCGATGGCGGCGAAGGCGCGGGCCGCGTCAGAGTCCGGCGCGTCGACGACCAGCGGCCGCCCCGCGTCACCGGCCACGCGTAGCGCCGCGTCCAGCGGCAGATCGCCCAGGAAGGGCACGCCCAACCGCCCGGCTTCAGCCTCGGCCCCGCCTCTACCAAAGACGTCGCCGCTCATGTTCTCGATCAGGCCCAGGGTCGGCACGCCGACCTTCTGGAACAGGGTGTGGGCGCGGCGAGCGTCGGCCAGCGCCACCTCTTGCGGTGTCGAGACGATGACCACACCGTCCAGCGGCGTCTTCTGGATCAGCGTCAGCTGCACGTCGCCGGTGCCGGGCGGCAGGTCGACCACCAGCACGTCCAGTGGCGCCGCTTCGGTTCCCCAGCGGGTCTGGGTCAGCATCTGGGTGATAGCCTGCGACGCCATGGGCCCGCGCCAGATCATGGCGTCGTCCGCCTTGGTCAGCAGGCCGACGGACATGGCCTTCAGGCCATGGGCTACGTGCGGGACGATGGCTCCGTCCTCATAGGCAGGCTGGCCCGACAGGCCCAGCATGGTCGGCGCCGAGGGGCCATAGACGTCGGCGTCCAGCAGGCCGACCGACAGGCCGCGCGCCGCCAAGGCCGCAGCAAGGTTCACCGCCACGGTCGATTTGCCGACCCCACCCTTGCCCGAGGCGATGGCCAGGACGCGGCGGACGTGGGCCGGGCGCTCGGTCGGAACCGGGGCCTTGGGTCGCCCCTGGTCAGCGGCGGCTTTCGACAACGAGGCCGTGCGGCGCGGCGGCGTGGCGACCGCCTCGGCCGTCAGCACCACCGAGACGCGCGCAACACCCGGCATGGCCTTCAGCGCCGCCTCGGCCGCGTCTCGCACCGGTGCGTAAAGCGCGGTGTCCGTCGCCGGGACCTCCAGCACGAAACCGGCGCGATCCTCACCCACGACCAGCCCCTGAACCAGGCCGGCGGTCGCCAGCCCCTGCCCGGATTTCGGGTCGATGACGGTGTCGAGGACGGACAGGACGGCGGACTTGTCGATCAAGGCAGGTCTCCTTGGCCCTTGCCGGGCCGGTCGCGGGCGTTCTATCGCCGTCCGGTCCCGTCCGCGAGCCCGATCCTTTGCCGCAAGCACCGCACATCACCCTGATCGCCGGGCCGACAGCCTCGGGCAAGTCGCGGTTGGCGCTGGATATGGCCCGGCAGAGCGGCGCCGTGATCATCAACGCCGACAGCCAGCAACTGTATGGCGACCTTCGGGTGCTGACCGCCCGCCCCTCAGTCGAGGAGGAGGCGCAGGCTGAACACCGCCTGTACGGCGTGGCCGATGCGGCCGAGGCGTGGTCGGTCGGGCGATGGAGCCGGGCGGCGCTGGCGCTGCTGGCTGAACTGGACGGGCGTCCCGCGATCCTTGTCGGCGGCACGGGCCTGTATTTCACAGCCTTGACTAAAGGGTTGGCTGAAATTCCTGCTGTGCCGGATGTGGTGCGCGACGCGGTGCAGGCGCGTTTCGACAGCGAGGGCGAAGCGGCGGTTCGCCGTGCCCTGTCGGCCGTCGATCTGGCGGCTGAGACCCGGATCGAGGCCGGCGACCGGCAGCGACTGGTCCGCGCCCTGTCGGTGGCCGAAGCGACGGGCCGCCCGCTCAGCGACTGGACTGCGGACACCACACCGCTACTGGCGCCCGGATCATGGAGCGGGCTGGTGATCGAGCCGGACCGCGAGCGGCTGTACGCCGCCTGTGACGCACGGGTCGACCTGATGCTGGCAGGTGACGCTCTGAACGAGGTACGGACGCTGATCGCGCGCGACCTGTCACCCGACCTGCCGGCGATGAAGGCTGTCGGCGTGCGCGAACTGGCCGTCCATCTGGCGGGCGAACTGACGCTGGGCGACGCCGCCGCCGCCTTGAAACAGGCCACCCGCAACTACGCCAAGCGCCAGTTGACCTGGTTCCGCAACCAGACGCCGGGCTGGAGGCGAGTCTAACGGCGGCCTGTGAGGCCCGAGACAGACGAGTCTGTGATCGGACCTGACAAGGTCGCGATACAGGTCTGGGACACCGGCGAACCTTCAAGAATCCTCACTCGCACCTGCTGGCCCGGGCACATGCGTGGACCGCTGCTGTTATGCGGAGCGAGGGTCAGACCGCCCACGCCAGGGCTGAAGCAGTCGGCTGATGTGGTCAGACCAAACACATAGTTGCGCTGGGATTGCACATAAGCCTCGCGGCTACCCTTGACGTTGAAATTGATGATCTGGCCTGACTCGAAACACTGGCCCGCTGTGGAAGCCGTAACGGCGCCCTGATCACGGTCCGCCATCGGGGCGCAGGCCGCCAATGCGAGAATGGGCAGCAGGACCAACGTTCTCATTGCAATCTCTCCTCAGGTTGCACCGATCATAGCCCAAGCGGCTGTTGCTGAGAAACCGTCGCTAGCAGAAGAAGTTGCCCGCCTTTACCGACAGCGCCTCTTGGAAGCGGCTGTCCGCTGGCCTATATTCGGCAGGTCCGGGTTCGCCCGGACTATGGCGATAAACGCGCCTGTAATAAGCGGACCGGACCCGGGTGCGATTCCCGGCGGCTCCACCATTTCCTCCCGTGTATCGGCGGGCGGTGCGGGGCCGACTAGCATCGACGGACGTGTAAAGAGGATTGCTT
>NZ_SDZL01000126.1 GCF_004210735.1 Brevundimonas sp.
GGCTTCGCCGTGTTCGGCGTCGCCGTCGGCCTGCTGATGAACATGGGCGGCGCCTGGGTTGCGACGGTTGTCGGCCTCTGCGTTCTGGCCGTCTTCATCGAAATCCTGGTCTGGCTGGGTTCGGCTCTACTGGGCAGCTGACCCCTTTCCGGGTTAGGGGGAACTATGAAAATCGCAGTTCTGAAGGAACGCCGTTTCGATGAGACGCGCGTCGCGGCAACGCCTGAGTCCGTCAAGAAGCTGATTGGCCTCAAGCACGCCATCGCTATCGAAGCGGGCGCTGGCGTCTCTGCCGGCATCCGCGACGAGGATTACATCGCCGCCGGAGCAACTGTCGGCTCGGCTGCTGACGTGCTCAAGGGCGCGGACATCGTCTTCAAGGTCCGCGCGCCGGACGCCGCCGAACTGGCCACCTATCCGAAGGGCGCAGCCCTCCTCGGCCTGCTCGATCCCTATTCCGCGAAAGCCGAAGCTGCGGCCTACGCCGCTGCTGGCGTCACCGCCGTGGCGATGGAGTTCGTTCCCCGCATCACGCGCGCCCAGTCGATGGACGTGCTGTCGTCCCAGGCCAACCTCGCAGGCTATCGCGCCGTCATCGAAGGCTCGCAGCTTTATGGCCGCGCCCTGCCGATGATGATGACCGCCGCCGGCACGGTTGCCGCCGCCAAGGTCTTCGTGATGGGCGCAGGCGTCGCCGGCCTGCAGGCCATCGCCACCGCCCGCCGTCTCGGCGGCGTCGTCTCCGCCACCGACGTTCGCCCCGCCGCCAAGGAACAGGTCGCCTCGCTCGGCGCGAAGTTCATCGCGGTCGAGGATGATGAGTTCAAGGCCGCCGAAACCGCCGCCGGCTACGCCAAGGCCATGTCGCCCGAATACCAGGCCAAGCAGGCCGAACTTGTCGCCGCCCACATCGCCAAGCAGGACATCGTCGTCACCACGGCGCTGATCCCCGGCCGGCCCGCCCCGGTGCTCGTCACCGAAGCGATGGTGAAATCCATGCGCCCCGGCTCGGTTGTCGTCGATCTCGCCGTCACGCAGGGCGGCAACTGCCCGGCGTCGAAGCCCGATCAGGTCGTCGATATGAATGGCGTGAAAGTCATCGGCTTCACCAACCTTCCCGGCCGCATCGCGGCTGACGCGTCCGCCCTTTACGCCCGCAACCTGCTCGCGCTCCTGCCGTTGCTGACAGCCGAGAACGCAGCCTTCGGGCCGAAGTGGGACGACGAGATCGTCAAGGCCGCCGTCCTCACCAAAGACGGCCAAGTCGTCCACCCGGCGCTGACCACGTAAGCCGACCCCGCTCCGCTATAAGGATCGCCCCATGATGAAGCGCCTCGCGGTACTCGGCCTAACGGCCCTGCTGGCCGCCTCGCCCGCCCTCGCAGCCACCGGCGCGGAACAGCCAGACGGGTTGATCTTCCGCATCGCCATCTTCGTGCTGTCGATCTTCATCGGCTACTACGTGGTCTGGTCGGTCACGCCAGCGCTGCACACGCCGCTGATGGCCGTCACCAACGCCATCTCCTCCGTCATCATCGTCGGTGCGCTGATCGCCGCCGCGGCCGGCACGGGCCAGGAGATGACCTCCGACCTCTGGCTGTCGAAAGGCATGGGCGGCGTTGCCGTCGCGCTGGCCGCCGTCAACATCTTCGGCGGCTTCCTCGTCACGCGCCGCATGCTCGCGATGTACAAGAAGAAAGACAAACCGGCCGCGGACGCCGCCACGAAGACCGGGGGGCACTA
>NZ_SDZL01000083.1 GCF_004210735.1 Brevundimonas sp.
TCGCAGGGCAGGATCCAGTGCTGATAGACCTGATTGAAGAAGGTCGTGTTCTGCGGGCCAGCAGGGCTCCGGACAGGCGTCACAGGCGACTGGCCCGCAGAACACGACCTTCTTCAATCAGGTCTATCAGCACTGGATCCTGCCCTGCGACATCCCGGGTGCGGATCAGCTGCGCATCCAGGTCAGGCTGACCCTGTCGCGCGACGGCCGAATCACCGAGGGGCCGACCCTGGTCAATCCGCGCTCGGACAGCGTCTATCGCGCCGCCGCCGACGGGGCTCTGCGCGCCCTGCGCCAGACTGCGCCCTTCGACGTGCCCGCCGGCTTCCAGGGCGGGGAATTCCCCTCCGTGGTTTTCAACACCGAACGCGCCTGCGCCAACCGCTAGGCAGACTTGAAGCCCTCCCTCGAGGGGGAGGGGAGATTTGATCCAGACGACAGGCTGCTAATCCGCCCTCGGATCCAGCGTAAAGCCGGTCACGCCCGGCAGGGTCGTCAGCGTCTGCGCCAGCGCTTTCAACGGGGCTTCGCCCTCGGTCTCGACCAGCCAGCTGCGTTTGACCGAGGTCCCGCCGTCCACCAGTTCAAAGCGGTCGTGCCTGGCCGCCGCATCGACGGCTTTTAGCGCGTCCACCACCTCGGCCTCGGGCGACGGGCCTTCGCGCCGCCAGCACACCTCGACGTCCACCAGCGTCCGCTGCGGCAGTCGCTCATTGACCAGCCGCAGACCGACCAGGATCGCCGCCGTCGTCACCGTCCCGACCACGCCCAGCACATACAGCCCCGCCCCGAACAGCAGGCCGATGGCCGAGGTGATCCACAGACTGGCCGCCGTCGTCAGACCATGGATGGAAAAGCCGGTGCGGAAAATCACCCCCGCGCACAGGAAGCCGATCCCCGTCAGCACCCCGTGCGCCATCCGCGTCGGATCGGTGACGATGTTCTCGTTCGGCAACGCCTCGAACGCCCAGTCGCCCTGCGTCATCGCCGCCAGCATCAACAGGCACGACGCCAGACTGACCAGGATGTGCGTCCGGAACCCCGCCGCCCGCCCGCGCCACTCCCGCTCCAGTCCGATCAACCCGCCCGCCAGCACGGCGGCCGCGACCGGCAGGATCAGGGACTGGAGTTCGGACAGGGTCATCGCACGGCAACGGTCGGCGTCACGCGACCGTTCCGGCGCGGCTGCGGCTAGACAGTTCCGGCGATGCGGCCGCTGGCGCGGTGCGCAATGATCCGCGCATGCGCGTCTTGCTGATCCTCTCTGTGCTTGTCGGCGTCGCCTGCTCCGCGCCGCCCGTCACCGCGCAGGAGAGCGAGAGCCAGTTCATCGCCCGCTGCCGACGCCAGGTGGTGGCCGACGATCCGCGCGCCGCCGAATGGGCGCACGACAGCTGCGTCGAAAGCTGGGGCCGCATCGCCGCCACGGGGCCGATGCTGGATGCGTTCCTGCCGTTATTCGCCCGGAGCGCCGCGCCCACGATCACGCCCGCCGCGCTCCGGGCCGCCTTGCCCAGTCTGCGCTGGACGCAAAAAGGATCTGACGACGCCGTGGCCTCGGCCCCGCTGGGCGATCTGACGGTCGAGATCCTGAACGCGCCGCCCGGCCGGGTCCGCTTTGGCTGGAGCCAGATGGGCGAACCCATACCTCTCGATCCGGTCGAGGCCCTGCGCTCGCGCGGGGCGCGGCTGACGCCGGTCGGCTGCTACGCCTTCGGGGCGGGGGAATCGAATACGGTCTGGCGCGTCGACCTGCCCGGCCATGCGCCCTTCGCCCTGACGGTCTATCGGCGGGAAGCCCCGACGGCCACGGCCTGGTCGATGCTGGCCGTCAGCGTCGATGCCGACCGCCGCATCCCGACCCTGTCGGGCCTGATAGCCGAGGAGCCCGGCGGCGACTGGGCCGCCGGCTCCTGCGAATAGGGCTCAGCCCGCGTATTTCGCCGCGTCTTCGTCCGACACGTCTTCGTTGGAATAGACGTTCTGTACGTCATCCTCGGCGTCCAGCGCGTCCAGCAGCTTGAACAGCGTGCCGACCGCGTCGCCGGTGACCGGCACGTCCGACTGCGGCTTCCAGACGATGGCCGTCGACTTGGGATCGCCCAGCGCCTTGGACATGGCCTCGGCCACCTCGTTCAGGTCCTCGAAGGCGGTCCAGATGGTGTGGCCCGGCGCGTCCTCATAGATGTCCGGCTTGACCAGATCGCTCTCGACGTCCTGCGCGCCGGCCTCGATGGCGGCCTCCATCACGGCGTCCTCGGTGCCCGCCTCGGCGGGATAGATGATCTGGCCGACCCGATCCCACATGAAGGCGACCGAGTTCATCTCGCCCAGCGCGCCGCCGTTCTTCTTGAACGCAGTGCCGATGTTCGAGGCGGCGCGATTGCGGTTGTCCGTCAGCGCCTCGACGATGATGCCGACGCCGCCGGGGCCCCGGCCCTCATAGCGGACCTCTTCCATCGTATCGACGTCGCCGGACGCCGCCTTGTTGATGGCCCGCTGGATCACGTCCTTGGGCAGGCTCTCGGCCTTGGCGTTGTTGACCGCCAGGCGCAGGCGCGGGTTCATCGCCGGGTCGGGCATGCCCGATTTCGCGGCCACGGTGATGTCGCGCGACAGCTTGGAGAACAGCTTGGACCGTTGCGCGTCGGCGCGGCCCTTGCGGTGCATGATGTTCTTGAATTTCGAATGGCCGGCCATCGAGATCGCTTTGGCTAGGAATGAGCTAGAGGCGCGCCTCTAGCGCAGGTCGCGGCCGCTGTCACGACGCGCGGAACCGGCGCCGCCCGCACGGATTACCTTCCCGAACCGACAGGGAGAGCGCGCATGGCCATCGAGGACGTTGTGATCGAGGACGAGGACCTCGACCAGCCCGACATCGTCGAATGGTACGAGACCCGCCCCGTCACCCTCTCGACGCCCGTCGCAACAGGCGTGGTCGTCACCGCCTTCGCCCTGGGCGCCCTGGTCGCCGTCGGCGTCCTGGCCGCCATGGGCCGCCTGGACGACTAGAAAAAACCCTTCTCCCGCAAGGGGAGAAGGGTCAGGTCAGCGCTTCCACAAACCCCCGCAGCGCGTCCGGAACCGCCACCGGCCGCATCGTCTCGCGCGCGACCATGACGTGGATAAAGAACCCCTCGGCCGTAGCCGCGTCCTCGTCGTTGCGGAACAGGCCGATCTCATAGCGGATGCTGGACCCGCCGACGCGCGCCACCCGCACGCCCGCATGAATCACGTCCGGATAGGCGGCGGAGGCGTGATACCGGCAGCCGCTTTCCACCGCCACGCCGATCACCTCGGACCCGGTGACGTCCAGCAGCCCCGCCTCGATCAGCAACTGGTTCACCGCCGTGTCGATGAAGGCGTAATAGGCGACGTTGTTGACGTGGCCATAGGCGTCATTATCCGCCCACCGCGTCGTCAGCCGCACGAACCGCGCATAGTCGGCGCGCACGCCCCGCTTCGGTCTGTCGCTCATTTTACCGCCCCCTCTTGGCGCCCGTAACGTCAAGGCCATAGCTTGGCGCCGATCGGGAGCCCAGACCATGCCGACCACCACCCGCGCCGCCGTCCTGCGTTCCATGGGCGCCGCCCGCCCCTATGCCGACAGCCGGCCGCTCAGCATCGAGACCGTCACCTTGGACGATCCCGGCCCCGGCGAGGTGCGGGTGGCGATCAAGGCGGCGGGCCTGTGCCACTCGGACCTGTCGGTCATCAACGGCGACCGCCCGCGCCCCCTGCCCATGGCCCTGGGGCACGAGGCGGCGGGCGTGGTCGAGGCGCTGGGCCAAGGCGTGACCGACCTGAACATCGGCGACCACGTCGTCATGGTCTTCATGCCGTCGTGCGGTCACTGCGATCCCTGCGCCGGGGGCCGTCCCGCCCTGTGCGAGCCGGGCGCCGCCGCCAACGGCAAGGGCGAACTGCTGAGTGGCCATCGCGCCCTGCATGTGGGCGGAGAGACGCTGAACCATCACCTCGGCTGCTCGGCCTTCGCCGAGCACGCCATCGTCTCGCGCCGCTCGCTGGTCCGGATCGACCCGGCGTTGTCGTTCGCCGAGGCGGCCCTGTTCGGCTGCGCCGTCCTGACCGGCGTCGGGGCGGTGGTGAATACGGCGGGGATAAGGGCGGGGCAGAGCGCCGTGGTCATCGGCCTGGGCGGCGTCGGCCTGGCCAGCGTGCTGGGCGCCCTGGCCTCGGGCGCATCGCCCGTGATCGCCGTCGACCTGAATCCGGACAAGCTGGCGCTGGCCCGCTCGCTCGGCCCGGTTCACACTGTCAACGCCGCCGATCCCGACGCCGTCGATCAGGTCCGCGCCCTGACCAACGGCGGCGCCGACTTCGTGTTCGAAATGGCCGGCTCGGTCCGCGCGCTGGAGGCGGCGTGGAAGATGACCCGCCGCGGCGGAACCACCATCACCGCCGGCCTGCCCCCGCCCGACGCGGCGCTGGCCGTCAACGTCGTCTCGCTGGTCGGCGAGGAACGCACGCTGAAGGGCAGCTATATCGGAACCTGCGTCCCCAGCCGCGACATCCCCCGATACGTCGCCCTGTACCGTCAGGGCCGCCTGCCCGTGGACCGGTTGATGAGCGGCACGCTGCAACTGGACGACATCAACGCCGCCTTCGACGCCCTGGCCGACGGCCACGCCGTACGCCAGGTGGTGCTGTTCGACTGACCCCTAAAGACCCGGCGCTTCGATCTTCAGGAACCGCAGCGCCACCACCCGGCCGTTGGTCGCGGACACCTCGGTGATCGCCCCCGCCCCGTCGCGCACAAACCGCAGCCAGCCCATCGGCGACGGGGTGAAAAAAACGTCCGCCTCGCGCAGCAGCTCCGGTGGCTGCAGCAACGGCGCCTCCAGCCCCGGCGACACGAACCACAGCTGCTCGCCGCGCATCTCGACCCGCAGCACCACCCCCAGCTCGGGGCTGTAATAGGCCCCGCGATAGGCGGCCAGCGCCTCGCCTCCCAGCGTCGGGGCGGATCGCGTCGGAACCCGCGTCAGGATGCGGTCAAAATCGGGCTCATGCAGGACCATGTCCGGCGGGCCGGCCCTGGTCGTCGCCCGCACGCTCATCTCCAGCCCTGATCCGTCCATGCCCGGCCCCTTCAGCCTGAACGCCCCGCCGCCCAGCGGTTCCATCTCGTCTTGGCCTTGCAGGAACAGCTTGCCGTCGCGCAGCTCGATCGCGAACGGCAGGCCGTCCGGGTCGCGATACGATCCCGCAAACGCCGCGATCGGCAGTCCCTCGCCCACCAGCCTTGTCGTCCCCGGCGCCGACGCTGCACCCAGGTACAGGTCCGCGATCCGCCGCGCCGTCTCGCGCAGCCCGTTCGTCTCGACATTGCACATCACGGCGACCCCCAGATGCGCATCCGGCAAGGTCAGCAGATGGGCGGCATAGCCGGGGTCGATCCCCGCATGCTCCAGCGTCCGCATCCCGCGATAGACGCCGGGGATCAGGCCCGCGGCATAGGGCGTCGGCGACCCGTCATCCAGCGCGCCCGCCTCGGCCATGGCCGCCCGCACCGCCGCCCCGCCCACGGTCCCGCGATCCATCTGGATCATCCAGCGGGCCATGTCCGCCGCCGAGGTCCGCACCCCCGTCGCGCCATAGTTGGAATAGGGCAGATAGCGCCGCTCGAACCCCTCCCTCGCGGGCGCATAGGGCCCGGCCTGGCCCGCGCGAATGCGATGATGATCCGCGCTGATCCAGGTGTCGGTCATGCCCAGCGGCTGGAACACCCGCGCCGCCATGAAATCGGCGAACGCCTGCCCCGACACCCGCTCCACCACCAGGGCCAGCAGGCTGTAGTTCGAGTTGGAATAGGCGAACCGCTCGCCGGGCGTGAAGTTCAGCTCGCGCTGGGCGAACAGGGCGGTCAGCACGTCCTTCTGGCTGATCGTGTCCTCGTGCCGCCGCCCGCGCATGACCAGCAGCTCCCACTGGTCGCGCAGGCCGCTGGTGTGATGCAGCAGGTGGCTGACCGTGATCGGCGCGCCGAAATCATGCAGCTCGGGCACGTATTTGCGCACGTCGTCGTCCAGCGACAGCCGCCCCTCGGCCGCCAGCAGCTGGATCGCGAACGCCGTGAACTGTTTCGACACCGAGGCGATGTGGAAGGCCGTCGTGGGTGTGTTCGCCCTCCCGGTCTCGATCACCGCCTGGCCATAGGCGCCGGTGAACGCCACCTCGCCCGCCCGCGTCACCGCCACCGCGCACCCCGGCGCGCCGGGCGCCGTCCACTGCGAAAACAGGGCGTCGACGGAACGCGCGGGAACCTGCGCCAAGGTTTGGGTCTGCGCCTGCCCCGCCGTCAGGGTCAGCGCCGCCGCCATCCACGCTGTCGCGATCCGTTTCACGTCGATCTCCTGGCTGAGAAGACCGACCCATACATCCGCTACATTTGTAGCGTTACAGTCCTGCGACCAATCTACGCCGAACCGGCGCCTCAGTCCCGGGTCGCGCCCGCCAGCACCGGGTCGCGGCGCGCCGCCCGCGCCTTCAGCCCCTTCATCGCCAGCACGATCAGCACCACCGCCCCGGCGCCGCCCAGCACCCACAGGGTCGGCCCGTGCGCCTCGGTCATCGCCTCCAGCCGCGCCAGCCCCTTGGCCGCCAGATAGCCAGGCGCCAACATGGCCAGCACCCAGACAAAGGCCGACAGCACATTGCCCGTCTGGAACGTCCGGTTGCGCATCTGCAACACACCCAGCATCAGCGGCACGAACGCCCGCAGCGGCCCGAAGAACCGGCCGATGAAGATCGAGGCGAAGCCGTAGCGGCGACAGTACAGCCGCGTCCACGCCAGCTTGCGCCGATGCGGAACCAGCGCCGGCCAGCGTAGCGCCTTCACCCCCAGCCGCCGCCCCAGCCAGAACGACACCGCGTCGCCCAGCACCGCCCCGGTGACACAGCCCAGGATGACGTTCATCGGATCCAGCGTGCCCGTCGCCACCATGGCGCCCGCCGCCACCAGCAGGCCGGTCGCGGGGATGAAGGCGCCGATCACCGCCAGTGACTCCATAAAGGTCACCGCCCCCAGCAGCGCCCCCGCCCAAACTGCGTTGCGGGCGATGAAATCGGCGATCGACTGAAGCAGGGAATCCATCGCGCCCATGTAGGGACGCTGCGCCCCCAGACCAATGCGACCAATGGCTCGAAAGGCGTGGAATCTCGACGAACGCGACTCGCCCGGTTCGCCATACGGTTGGCCAGGTCGGCCGCCTGACGCTAGTCTCCCACCCATGACCCAGCAGACCGAACCCGTCCTGCTCTCAGGCGGCAATCCCCAGATCGCAAAAGGCGACGGCGACGCCCCGGTCCAGGCCTACATCGCCGCTATGCCCGGCTGGAAAAGCGCCGTCGGCCGCGCCGTCGACGACCTGATCGCGCGCGAAATCCCCGGCGTGCGCAAGGCGGTCAAATGGAACTCGCCCCTCTATGGCGCGCCGGATCAGGACGGCTGGTTCCTCAGCCTTCATTGCTTCGACCGCTATGTGAAGGTCGCCTTCCTGAACGGCGGCGCCCTGACGCCCCCGCCCCCGGTGGCGTCCAGGCATCAGACCGTCCGCTATTTCCACATCCACGAAGACGACGCCTGGGATCAGGACCAGTTCGCCGACTGGCTGCGCCAGGCCGCCCGCCTGCCCGGCGAGAAGATGTAGCCATGTCGGACGCCTCCGCCCTGATCGACGCCCGCATCGCCGAACTGGCCGACTGGCGCGGCCGGACCCTGGCCCATGTCCGCGCCCTGATCCACGCCGCCGATCCGGCCGTGGTCGAGGAATGGAAATGGCGCGGCACGCCCGTCTGGTCGCACGACGGAATCCTGTGCACCGAGACCTACAAGGCCGTGGTCAAACTGACCTTCGCCCACGGCGCCGCCCTGCCCGACCCCACCGGCCTGTTCAACGCCAGCCTGGAAGGAAACACCCATCGATATCCGCGAAACCGACGTGCTGGACGAGCCCGCCTTCACGACCCTGATCCAGGCCGCCGTCGCCCGGAACGTAGCGAAGCGGACAAAGGCCTGACCGCCATGACCCTCAGATGGATCATCCCGCTCGCGCTCGCCCTGGCGCTGTCCTCATGCTCGGCCGCCCGCATCGACGGCTCGACCCGTCAGTTCTCGGGCGTCTGGCTCTATGAGTTCGAAGGCTCGACCTTTGTCGAAGGCGCGACC
>NZ_SDZL01000127.1 GCF_004210735.1 Brevundimonas sp.
CGGCATCGCGCGGCGCCGTCACATTCAGCTGCAGGCAATCTTCCGACGTCGGCCCATACGCGCCGCCGCCATTGGGCGATCCATCCGCCGGCATGGTCTGCGGACAAGACGTCCCCACCGTCACCGCATCGCGAACGCCGCTCCAGCTCTCCACCGGCTGCGGCGCAGCCCAGCGCAGATCTCCCACGGGCGCCGCCGCGAACGGAATGTTGCGGAACACGTTTACCCCGCCCGCAAACTCGCCCCGCACCTCTCCGCCCGCCACGCGCACCAGCGGCGCATCGCTCGTCCCGGCCGCCCCCGCGCAAGCGCCCAGCACCAGCGCCGCCACAGCTCCCAGCATCATCCGCATCGCACGGGCTCCCTCAACCATGAGCCCGCGATCAGACAGCAATCCCGCCCCAACCTCAATCCGCCACCGCCCCATCCTCCCAGCCGTCATCCTCCTCTTCCCCATCGTGCGCCGCAAAGAACGCCTCCTCCGACATCACGCCCTCCAGCGGCACCTCGCCATGCCGCGCGCTCAGACCCGGCCCCGCGACCACCACCGCTTCGCCCTCCAGCACAGGCCGCGCCCGCATCCCCTCCGGCGCCGCAACCATCAGCCGCGCCAGCCCCACGCCATCGCCTGCCGCCATCGCCACGCCCACCTCACGCATCACCTCCGCCTGCTCCGCCTCCAGAGCCCGCCGCGCCTCCGCCCACACATGCCCCGCCGCCACATTGCGGATCACCCGCCGCGTGATCGTGCCAGACTTCTCCAGCTCGATATCCTTGCGCCGCCAACCGCCCCGCAGCGCCCACCCCGCCAGCGTCTGCACAGACACGCCCAGCACGCGCGACACCTCCGCCCGCGACTCCCCCGCGCGCACCAGCCGCTCCGCCTCGAACTCCAGACCCATCAACTCGACACGCGATCGCGCCATCATCGCCTCCTCTGCGAGGCCGATGATTCACCCAGGTCACTGCGGTGTAGGATAACTTTTTTTTCGCGCCCGCCCAGCGCCCTGAAGCGCCACGCCTTTCGCAGGATCAGCTGTAGGATAAAGCGCCCGGCAAGCCCCAGCCGCCGGCCCGCTCCGCCTCTATTTCAGCTTCACCGCGCCCACGCGCACCAGATACTCGCCCATCTTCTGGTGCAGGATGTTGATCGCCTTCAGCGGCCGCACCATCACCTTGAAGTGCGTGATCAGCCCCGCATCATTCCACGCGATGATATCGACGCCATTGATCTTGATCCCGTCGATCTCGGAGTAGAACTCCAGCACGGCAGACCCGGCCCCCTCCGGCCGCGAGCCATCCACCAGCGAGACCCACTCCCCGCCATAGCGGAAGTGCTCCGTGTTCAACACCTGCAGGGCCCCGCGCAGATAAGCCTCGACGATCGCCCGCCCCTGCTGAGGCGTATGCACGACCGGAGACTCAAACACCGCATCCTCCGCCAGGATGCCCGCCAGCTCATCCGACCGCCGCTCCAGCGCAATCCGATGCCACCGCTCAATCACCGCCGGAATGGTCATGCGTGTCTCCCTGTCTCAAGCAAGACTGCCACCCCCACAAAGCTCAAGCAACGGAGAGCAGCCCGTACCGCCCCAACGCCGGGGAAAGCGTCAGTCGCGCGCGCGGCAGACGCAAGGCCCCGCCCCTATCGCCGCCCGCTTACGCGCGCCTCACCGTGTCGTCATTACGTGTTTGACACGCGCGTCTGCATTTTGCCTCCGACAACTCACCA
>NZ_SDZL01000084.1 GCF_004210735.1 Brevundimonas sp.
CAACGCCCCCGCCCCCGTCGATGTCGTGGTCGAGCCGGGCAGCGCCGAGGTGACCGGCTTCGTGTTCAAGGTCCAGGCCAACATGGACCCCAACCACCGCGACCGCATCGCCATGTTCCGCATGGCCTCGGGCAGCTTCAAGCGCGGCATGAAGCTGAAGGTCCAGAACACCGGCAAGCAGCTATCGGTGAACGCCCCCATCATGTTCTTCGCCAGCGACCGCGAACTGGCCGAGGACGCCTATGCCGGGGACGTGATCGGCATTCCGAACCACGGCGTGCTGCGCGTCGGCGACAGCCTGTCGGAGAGCGGTCTGGTCCGGTTCGCGGGCCTGCCGAATTTCGCGCCCGAAATCCTGCAACGCGTGCGGGTCAAGGATCCGCTGAAGGCCAAGCACCTGAAGAAGGCGCTGGAAGGTCTGGCCGAGGAAGGCGTGACCCAGCTGTTCCGCCCCGAACTGGGCAGCGACTTCATCGTCGGCGCCGTCGGCCAGCTGCAGTTCGAGGTCATGGCCGACCGCTTGGGCGAGGAATACGGCCTGGACGTCATCTTCGAGCCGTCGCCCTATGCCGAGGCGCGCTGGATAGGCGGCGACAAGGCCGACCTGGACGACTTCGCCGGCAAATACCGGCCCCAGATGGCCGCCGACATCGACAACCAGCCCGTCTTCCTGGCCAAGTCCAGCTGGGAGACCGGCTACGTCGGCGAACGCTTCCCCCGGATCGCCTTCACGAAGACCAAGGAACGGGGCTGAACGCGGCGGCGCCTCTAGTCGATTACGGCGCCTTTCCTCCGTCACACGGTCGTGGTTCTGTAGGGGTGAAGCGGCGCGGGGCGCGTCGTGGAGCCAAGTGTTCATGTTGCTCGTTCTCGCCGCCGCGTCGGTCCTGATCGCGCCGCAGTCCCAGCCGGGGCCGGCGCTGATCTCCTATGACCAGTCGGTGCGGTGTGCGGGCCTGACCCAGGCGGCGTCGGAGCTTGAGGGCGGCGAGAGCGGCGAGGGCCGCGCCCTGTTCGATGCGGCGCTGTACTGGTCGCTGGCGGCGATGCAGGCGGCCCAGGCGTCCGGGCGATCGACCGTCCTGGCCGAGGGCGACCAGACCCGCGCCCGCATCATTTCGGTCCGCCAGCTGAGCAGCGGCGACGCCGCCGCACGCGCCGAGCTGGACCGTTGCCGCCGCCTGACGCCCAGGCTGGACTGACCTGCAGACAGGACTGATCCCCCGCCGGTTGAATTCCTTCGCGAACCCCAGGCGAACCACTGGCGCGGCGCTGCGTTTGCTGGTGACGGGGCGGGAACGCCCCCGCGGTCCCGAAGCGGGACGATCCGGAGGCTGCGGCCCATATGTTCGAATTCGGCAAGGACCTGAGACGGCTGTTCGCCCAGGCGCGCGAGAGCGACGACCTGGGCTGGCTGGAGCTGGTCGGCGTCAATCTGGTCGAGGCCGAGGCGCGCCAGCAGGCGATCGACGCCGGTCGCGTGTCCTGCGCCCACCCCTTCCATGCGTGGATGCGCGCCGCCGCCCTGTGGCGGGAACACGCGCGGCGCACCGGCCGGTCGGCCAGCCTGGACCGCGCCCGTGGCGCGGCGGGCGACGCCGCGCGCATCGCCCACGGCGACGACCAGAAAGCCCGCGCGGCGGTCGAGAGCGCCCTGTCGCGCATGCTGGCCTTCGATCTGTTCGGCGGCCCGCAGCATCTGGAGATGGCGCTGGCCGATCTGGCCGGGGCCCATCCGGGACGGCGCGGCGGCGCGGCGGCCCTGGTAGCGGCGGTCCATGCGCGGGTGCGGGCGCGTCAGGCGCGCCTGTCCCTGCCGCTGGGCGCGCGGATGGACGCGGCCGCCCTGATGGACGCGGCCCTGCATGATCTGGAGCCGGGCGCCATCGCCGGAGAAGAATTGCGGCTGGACCGCGCCGCCTTAACGCTGGAGGCCGGGATGGCCCAGCGCGATCCGCGCCTGCTGGATCAGGCCGGACGCGACCTGCGCGCCCTGGTCGAGGCTGCTGCGCCGGAATACCGGCCCCTGACCCGCGCGCGGGCCCTGGCCCTGTGTGGCGCCGGTCTGGCCGCGCTGGCGACGCTGGCCGATGATGCGGCCGCCGCGATCCAGGCCCAGGCCATGTTCGACGCCGCCGCCGATCAGTTCACCCCCGACCACAGCCCGCTGGACTGGGTCGCTGTGCAGGTGGTCCGGGCGGAAGAGGCGACGGGCGCGACGACCCTGATCCAGGCCGAGGCGCTAAGCGCGGACGGCGGCCTGATCCTGGGCGCCCTGGCGCGCGAACGCCGCACGGGTTTCGAGATCGCCCTGGCCGAGGCCTGCGGCGACCTGTCGACGCTGATGACGATCGAAGGCCGACTGCGGCGGGGTCTGGCCGCCCGGCATGGGCCATCGGCGCCGCTGGACTGGGCCGTGGATCAGATGGCGCTGGGCCGTATCGCCCTGGCGCGGGCCGAGATGACGGGCGCCGCCATCGGGCCAGTCAGCCTGGGCGTGCTGGAGGCGGGCGAGGTCGCGCGCGAACTGGGCGTGCCCCTGCTGTCCGAAGCCGCCGCCGCCCTGGGCCGCCGGCTGGAGGCGCAGACGCTGGGCTGACCTAGCCGCCCAGCGCCACAAACCCGCCGTTGGCGAAGCCGGGCTTACCGTAGCGCAGGGGCTGGCCGTCCTCGGCCAGAACACGGCCGCCGGCGGCCTGCAGCACCGCCTGACCGGCTGCCGTGTCCCATTCCGACGTGGGGCCGGTGCGCGGATAGACGTCGAACCGTCCCTCGGCGATCAGGCAGAATTTCAGCGAGGAATCCGTGCCCTGCCACTGGAGACAGCCGTGGCGGCGCGCCAGTCGCAGCGCTTCCTCGTCGGTCATGCTGTGGCTGAGCAGGGCGATGCCTTCCTGCGGGCGGTCGCGCACGCGGATCGGGCGCCACGGCTCGACGCCCTCGGCCCCGAAGCGGCGCATGAAGGCGGCGGGGCGGCCCGCATCCAGACCCGTGCGCCAGCTGTGGCCCGTCGCCGGGGCGCTGACCACACCCGCCACGGGGACGCCGTCGCGGATCAGGGCGATGTTGACGGTGAAGCTCTCCCGCCCCTGAACAAAGCCGCGCGTGCCGTCCAGCGGATCGATCAACCAGAACAGGGATGCGGCCTGATCGGGCAGGCCGTTGGCGGCGGCGTCTTCCTCGGCCACGGCCGGAATCTCGGGCCACAGGGCGGCCAGTCGCGACAGGATCAGGGCCTCGGCTTCGCGATCGGCGCGGGTGACAGGACTGTCGTCGGCCTTGCTCTCGGCCTCCACGCCCGTGCGCCAGTAGGGCAGGATGACGGCGGCCGCGGCCTCGGCGATGTCGGCCAGCGCCTCGTGAAACGTCGGATCTGCGGCGGGGTCGGACAGGATGTTCATGATCGCCGCTCGATAGCCCATCAGGGCGGTTTCACGAACCGGCAAATCACGTCAGGGTTTGGTTAACCCTTCACGATGTCTTTCGGCGCGATGACCCTGACCCAGACCAGCATGGCCGACGCCTCGAGCGCGGCCGACGATCTTGCCGCCCTGCCTGTCGACGGCGCCGAACTGGCGACCTATGTGGCGGCCAAGCTGTGCCATGACTTCATCAGCCCGTCCGGCGCCATCATGTCGGGGCTGGACCTGCTGAATGATCCGTCGGCGCAGGACATGCGCGACGACGCCTTGGGCCTGATTGAGCAGAGCGCGCGCAAGATGGTGGCGCTGGTGCATTTCGCGCGGGTCGCCTTCGGCGCCGCCACCTCGTCCGAACGGTTTGCAGGACATGAGCTGCGCGGCCTGGTCAGCGGCATGGTCGAGGGCGGGCGCGCCGTGATGGACTGGCGCATCGACGACGCCGAGCAATTCTCCAAGCCGCAAGCCCGGGCGCTGGTGAACCTGGCCTATCTGACCATGGGCGCCCTGCCGTCGGGCGGAACGGCGGTGGTGTCGGTGCGGCGTGATGACGCGACCGTGACCCTGGAAGGCCGGGCCGAGGGCGCGCGCGCCCGGCTGAAACCCGAGGCCGTCACCGGCCTGGCGGGCCAGCGGCTGGTCGAAGGGTTGGCGGGGCAGTGGATTCAGCCCTTCTGGCTGTGGCTGACCCTGAACGAGGCGGGCGGGGCCCTGACCGTCGCCAGCGAGGACGGCCGGGTTTCAATAACAGGGTCAATGCCGGCTTAAGGCCAATTCCCAACCGGTCGTTAACCGGACTGAGCGACCATCATGCGACGAACTTCAGGCGAAGTTCCGACTTCAGGGGGAACGTCCGTGGACGCCAGAATCTGTCTGATCGTCGACGACAGCCGGATCATCCGGAAGGTCGCGCGGCGCATCGTCGAGGGCCTGGGGTTCGAGGTGGACGAAGCCGGCGACGGCGCCGAGGCCATGAGCTACTGCACCGCCGCCATGCCCGAGGTCGTGCTGCTGGACTGGAACATGCCGGTGATGGACGGCCTGACCTTCCTGCGCCGCCTGCGCCAGCTGCCGGGCGGCGACCGGCCCAAGGTCCTGTTCTGCACCATCGAAAGCCAGCCCGAGCGCATCGCTGAGGCCTTGTCGGCGGGCGCCGACGACTATGTGATGAAGCCGTTCGACGGCGAAGTGCTGCAGTCCAAATTCGTCGAGGTGGGGGCCGCCTGACGGAATGACGCCCGAGGATTTTGACCGCCTGCAGACCCTGCTTCTGACCCGCGCCGGCTTCCGGCTGACGCGGGACCGGATCAACCTGGCCGAACACCGGCTGGGGCCTGTGGCGCGTCGCGAAGGCTTCCACAACGTCGAGGCCATGCTGGCGTCCCTGTGGTCCAAGCCGGTCGCCTCGCTGGGGTGGGCTGTGATCGAGGCGCTGCTGAACCCCGAGACCTGGTTCCGGCGCGACCGCGCGGCGTTCGACGTGCTGTCCGGCGAACTGCTGCCGGCTCTTGCCCGCGCGCGGCCCGGCGGCCGGGTTCGCATCTGGTCGGCCGGCTGCTCGACCGGTCAGGAAGCCTATTCCCTGGCCATGGCCGCCGACGAGGCGGGCGCGGCGGCCGAAATCGTCGGCGCCGACCTGTCCCAGCGCGCGTTGGAGAAGGCCCGCGCCGGCCTCTACACCGGTTTCGAGATCCAGCGCGGCCTGTCGGCCCGCGCCATGCTGCGCTGGTTCGAGCCGGACGAGGACAACTGGACCGCCCGCGACACCCTGCGCGCCGTCGTGCGGTTCGAGCGCGCCAACCTGCTGGACGATCCGTCCGCCGATACGCCGCGCTTCGACGTCATCTTCTGCCGCCATGTGATGACCGACATGGATCCCGCGCGCCGCGCGCGGCTGCTGGACGCGCTGGAGCGGCGGCTGGTGGACGACGGCTGCCTGTTCCTGGGTCCCGACGAACGCCCCGAGGCGGACAGCGTCGCCTTCCGCCCCGTCGCCGGCCGCAAGGGCCTGTTCGTCAAGGCCCCGACAGCGGCCCGCCGGGCGGCGTAGATCCTTCGATCCTCCCCCGTTCACGGGGGAGGGGGACCATGCGCAGCATGGTGGTGGGGGCGGAACCATCCGCAGCGCTTGAACTCGCCCCACCCCGTCGCCCTGTCCGGGCTCCGCGGTCCCCCTCCCCCGCTACGCAGGGGAGGATGAGTAGGCCGCCCTTAACCTGCGCCGGCTAACCTCGATCCATGAACTTCATCCACGCGCTTCAGGACAACGACGACCCCAATTCGCTAGTGTCGCGCTTTCGCCGGGCGCGCAGCCGGCGGATCGTCGAACTGATCGCGGCGATCCATGCCGAAAAGGGCGCGGTGCGGATCATCGACCTGGGCGGCGAGGCCGAATACTGGCGGCTGTTCGACGCCGAAATGCTGCGGGCCAGGGGGGTGCATGTCACCCTGGTCAATCCGTTCGGCACAGGTCAGGTCTGGGATCAGGCGATGTTCACGGCGGTCGAGGGCGACGCGTGCGCCCTGCCCCAATACGCCGACGGCAGCTTCGACCTGGTCCATTCCAACTCGGTGATTGAACATGTCGGCGACTGGGTGCGGATGGAGGCCTTCGCCGGCGAGTGCCGCCGTCTGGCCGCGCGCTACTATGCCCAGACGCCCTATTTCTGGTTCCCGATCGAGCCGCATTTCTCGGCCCCCTTCTTCCACTGGCGTAGCGAGCAGAGCCGCGCCCGCGCCCTGATACGGCGCCCGCACGGCTTCTCGGAAAAGGCCGCCGACGTCGGCGCCGCCATGCGCGATGTCCAGCACGCCCGGCTGCTGGACAAGACCCAGTTCCGCTTCCTGTATCCCGACGCCGCCCACCATGATGAAAAGGTCGGCCCGCTGACCAAGTCGCTGATCGCGGTGCGGGGCTGAAGGGCGTAAGACAGCGTTATGACCGCGACGCCCCTCTATCTCGATGATCTGCACGTCGGCCAGACCTTCACCGGCGGCCCGGTGAACGTGACGACCGAGGCCATCAAGGCCTTCGCCGCCGAATACGATCCCCAGCCCTTCCATCTGGACGAAGACGCCGCCAGGGACAGCCTGTTCGGCGGTCTGGCGGCCAGCGGCTGGCACACGGCGGCGCTGACGATGAAGATGCTGGTGGCCAGCGTGCCCTTCGTCGGCGGACTGATCGGCACGGGCGGCGAGACCGTCTGGCCGCGCCCGACCCGGCCGGGCGACGTGCTGACCCTGCACGTCGAGGTGCTGGAGATCATCCCGTCGAAGTCAAAGCCGGACCGGGGCATCGTTCGCACCCGCTCCGAGACCCGCAACCAGAACGGCGAACCGGTCCAGATCTCGACCGTCGGCATCGTCGCCTGGCGTCGGCCGATCACTTGAGCCCCCTTCCCCTCGAGGGGAAGGCTTCTGTTCAGAAGAACAGGCGCGCCAGCATGATCCACGACCACAGGCAGAAAGCCACCGCCGCGATCAGCAGCATCAGGCGCAGGCATCCGGTGCGGAACGACGCGGTCATACGGCGACGCTAGCCGCGGTCGGGCGCCGGGCCATCCCCGCCTTGCCTAGCCAAAATCGCTAGACGTCAGAAACGGTCGCAGCACGGCCGGAACGCAAAAAAGAACATATTGGCAACCGGAACAAACCATGACCATAGTGGGTCTCACAAGGGAGCGGGTCCACGGCGGGTCTCTCCCGAGCATCGATGGGAATCATGGCAAGGGAGAGCAAGGCAATGGCACAGGCGGCTTTGAAACTGGTGGGCAAGGAAGACGGCGACAAGCAGCGCGCGCTTGAGGCGGCGATCGCCCAGATCGATCGCGCCTTCGGCAAGGGCTCTGTGATGAAACTGGGCAAGGCCGGCGTGGTGGCCGAGATCGAAAGCGTCTCGACCGGCTCGCTGGGTCTGGACATGGCGCTGGGCATCGGCGGCCTGCCGGTCGGCCGGGTGATCGAGGTGTTCGGCCCCGAATCCTCGGGCAAGACCACCCTGGCCCTGCACACCGTGGCCGAGGTCCAGAAGAAAGGCGGCGTGGCCGCCTTCGTCGACGCCGAACACGCGCTGGATCCGATCTATGCGCAAAAGCTGGGCGTCAATCTGGATGACCTGCTGGTGTCGCAGCCCGACACGGGCGAACAGGCGTTGGAGATCGTCGACACCCTGGTGCGCTCGGGCGCCGTGGACATCGTGGTGATCGACTCGGTCGCCGCCCTGACCCCCCGCGCCGAGATCGAGGGCGAGATGGGCGACAGCCTGCCGGGCCTGCAGGCCCGTCTGATGAGCCAGGCGCTGCGCAAGCTGACCGCCTCGATCTCCAAGTCGAAATGCATCGTGCTGTTCATCAACCAGATCCGTCACAAGATCGGCGTGATGTACGGCAGCCCTGAGACCACGACGGGTGGCAATGCGCTGAAATTCTACGCCTCGGTCCGCCTGGACATCCGCCGCACCGGCGCGATCAAGGACCGCGACGAAGTGGTCGGCAACACCACCCGCGTGAAGGTGGTCAAGAACAAGGTCGCCCCGCCGTTCCGCGAGGTCATCTTCGACATCATGTACGGCGAGGGCATCTCCAAGCTGGGCGAGATCAT
>NZ_SDZL01000085.1 GCF_004210735.1 Brevundimonas sp.
CCCCGGCCGCTCCGGCCGCCCCCGCGCGTCCGGCCCCGCCGACGCGTCCGGCGGTCAATTTCGGTCAACGCGCGCCCAAGCTGCCGTCCGGCAACCCCGGCCGCACCCCGATCGAGCGCCCTGCCTTCGGCGGCCGTTCCGCCCGTGAACAGGCCTTGGAAGGCCGTGGTGAGGAGGCGACCGATCGTCCCGTCGCCGACGCTCGTCCGCCCCGCGCCGGTGGCGCAGGCGCAGCCGCCGGTCGTCCGCGCAGCGGCGGCAGCGAGACCGTTCGCTATTCGGCCCTCAATCCGCGTCCGGCCCCCGGCGCCGCCCGTCCAGGTGCGCCGCGCACCGGTCCCGGCGGCCGCCCCGCCCCGAACCAGCCGCCGGCCACGCCGGAAGTCGCCCGTCCCAGCCGCGCGCCGGGAACCGGCTTCGGCCGTCCCGCCGGTCGCGAGGACGATCGCGATCGCCGCTTCGCCGACGCCGGTCCGGGCAAGGCCGTGTCGCGCACCCGTGGCGAACCCAAGCGCCGCGAAGGCCGCCTGACCATCCAGTCGGTCGCCGGCGACGGCGACACCGCCGAGCGGATGCGCTCGCTGGCCTCGGTTCGCCGGGCCCGCGAACGCGAGAAGGAAAAGCGCAAGGGCGGCTCGACCGATGCGCCCAAGGCCGCGCGTGAAGTGGTCATCCCCGACGTCATCACCGTGCAGGAGCTGTCCAACCGGATGGCTATCCGCGGCGTCGACATCATCAAATTCCTGATGCGTCAGGGCCTGATGATGAAGATCAACGACGTGATCGACTCCGATACCGCCGAGCTGGTGGCCGAAGAGTTCGGCATGGCGGTCAAGCGCGTGTCGGAATCCGACGTCGAGACGGGCTTCCTGGCCGCCGCCGACGACGAGGACGCCACCACGCCGCGTCCGCCCGTCGTGGCCATCATGGGTCACGTCGACCACGGCAAGACCAGCCTGCTGGATGCACTGCGCACCACCGATGTGGCGGGCGGCGAAGCCGGCGGCATCACCCAGCACATCGGCGCCTATCAGGTGCGCCTGGAGGACGGCCAGCGGGTCACCTTCCTGGACACCCCGGGCCACGCCGCCTTCTCGGCGATGCGGGCGCGCGGCGCCAATGTGACGGACATCGTGGTTCTGGTCGTGGCCGCCGACGACGGCGTCATGCCCCAGACGATCGAGGCCATCCAGCACGCCAAGGCGGCCAATGCGCCGCTGATCGTGGCGGTCAACAAGATCGACAAGCCGGACGCCAATTCGCTCAAGGTCGTCAACGAGCTGCTGCAGTACGAAGTCATCGCCGAGAGCCTGGGTGGCGACACCCAGATCATCGAGGTGTCGGCCAAGAACCGCACCAACCTGGACGGTCTGCTTGAGGCCATCCTGGTCCAGGCCGAGATCATGGACCTGCGCGCCAACCCCGAGCGGTCGGCCGAGGGCGTGGTCATCGAGGCCAAGCTGGACAAGGGCCGCGGCCCCGTCGCGACCGTTCTGGTCAAGCGCGGCACACTGAAGCGTGGCGCCATCGTCGTGGCCGGCTCCGCCTGGGGCAAGGCGCGCGCTCTGCTGGACGAACGCAACGCGCAACTGACCGAGGCCGGCCCGTCGGTGCCGGTCGAGATCCTGGGCCTGTCGGAGGCCCCGTCTCCGGGCGAGCCGTTCGCCGTGGTTGAGAGCGAGGCCCGCGCCCGCGAACTGACCGAGTATCGTGACCGCGTCCGCCGCGAAAAGGCGACGGGCGGCATCAACCAGGTCTCGCTGGTGGACATGATGTCCCGCCTGCAGACCAAGAAGGTCTCGGAACTGCCGGTGGTCATCAAGGCCGACGTGCAGGGTTCGGCGGAAGCCATCGTCAGCTCGCTGGACAAGATGGGCACGGACGAGGTTCGCGCCCGGACGGTCTATTCCAGCGCCGGCGGCATCACCGAGAGCGACGTCAACCTGGCCAAATCGGCCGGTGCGCCGATCCTGGGCTTCAACGTTCGCGCCTCGAAACAGGCCCGCGACCTGGCCGAGCGCGAAGGCGTCGAGATCCGCTACTACTCGATCATCTACGACCTGCTGGACGACATCAAAGGCGTGCTCTCGGGCATGCTGGCGCCGTTGCAGCGTGAAACCTTCCTGGGCAACGCCGCGGTCCTGCAGGTGTTCGACATCACCAAGATCGGCAAGATCGCCGGTTGCCGCGTCACCGAAGGCGTCGTGCGCAAGGGCGCGCGCGTCCGCATCATCCGCGACGATGTGGTGGTGCTGGAGCTGGGTGTGCTCAACACGCTCAAGCGCTTCAAGGACGAGGTCAACGAGGTCCAGTCGGGTCAGGAATGCGGCATGCAGTTCCAGGGCTTCCAGGACATCAAGGAAGGCGACTACATCGAGTGCTTCACGGTCGAAGAGATCAAACGCACTCTGGACTAGAGCGACATCGGTTCCGCACCGTTGTTCGAGGACAAACGCCGGGCTCCGCAGCCCGGCGTTTTTTCTTGCCGTATTGCCGCCACAGAGCGCCGGGACACAGGGGCATGCGCCAGATCGTCCTGACCCTGTCCCTGTTCGCCGCCGTCGCGGTCGCCCCCCAGGCGCGGGCCGAGACGCGCTTTCTGGCCTATGACGCCGCCGACCGGGTCACCCAGGCGCTGACGCGCGGCGTGACGCTGGAGGTCGATCGCGGTTTCTTTGGCGGTATCGCGGTGCGCAGTCTGATCTCCACGACGGCCCGAGGCTCGGCGCAGATGCGTCCGGGCGGCCCCAACGTCCGCGGCGTCCTGCCTGCCGGGGCGTCGGCCGGCGATGTCTATTCCATCGTGCCCGAGGGCGACGGGCGGGGTCTGACGCGCGCCCTGTGTCCCGGCGCCGATGAGGCCTGGCTGGCCCTGGGCGCCGTGCGTCTGGGGCGGCCGCTGGATGTGGAGGTGGTCGGGCGCTGGGCGGACGGGACGCTGCGCCACTGCGTCAGCCTGAAGTACGACTGGCGCGGCGAATGGGCCATGCCACCCGCGGCCGGCCGCGACGCGTCGGAGCCCCTGGCGTCATCGCGCTGACGTCCGGCCGGGGGGATCGCATGGGGTCGAGACTGACCGCCTTTCTGGTCGTCGCCCTGCTGGGGTTGATGGCGGGCCTGTGGACCAGCACATCGGCGCCCCCGCCGCTGACCGCCGCCGCTGGCGGCGAACCCGTCGACATCTATCTGCTGGATAACGGCTTCCACACGGACATGGCTGTGCCGCGCGGGATGCTGGAGGCGCGGGGCGGGCCGCTGGCCGAGGCGGTGCGCGGTCTGCCGCCGGGGGATTGGATCCTGGTCGGCTGGGGCGATGCGCGGTTCTATGTCGACCAGAGTCCGATCAGCGACCGTCTGCCCGACGGCGCGCGGGCCTTTTTCCGGCCGGGCGGCAATCCATCGGTCGTCATGCTGGACCCCGAGGCGCTGCACCCCCTGCATCGCTTCCCCGCTGAAGGGCGCGTTGTCCTGACCCTGCCTGCCGCGCGGTTCGAGGCGATGGCGGCGCGGATCGAGGCGTCGCTGACCCTGACGCCGGACGGCCATGCCCGATTGATCGAAGCGCGGCCGGGTGATGAAGCGCGCTTCTTCGCCAGCCGGGAGACCTTCTGGATCGGCCATCTGTGCAACCACTGGACGGCCCAGGTGCTGAACCACGGCGGGGTGGCCGTGCGGCCGTTCCGCAGCCTGACCTCGGGCGAGGTGATGCGGGCCGCCGACGCCGCAGCGCTGGACAGGGCGGTTCGGGCCGACTAGACCCCGCGCCTTCGCTTTCCCTGCCGGCGTCCGATCCCCGGCGAGCGAGAACCAAGGAGAGGCCGCATGGCCCGCAAACAGCACACCCGCAACGCCTCGGGCCCGCAGGGGCCGTCGCAGCGCCAGCTTCGCGCCGGCGAATTGATCCGCCACGCCCTGGTCGACATCCTGCGTGAGGAGGAGATTCACGACGAGGCGCTGCACGGCGTGTCCGTCACCGTGACCGAGGTTCGCCTCAGCCCCGACCTGAAGCACGCGACCTGTTTCGTCGAACCGCTGGGGGCGGGGGTCGAGGCCGCGCCGACCGCAGGCCACGAGTCAGAGATCATCAAGGCGCTGAACGCCCACGCCAAATTCCTGCGCGGGGTGCTGGGCCGCCGGATCGACATGAAGTTCACGCCCGACCTGCGCTTCCGCCACGACGAGAGTTTCGACGCGGCCACCCATATCGACCGTCTGCTGGACGACCCTCGCGTCAGGGCCGACCTGGAACGTTCCGACGACCAGGGCGAAGACTGAGCCATGGGCCGTCGCAAGAAGGGCGAGATCGTCAACGGCTGGATTTGCCTGGACAAGGCGTTCGAGCTGGGCTCGACCGAGGCGGTGACTCGCGTCCGTCGGCTGTTCAATGCCCAGAAGGCAGGACATGCGGGCACGCTGGACCCGCTGGCGTCGGGCGTCCTGCCGATCGCCCTGGGCGAGGCGACCAAGACCGTGCCGTTCATGATGGACGCGGAAAAGGTCTATCGCTTCACCATCAACTGGGGCGTCTCGACCGACAGCATCGACCGCGAGGGCGAGATCATCGGCCGGTCCGACGTGCGGCCCTCGGTCGAGGCGGTGAAGGCGGCCCTGCCGACCTTCGTGGGCGAGATCGATCAGGTCCCGCCGCAGTTCTCGGCCATCCGGGTGGATGGCCAGCGCGCCTATGACCTGGCCCGCGACGGCGCGGAATTTGAACTGGAATCGCGCCGCGTCGTCATCCATGAGGCGGCTGTGACGGATGCGCCGGACGCGGACCACGTCGAGATCACCATGCGCACGGGCAAGGGCGTTTACGTCCGCTCGCTGGCCCGGGATCTGGCGATCTTGCTGGGCGCCGAAGGGCATGTCTCGGCCCTGAGACGCGAGCGTGTGGGGCCGTTCCGGGCCGAGAACGCCGTCACGCTGG
Organism: Brevundimonas sp.; assembly: GCF_004210735.1. Classification (GTDB taxonomy): domain Bacteria; phylum Pseudomonadota; class Alphaproteobacteria; order Caulobacterales; family Caulobacteraceae; genus Brevundimonas. Next base: position 4,928 of record NZ_SDZL01000085.1, read on the forward strand.
ATTTTCTCGCCGATCTGGCGCATAAGGGCGCCGCCTTGGAGGGCCTGCTGCCCGTTTCGACCGCTCTGGACGACATCCCGGAGCTGGCCGTTACGGATCAGGACGCCCTCTCGCTGAGGCAGGGACGGCCGATCGTTCTGCTCCCCCGTCAGGTTGAGACCCTCAAGAGCCGGCTTTCCGCGGGCTCCCGAACGGTTTCCGCCTTCGAGGGAGAGACCCTGGTCGCACTCTGTTCGATGCGGGCCGGCCGGCTTGAACCCGACCGTGTTTTCAATCTCCCCTAGCGTTCGCCACGGCGGCGCGACAGGGCTCCAGCATGGAGACTCTCGATGTCGATTACCGCTCAACGCAAGGGCGAGGTCATTGCTGACAACGCCCGTTCGACCGGCGATACCGGTTCGGCCGAAGTTCAGGTCGCGATCCTGTCAGAACGCATCTCGAACCTGACCGACCACTTCAAGACCCACAAGAAGGACAACCACTCGCGCCGCGGCCTGCTCAAGATGGTCTCGCAGCGTCGTCGTCTTCTGGATCACCTGAGCAAGACCGACCGTGAGCGTTACACCGCTCTGATCGGCAAGCTGGGCCTGCGCCGCTAAGGCGCGACCGGCAGCGGAAAACGATTTTCGAGGCGCGGGCGGTCACGTCCGCGCCTCGTTCCGCACCTAGAGGATACCCGCGCGCCACGGGATTTCATGGCGCAGACGCGAGGGCCTCGAAACCGGTCCTCTATCACCCGCCCGGTTGCGATGACGCCGCCGGGTCCACAGGGACCGAAGGACGAAAACGCCTGACGCTCCACCCCCGACGGGAATACGCCCGCGGGTTCTGAAAGAAGAAAAATGTTCGATATCAAACGCAAGACGATCGAGTGGGCGGGCCGCCCGCTGACGCTGGAAACCGGCCGCATCGCCCGTCAAGCCGACGGCGCCGTGCTGGCGACCTACGGCGAGACCGTGGTTCTGGCCACCGTCGTGTACGGCCGCCAACCCAAGCCGGGCCTGGATTTCTTCCCGCTGACCGTCAACTACCAGGAAAAGACCTTCGCCGCCGGCAAGATCCCGGGCGGCTATTTCAAGCGTGAAGGCCGTCCGACCGAGAAGGAGACCCTGGTCTCCCGCCTGATCGACCGTCCGATCCGCCCGCTGTTCGTCAAGGGCTTCAAGAACGAGACCCAGGTCGTCGTGACCGTGCTGCAGCACGACATGGAGAACGATCCGGACATCGTCGGCCTGGTCGCCGCCTCGGCCGCCCTGACGATCTCGGGCGTGCCCTTCATGGGTCCGATCGGCGCCGCGCGCGTCGGCATGATCGACGGCGAGCTGGTTCTGAATCCGCACATCGACCTGATCGCGACCTCGGATCTGGATCTGGTCGTCGCCGGCACCCAGGACGCCCTGATGATGGTCGAATCCGAAGCCAAGGAGCTTTCGGAAGACACCATGCTGAAGGCGCTGATGTTCGCCCACGCCGGCATGCAGCCGGTGATCGACGCGATCATCGACCTGGCCGAACACGCCGCCAAGGAGCCCTTCGACTTCCAGGGTGAAGACCATTCGGACGTCGTCGCCTCGATCAAGAAGCTGGTCGGCGAAGACATCAAGAAGGCCTACACCCACCCCGGCAAATACGACCGCCGGGCCGGCGTCGATGCGGCCAAGAAGACCGCCTCGGCCGCCCTGGTGAAGACGGAAGAAAAGCCTGACGGCGTCGACAGCTCCAAGTTCTCGGCCGCCTTCAAGGAATGCGAAGCCGAAGTCCTGCGTCGCGACATCATCGAGAACGCGCACCGCGTCGACGGCCGCGCCCTGGACAAGGTCCGCGCCATCGTCTCGGAAGTCGGCGTCCTGCCGCGCACCCACGGTTCGTCGCTGTTCACGCGCGGCGAAACCCAGGCCCTGGTCGTCGCCACCTTGGGCACCGGTGAGGACGAGCAGTACATCGACAGCCTGTCGGGCACCTACAAGGAATCCTTCCTGCTGCACTACAACTTCCCCCCCTATTCGGTGGGTGAAGCGGGCCGCATGGGTTCGCCCGGTCGTCGCGAAATCGGTCACGGCAAGCTGGCCTGGCGCGCGATCCGTCCGATGCTGCCGACCAAGGAAGACTTCCCCTACACCATCCGTCTGGTGTCGGAGATCACCGAGTCCAACGGTTCGTCCTCGATGGCCACGGTCTGCGGTTCGTCGCTGGCCCTGATGGACGCCGGCGTGCCGCTGATCCGTCCGGTCTCGGGCATCGCCATGGGTCTGATCCTGGAGCCGTCTGGCGAGTTCGCCATCCTGTCCGACATCCTGGGTGACGAAGATCACCTGGGCGACATGGACTTCAAGGTCGCCGGCACCAGCGAAGGCATCACCTCGCTGCAGATGGACATCAAGGTCCCCGGCATCACCGAGGAGATCATGAAGCAGGCCCTGACCCAGGCCTCGGCCGGCCGCCTCCACATCCTGGACGAAATGTCCAAGGCCATGGACGCGCCGCGCGCCGAACTGGGCGAGCACGCGCCGAAGATCGAGACCATCAAGATCGCGGTCGACAAGATCCGCGAAGTGATCGGTTCGGGCGGCAAGGTGATCCGCGAGATCGTCGAGAAGACCGGCGCCAAGATCGACATCGGCGATGACGGCACCATCAAGGTCGCCGCCAACGACCAGGAAAAGATCGACGCCGCCAAGGCCTGGATCCAGTCCATCGCCTCGGAGCCGGAAGTCGGCACCATCTACACCGGCAAGGTCGTGAAGGTCGTCGACTTCGGCGCCTTCGTGAACTTCTTCGGCGCCAAGGACGGCCTGGTCCACGTGTCCCAGATCGCTCTGGAACGCGTCGCCAACCCGGC
>NZ_SDZL01000034.1 GCF_004210735.1 Brevundimonas sp.
CTAAATGGTGGCTCGGCGGGCGCAGCCCCCCGCAGCACCCCCTCGCGCCCCGCCGCCACGCCTGCCCGCCCGCGCACACCGGCCGGACGCTGGGCCGTTCAGGTCGGCGCCTTCAAGGATGAAAAGACCGCGCGCGACTGGCTGAGCGAGGTCAATCGTCGCTTCCGGACCCAGTTCACGGGCGCCGAACGCAACGTCCAGACTGCAGGTGAATGGTATCGTTCGCGCTTCACCGGCCTGACCGAGACTGCGGCCAAGACGGCCTGCGAGGCCCTGTCGGAACGGCGCGTAACCTGCATGGTCGTGCGCCCGGATTGAGGCCTTCTAGCGTTTCAGCAGACGATCCCGCGCCGCGTTGACCCGCGCGGCCAGGCCCTGGGTGCCGCCCTGGTCGGGATGAACCCGTGCGGCCGCCCGGCGCCACGCCGACTGAATCTCGGCCTCGCCGGCATCAGAGCCGACCCCGAGAATGGACCGGGCTTCGGCGAGGCTTAGCCCCTCATCGCGGCGAACCACCTGACGCTGACGCGAGGCGACGGCCAGCCACAGGCCGGCGCCGGCCAGGCCAATGGCCGTAATCCACACGCCCTTGAAGGCGGCCAGCGCGCCCCCGGCCAACAGCACCGCACTCAGCAACGTCGCGGATATGCGCCAATACCCTCGCCGGGCCGCTTCGGTCTGACGTCCCAGCCGCACCAGCGCCCAGACGCCCACGGCGGCCAGGGCCAGCCAGATCAGCCCCACTAGGCGGCGGCGTCCAGCGGGGCCAGACTGGCGTCGTCCAGGCCCAGCGCCTGCATCAGATTTCGCATCTCCTGCCGCGCCGCGACATGGGCCAGCGAGACGGCGACGGGCCTGATGTCATTCGACAGGTCAGCGACCGTCAGGCCGAACGGGAACAGCTCGCGATAAATGACCCGGTCGCGCAAACCCGGTCCGACGCGGAAACCGACCCGCTTGGCCAGTTTCTGCATCCGCTCTTCCAAACGGCGACGGTTGCGGGCCTCGGCCACGGCCAGACGGTTGGTGACAACGATCCAGTCGATGGTCGCCTGACGGCCCAGTGTGATCGCGCGATGCTTGCGCGCCTCCCAGACGCTTTCGGAATAGATAGACGGCTTCTGCAGCTCCAGCGTGACCGGATCCACCTGACCCAGCAGGTCGAAATCGACGAAGCTGTCGTTCATCGGCGTGACGATCTGGTCCGCCAGCCCATGCGCCGCGCGCGACAGGCTGGTGTCGCCGCCGGGTGTGTCGATCAGGATGACATCCACATCCTGAGCCTGGGCCATTGCGGTCTCGAAGCGCGCCAGTTGCTCGGCCTCGTCCGCCTTGGCCAGCGCCTTGCCGTCGCCCATGTCCGGAATGACCGGCTGCGGCAGGACGTGGCCGTTGGCGGCCGTCCATGCGACGCGGTTCGAGAAGAACCGCTCCATCGAGCGCTGGCGCAGATCCAGGTCGATGATGCCCACACGCCGCCCCGCGTGCAGCAAGCCGGTGACGATATGGATGGCCAAGGTGGACTTGCCCGCCCCGCCCTTCTCATTGCCGATGACGATGACCTGAGGCTGGGCCATGGAAAATCCTGATCTCCCCGACTCAGACTGACGAGCCGGACGCTAGGGGATCAGAATCGGCGTCAGCCGCCCAAACGTCAACGAGCGCTTAAGTCACGCCTGTGGACGGCGTTCTGTGATCCGGCGACGCCTAGGCCGCGGAGCGGGCGCACCACGGATCATTGACCTTGGCCGCGTCGCAGATGGCGACGGCCGTAGCGCGATCAGCCGGAACCTTGAGCCGGGTCAGGCTGCGCCCGCCCACCTCGACCGTCTCATAGACGGGGGTCATGTTGGCCAGCAGCTTGCCGCCTTCGCCTCTTTGCAGGCGGCTCCAGGCCGCACGGGCGGATTCTGCGCTGGAATAGGCGCCCAGCTGGATCGTGGTGCGGCTTTGCGGGAAGGCCGGGCGCAGCGCCTGGGCCGCGCGAGTCTTGACCGATTCTACGGCGGCCTGGGCCACCGCCGGCGCGGCGGCGCGAACCAGACGCGGGGCCAGACCCTCATCCTCGGCGGGCGCGGACGGCAGCACGCCATCGCGCGCATCCCACAGCTGATAGGGGGTCATCACCTCGACACGCAGCGGCGCAGCAGCGCCGCGCAGTCCCGCCTCCTGCGCCGTACGGGCGCGTGGGGGTGAGGATTTGCCGTCCAGGGGGATATCGATGGCGGAAACGTGGTTGGCCAGGCCCTCGAAACGCCGACCTTCGGATTCGCTGGTCCCACAGGCGGCGAGCGCCGACAGGGCGAGCAGGACAAGGCCTTTACCGATGCAAGACACTGGGGTCATAACGCGCACCTTACTGGTGAGGCTTTGAGGCCTCGTTGAAGAACAGCCTTAAGCAGCAAGGTTAATCACTGCTGATGATCCATTCCTCGGACTTGCAAATCGCGCGAAACGTGAATTCGTTGCGAACGACGGTTCACGAATGGCGGAGCGCCGGTTTCCGGATCGCCCTGGTTCCGACCATGGGCGCCCTGCACGAAGGTCACCTGACGCTGGTGCGCGAGGCGCTGCGCCGGGCCGACCGCGTGGTGGTGTCCAACTTCGTCAACCCGACCCAGTTCGCCGCGCATGAAGACCTGGGCGCCTATCCGCGCCAGCAGGAACAGGACGCCCGCCTGCTGGCCGAAACCGGGGCGCACCTGATGTTCGCCCCCTCACCCGCCGACATGTATCCCGACGGTTTCGCCACCAGCGTCGCGGTCGCCGGCCCTGCGTTAGGGCTTGAGAGTGAGTTCCGACCCCGGATGTTCGGCGGGGTCGCCCTGGTGGTCACCAAACTGCTGAACCAGGTCCAGCCTGACGTCGCCGCCTTTGGCGAGAAGGACTACCAGCAGCTGATGGTCATCCGCCGCTTCGTCCGCGACCTGGATATCCCGGTTCAGATCGTCGGCAGCCCCACAGAACGCGACGGCTGGGGCCTGGCCCTGTCATCCCGCAACGCCTACCTGTCCGAAGCGGAGCTGGGGGTGGCGCGACGGCTGAACGGTGTGCTGGCCGAGGCGGGAACGCGGGCCGGCGACGGGGTAGAGGCGGCCGAGGCCTGGGCCAGCCAGACGCTGCTGGACGTCGGCTTCGACAGCATCGACTACGTCGCCATCCGCCGGGCCGAGGATCTGGCCGCCTTCACAGGCGGGGCGATTGACGCCCCGGCCCGCATCCTGGCGGCGGTGAAGCTGGGCACGACCCGCCTGATCGACAACATGGCGATCCAGCCCTAGCCGATCGCGCCGACGCAGCCCTCGGCTTCCCCCGGTTCGACGTCTGCGTCTGTCAGGGCCAGGGTCCAGCCGTGGTGGGTGTTCAGGCCCCAGCGGCGCGCGCCCGAGCCATCACCCGCATCGCCGCCGACCGTCACCACCACGCGGCGGCCGGTCGGCAGGGCGGCGGGATCGATCTTGCCCACGGCGAAGGCGGTCGGGGTGTCGCCGCCGAAGCCGTCGAACACGGACAGCATCGACCAGTCGCGGCGCAGGCCCGTCCACCACGGATCCTCGGTGTTGACCGCCAGCACGGCCACCCCCTGCCCTTCTGCCGCAAAGGCCAGGGCGGCCTGCGGGTCGCGGACCATGCGGATGTCGGCGGCGGCCCCGAAGCGGTGGCGGGCCCCGTCAAAGGCGCGGGTCGGCTCGATCGGGGCCCAGACCTGAACCTTCAGCCGGCCCTGACGGGCCAGGCCCCAGCCGACGATCTCGCGCCACAGATGCTCGACCGCTTCGGCGTTGTCAGGGTTCGCCTGGGCCAGCATCCGGCGCAGCACGGTCTGTTCGCGGTCAGGTCGCAGCTTGGTGTGCGGGCCGGTCGGGGCGTCCTTGGCCTTGCCCACGCGGGCGGCGATGGCCAGGCGGCGCTGGAACAGGTCCAGCAGCTGGTCGTCCAGCTGGTCGATCTCATGGCGCAGGGCGGCCAGCGCCATCTGTTCGGCCGTCAGGGCGGCGGGGGTTTCGGCGGGCCGGATTTTCTGGATGGTCGCTTGGGGCACGGAAGGAGACTTTCGGATTTCGATGACGGAATGCGGGAGAGCGCCGCCGCCCCTTCAGGAGCGGTCGCCGGCCAGACTGTCAGGAGCGAAGAGAGCCCGACGCCTCAGCCGGCGTATCGAAAGCCGTAATAGCCGTAGCCAAAATACGAGCAGGCAGCCGCGCGCGAGCGGTCAAAGGTGGTCGCAAACTGGGCGCGCGAAAGTGCCATACCCTGTTAAGCGCGCAAATATCGTGCGCCGTCAAGCCGGATCGGCGCATACCAGCACAAAGCGCGTGCGGTTATCGGCGTTATCCTGAAGATCGCGTCTCAGGATCGACAGGCCATAGACTTCCGCCGCGCCGACCGGCGCCACCGCCGCGCGGCTGAAATCGCCGGACGCGGCCACATCGCGCGCGGCCCCGGCGGTGTCGAACACCTCGACCGCCGTCAGCCGCATCTCGGCCAGAGAACCGGCGCACTGACGCAGGGCGACCGGGTGGCTTTCGGCCGTGCGCACGTCAGCCAGACGCGCGTCAGACTGCCCCATCAGGGCCAGACGGATCGGCCGCCAGACCTCGGCTACCTGATGCAGGCTTGAGGCGGCCAGCAGGCTGGCCGCTGGCTCGACCACGCCGATGGTCGAGTTCTCGACCGGGATCAGCGCGCAGTCGCAGTCACCCGCCGTCACCGCCGCAATAGCCGCATCAAACGTCTCGAACGGCACCGCCGTGTCCCAGGGACGCAGCGCCATGCAGGCCTCGTGGCTAAAGGCGCCGGGCGCGCCCTGATAGGCTACGCGACCGGGCTTCATGTTCCCGTCCGCGCTGCCGATGCCATCCTGCGCCATCCCGTTCAGGCCGCGGCGGACCGCGACTGACGGCCGGACTTCAGCCGCTCGGCGACCAGGAAGGCCAGCTCCAGCGCCTGATCGCCGTTCAGGCGCGGGTCGCAGTGGGTGTGATAGCGGCTGGACAGGTCGTCCTCGGTCACCGCCTGGGCTCCGCCCAGACATTCGGTCACGTTCTGGCCGGTCATCTCCAGATGCACGCCGCCGGGGTGGACGCCCTCGGCCTCGGCCACATCGATGAAGGTGCGGACCTCGCCCAGGATGCGGTCGAACGGCCGCGTCTTGTAGCCGTTGGCGGCCTTAAGCGTATTGCCGTGCATCGGGTCGATGGACCAGATAACGCGCTTGCCCGCCGCCTTCACCGCCGCCATCAGGCGCGGCAGGCGCTCGCCGACCTTGTCGTGACCGAAGCGGCCGATCAGGGTCAGGCGCCCGGGCGTATTGTCCGGGTTCAGCGCGTCGATCAGCGGCAGCAGGTCATCCGCCTCCATCGTCGGGCCGCACTTGACCCCGATGGGGTTCCTGATGCCCCGCATGAACTCGACGTGGGCGCCGTCCAGCTGGCGCGTGCGCTCGCCGATCCACAGCATGTGGGCGCTGGTGTCGAACCATTCGCCCGAGGCGCCGTCCAGCCGCGTCAGGGCGCTTTCGACGTTCAACAGCAGGGCTTCATGGCTGGTGAAGACCTCGACCCGGCTCAGGTCCGGATGGGTTTCGGGCGTGACGCCGACCGCCTCCATGAAGGCCAGGGCCTCGGCGATCTTGTCGGCCAGTTCGCGGTACTGGGCCCCGGCGCCGTTGTCGGCGAAGCCCTGGGTCCAGCGGTGGATGTTGTACAGGTCGGCATACCCGCCGCCCGCGAAGGCCCGCAGCAGGTTCAGCGTCGAGGCCGACTGGTTATAGGCCCGCAGCAGCCGTCGGGGATCGGGCACGCGATCCTCGGGCGTGAAATTCATCCCGTTGATGATGTCGCCGCGATAGCTGGGCAGGGTCACGTCGCCGATGGTCTCGATCCCGGACGAGCGCGGCTTGGCGAACTGGCCGGCGATGCGGCCGACCTTCACCACAGGCTTGCGGCCCGCGAAGGTCAGGACCACCGCCATCTGCAGGATCAGCCGGAAGGTGTCGCGGATATTGTCGGTCGAGAATTCCTTGAAGCTCTCGGCGCAGTCGCCGCCCTGAAGCAGGAAGGCGTTCCCCGCCTCGACCTGGGCCAGCCGGTCGGTCAGGCGCCGCGCCTCGCCCGCGAACACCAGCGGAGGCATGGCGCGCAGCTCGTCCTCGACGGCGGTCAGGGCGCGCGCGTCGGGATAGTCCGTCGGCATCTGCACGACAGGCTTGTTTCTCCAGCTCTCGGGGGTCCAGCGCGTACTCATGACCTCAGGATAGGCGTCTCGCCCCCGCGAAACAATGAAAGGGTCGTCGCAGGCGCCGGCGATCTTAGACCCTCGGGGCAAAAAACAGGGTCTGAATAGTCTGAAAGGTCTGAAACCGGGCCGGTCGGACTGGGCAAAAGAGGGTCTGATAAGTCTGAAATCGGTGAGGCGCCGCCGGGAGAAGGCGGTCAGGCATGATCGCACAGCCTGAACCAGCGTGAGGTCGATTTGGGGTCACGCTTTGAAATGATGGCGCTTTTCCGCCACGCGATGTGAGGTCGCCGACAGGCGCATGGGATGGGCGTGCAGCGGCCGTGACCAAACGGGTGGCGTCAGGCCCCTTCGCCCCTCGCCCCTCGCCCTCAGGGTGTGGAGCAGAAGCGCCATCACACCCTCCAGCTGATGCCGCACCTCGGTCGCCGGGATCCGCAGGACGCTGATCCCCTGCCGCCTCAGCCAGCCGTCGCGGTATGCGTCGTGGCGCGCCTGGTCGGGATTCCCGTGGATCAGGCCGTCGACCTCGACCGCCAGCCGCGCGGCTGCGCAATAGAAGTCCAGCACATAGGGCCCGACAGGGTGCTGACGACGAAACCGGAAACCCTCCAGCCCCTTCCCTTTCAGCTGCGCCCACAGCGTCGCCTCCGGCGGCGTCAACGCCCGCCGCATCACCCGCGCGCGCTCATAGCTCCGCCCGTCAGCCATCCCCCCCAGTGATGCATCTCACTCCGTCCCTTGCAATGGAAAGCCAGGTGGAGAATCGGCGCAACCCGCTCCTCCCCATGCCATGGGGAGGTGGCGCGGACGCGCAGCGGCCGTGACGGAGGGGGCATCTCGACGTCCGGAACCTGAGCCGCCCCCTCCACCGCTTCGCGGTCCCCCTCCCCATAAATGGGGAGGAGCAGGAGCGCTCACCGCCGCAGGTGGGGCGTGACGCGGGCGTGCAGAAGCTGGATCAGCACCGGGTCCATGAAGGCGTAGTCGTCGGGGATGTCCAGGCATACGACGCGCGTGGATTTCAGCCGGGCGCGAAAGCGTTTCTGCAGCCTGGCGCGATGCGCCTTCTCCATCACGAAGATCAGGTCCGCCCAGTCGACCAGATCGGCGCCGACCACCTCGTCCGCGTCAGGATTCAGCCCGGCGGACGCCGTCTCTACGCCGGGCCAAGCCGCGAACACCTGCTCGGCCGTGGGCGACCGCAGACGGTTACGGGCGCAGAGGATTCATTCTTCGACCGAGATTTGGGCGAATAGCGCGGGAAAAGCCTCCCTTAAAGAATCTCTCGCACTAGCTAGAAGTTCAATTTCATTGTCGACAGGAACAGCAGTTTCCACGCCGCCTTCAACCGCCTCATCAATTTCGAATTGGGCATTGTGCGCGGCCATGCGCATAGAAGCCAAAACCTCAATTAGGATGACGTTATGACACTCATGTATTGGGATCCGATCCATTCTATCAATTAGGGCAACAAATCCATATACGGCAGATAATCTTTTAATAATAGACGGGCTTCGCTTATCCGACCCCATATATGTATTCATCATCCGTAAAGATTGATGAACTTGATCGGAAAGAACTATGACCGACGCAGTATATGCCTCTTCCTTGCGCTTCTTATTATTTTCCTCTTTCTCTTCCGACCTAACTATTGTATAATGAGTGTTTCTTAGGGCAACAATTACTGCAGATACGGTTGCTATCGCAGATGCCCACTGCGCCAGCGCACCAATTTCCAAGGGCGAAGCCAATATAGAGTTTGCAGAAATGGCACCAGCGAGCATCATGATCGCTACGGCAAGCCAGAATTTGGCCCAATCCTTAGTCAAGGACGCCTCCTTACAGCGGAATATTATCGTGCTTCTTCCACGGGTTCTCCTGCACCTTGTTCTTCAGGGTGCGTAGCGCCTTGATCAGGCGGCGGCGGGTGCCGTGGGGCATGATGACGTCGTCGATGTAGCCCAGGCCGGCGGCGACGAAGGGGTTGGCGAAGCGGTCCTTGTATTCGGCTTCGCGGGCGGCCAGGGCGTCGGGGTCGCCAGCCTCTTTCCGGAAGATGATCTCGACCGCGCCCTTGGCGCCCATGACGGCGATCTCGGCCGTCGGCCAGGCGTAGTTGACGTCGCCGCGCAGGTGTTTGGAGCTCATCACGTCATAGGCGCCGCCATAGGCCTTGCGCGTGATGACGGTCAGTTTCGGCACGGTCGCCTCGGCATAGGCGAACAGCAGCTTGGCCCCGTGTTTGATCAGGGCGCCGTATTCCTGTTTCGTGCCCGGCATGAAGCCCGGCACGTCGACGAAGGTCACCAGCGGGATGTCGAAGGCGTCGCAGAATCGGACGAAGCGGGCGGCCTTGCGGCTGCTGTCGATGTCCAGCACGCCGGCCAGGGTCTGGGGCTGGTTGCCGACGATGCCGACGGTCTGGCCATCCAGGCGGCCGAAGCCACAGATGATGTTCCTGGCGAAGTCCGCGCCGATCTCGAAGAAGTCGGCCTCGTCCACGACCTTCAGCACCAGCTCCTTCATGTCGTAGGGCTGGTTCGGATTGGCGGGGACCAAGGTGTCCAGCGAGGGCTCGTCCCGCTCCGGCTCGTCATAGCTGTCGCGGACCGGCGGCTTTTCGCGGTTCGACAGCGGCAGGAAGCCGATCAGGCGGCGGACCTCGCACAGCGCCTCCAGATCATTGTCGAAGGCGCCGTCGGACACGCCGGACTTCTTCGTATGGACGCTGGCGCCGCCCAGGTCTTCGTGGCTGACGACCTCGTTGGTGACGGTCTTCACCACGTCGGGGCCGGTCACGTACATGTAGGACGTGTCCTTCACCATGAAGATGAAGTCGGTGATGGCGGGCGAATAGACGTCGCCGCCCGCACACGGGCCCATGATGACGCTGATCTGGGGGATGACGCCCGAGGCCAGGGTGTTCTGCAGGAAGATGTCGGCATAGCCGGCCAGGCTCTCGACCCCCTCCTGAATCCGCGCGCCGCCGGCGTCGAACAGGCCGATGATCGGCGCGCCGGTGGTCAGGGCCATCTTCTGCAGCTTGACGATTTTGGCCGCGTGGGCCCCCGACAGACTGCCGCCGAAGACGGTGAAGTCTTTCGAGAAGACATAGACCAGACGGCCGCCGATGGTCCCCCGACCGGTGACGACGCCGTCGCCGGGGATGCGCTGCGTCTCCATGCCGAATTCGTGGCTGCGATGCTCCACGAACATGTCGGTCTCTTCGAAGGAGCCTTCGTCCAGCAGCACCTCGATCCGCTCGCGCGCGGTCAGCTTGCCCTTGGCGTGCTGGCTGGCGATCCGCTTTTCGCCGCCGCCCAGACGCGCGGCCTGACGACGGGCTTCCAGCTTCTCGAGAATGTCTTGCATGGTCGTGACTCCCTATGCCGCTGGATTAGGGAGCCACGGGCGCGGAGGCAAGCGGGCGCGCGTGTGACGAGCGGGCGCCGGGCCTAGAGTCGATCAAGCCTCAGCCAGGCCGGATCGCCCAGCCACGCCTGTTGCAGCGCCCGCCGGGCGGCGGCGGCCTCCAGCGCATGCCCCTGCGCCGTCTCGCTTTCGGCCAGACCGTACAGGGCCCAGCCATTGTTGGGCGCCCGGACCAGAGCCGCGCGGAAGGCCTGACTGGCGTCCTCTTCCCGGCCCGCGCGCAACAGGGCCGCGCCCAGCGACTGGCTGACCGGATAGTACCAGAAGGACGGTTCCATATAGGGGATGCGGGCCTCGATCTCGGCTGCGGCCTGATAGTGGCGCACGGCGTCGTCGTATCGGCGCTCGTGGAAGGCCAGACGGCCGTGCGCGACCTCTTCGGCCAATGCGATCAGGTCGGGCGCGGGCACGCCCTGGGCGATCATGCCGGCGAACCGGTCCGAGGCGCGCAGGGTCTGCATCTGCGTCAGAGTGTCGTCGAAGGCGGCGCGATCTCCCTGCTGAGCCTGCGCCACCGCGCGAGCGTACAGGCGCATGGCCCCGGCATAGGCCAGACGGGGATCAGGCTCAGGCATGGCCAATATGGCCTCGGGCGAGGCGAACTGGGCCATGGTCATATAGGGGGCTGCATAGATCGCCTGAATCCACGCAATGCGGGTCGTCGTATCGACATCCAGCAGCGACTGCAGCCGGGTCGTCTCCTCGATCGCGGTCGACATGTCGCCGGCCATCTGGGCCGAGGCGACGATGAAATGGACGTTGTGCGGATAGTAGCCGTAGCGGACCAGGCTCTGATCGTTCGACGCCTTGATCCAGTCCTCGTCCGCTCGCACGGCGGCGACATTGGCGCGGATCGAGTCCGCATAGCGGCCGCGCACCATGTAGATGTGGGCCGGCATGTGGACCAGATGTCCGGCGCGTGTGTCGAACGCCGCCAGCCGGTCGGCCGCCGCCTCGGCCCGGGCGGGGTCGCTGGCCTCCAGCAGGTGGATATACAGGTGCGCCGCCTGGGGATGGCCGGGCGTGCGGGCGACCACCCCCTCGATCAGACGCACGGCCTCGCCGATCCGACCGATGGGGGTGCGGCGGTCGGCCTGCCAGTAATTCCAGGGCGTGGTGTCCATCGCCGCCTCGGCCGTCAGCACGGCGACCTCGTCATGCTGGGGGAAGCGGGCGGCGACGGCCAGCATGGCGTCGGCATAGGCGGCGTCCAGCGCTGCGCGATCGGCGGCCGGATCGGCGGAGTAGCGTTTGGCCGCCGCCTCGATCAGGGCGCGCTCGACCGGCGTCGCCCCCTCGCGCAGGACCATGGCGCGATCCAGCGCCTTGAGCGCGGCGCCCCTGTCGCGGTCGTCCATCGGGGCGTTGATGTTGGGACCCAGCGCCACCGCCTCGCCCCACCAGCACATGGCGCAGTCAGGATCCAGCCGCTGCGCCTCGCGGAGCGACCGCACCGCCCCCGCGTGGTTGAAGCCGTAGCTGAGCATCAGGCCCTGATCGAAATAGGCTTGGGCCTGATCGTTCGCGGTCGAGACCTTGAAGCGGGCGGCGCTGAGATCGGGATACAGGGCGATGACGTCATCGGCCCCGCCCACAGACCCTGTCACGTCGGCTGCAGCCAGCAGCCGCACCTCCAGCGTGGCCCGCGCCGCAGGCGTGGCGCAGATGGCGCGCGCCGCCCGGACCGGATCGACGGCGTCCAGAGCCTCGCTCGAGAAGGTCGGAGGGGCCGCCGCAGAACTGGAAAACACGGCGACCAGGGCCAGGGCCGCAGCCCCGCTGAGCAATCTGCGCATCTCCGCCTCCGCGTTCGCGTAACGGAGGTATAATAGCAGAAAATGCAACTTCATGCGAGCTGGGCCGGGGGTCAGACGCCCGTCAATGTCGCTAGCCTGTTCAGTTCAGCGACATGGGCGGCGAAGGCTTTTTTGCCGGCGGAGGTCAGGCGGATCCAGGTGCGCTGACGACCGTCGAAGGGGGCCTTTGTCAGCGCCACATAGCCGATGTCCTCAAGCTGCTTGAGGTGTTTGGACAGGACGGAGTCGGAGACTCCTATGCGGTCCCGGATCAGGGCGAACTCCGCGTCGTCTATACCCGACAGGATGGCGCATATCTGCAGCCGGCCGGGAGCATGGATGACCGGGTCGAACATGGGCGCGGCCGCCATCAGACGCCCTCCGCCAATTCCCTGCGCCAAACGTGAAGCCACAGCCGGCTACCCGCGATGGCGGCGACGAAACCCAGGACGCCGGCGACGACAAAGAGCCACGACGGGCCGACATGCCGGCCATAAATCGACAGGCCCATGAGTCCGATCATGACCGCGGCAAGCCCGATGGCCACCCAACGTGCGCGTTTCGGGGAATAGCCGCTGACCCACCAGCCGAACTTCTTGCGCCACCACATGACCATACCGGCCAGGCCGCCCAGGGCGAACGGCAGGACGATGAACGACCAGGGCTGAGGCATCCCCTGCCCCGCGACCAGCAGGCCGCAGACGAGGCCATAAAACAGGTCGTAGCTGAGGGGGTATTCGGTCGGTGGCGCAACGCCGTTGCGCGCCGCGTGGATCGAGGCCAACGCCTCTTGAGGACTAGGGTCTTGGGTCATGACGAACTCTCGCTTTCCAATACGGAAAGAGTAGCGTCACTTTCCGCGATGGCAAGTGAAAACTTTCCATGTCGGAAAGTTACTTGCTCCCCCCCATAATGGGGAGGTGGCGCGGACGCGCAGCGGCCGTGACGGAGGGGGCGTGTCGACGTCTGAAACCGGCGTCGCCCCTCCACCGCTTCGCGCGCCCTCCCCACACAGTGGGAGGAAAAAGGAGCGTCAGCTTCGCAGCGCCTCGAACCAGCGCTGGAAGGCGGTCGCCTCGGCCGCGTGGGCGGCGGTGCGGGCGGCGGCTTCCTCGTCCACGCCCCACTGATCCTCGGTGAAGACCTCGTCCAGGCGCGAGACGGCGTGGGCCGCCTCGCCGGTGATCGCGCCGCGATGCAGAGCCAACCCCAGCACGGCCGAGCCCAGCAGGGGCGTGGCCGAGGCCAGGCCGGTCAGGGCGAAATCGTCCAGCATAAGCGCCAGTTCACGTACCCGGGCGACGGAGTCTGCAGGCTGCGCCCGGTGCACGATCCCCTCGACCGGATGCAGGACGACGCCCAGTTCGCGCGCGGCCCAGTCGCGCCACGGCCCCCATTCGCGCGCCTGACGCTGGATCAGGGCGGTGGGGTGTTCGGCGACGTAGCAGACCACGTCCGACCCGGCGTAGGCGGCGATCTCGTCCGCCACGGGCTCGCGGGTCTGGCTGACCCGGTCGATGGCGGTCGAGGCGAGGCGGGTGGCGGGCATGGTGGCGGGGTCCAGATGCTCGCCCTGGGCCGCCCATTCGTCGGCGACCAGTTGGGCCGCGGCCTGCGTCGGCAGCACCAGACGCGCGCCCGCCGGGGTCTTGGGCGTGCGGCCGTCCAGACACAGGGCCCAGCCGTCGTCTTCATGCATCACATCAACGGTCGCCCAGAACCGCTTGATACGCTCCTCGGATTCGCGAAAACCCTTGGCGGCGGCGACGTTGGGATCAAGCGGCGGGATATGCGACATGCGTGGCCTCAGGCGGCAAGAGCGGTCGAGGCGAAGCGATCCAGCGCCGCCTCCAGATCGGGAAAATCGACGGCGACGTGCGGCGCGCCCGAGGCGATCTGCTCTTCCACCGTGTGGAAGCCCCAGGCCACGCCCTGCGGTCGAACGCCTGCGTTCAGGGCCATCAGGATATCGTGGCTGGTGTCGCCGATCATGACGGTGGCGGCGGGCGTGGCGTCACAGGCGGTCATGGCCGCCAGCAGCATGGCGGGGTCCGGCTTGCCCGGCCCGTCCTCGGCGCAGTGGGTCGAAATGAACAGGTCGGCCCATTCCGCGCGGGCCAGGTTGCGGGCCACGCCGCGCCGGTTCTGGCCGGTCGCCAGCGCCAGCCGCCAGCCGTCGCGCTTCAACCGGCGCAGATGGTCCATCACGCCGGGATACAACGGCTCCTCGTGCCCCGCGTCATAGCGGGCGCGGAAACTGGCCTGAAAGGCAGCGACGAAGTCGGCCAGTTCGGCGTCCGTCAGCGTCGGCTCCAGCACATGCAGCGCCTGATGCAGCGACAGGCCGACGATTTGGCGCACGCGGTCGTATTCCGGCTCGGGCAGGCCCAGAGCGTGGGCGGCGTCGATACAGGCGCGATGGATCGACGCCCGGCTGTCCACCAGGGTCCCGTCGACGTCGAAAACGGCGAGGGGTCTCATGCCCAACCTTCCGGCTTCATCGAATCCTCTTCACGCCCTCGAACGGGTCGCTCTCGTTGCCCTCGTGCTCGTCGAAGCCGAAGTGGGCGAAGCCGGCCTTCATTTCGGGGCTCAGCGGGGCCTCGACGATCAGCTTGCCGCCGCCGGGGTGGTCCAGTTCGATCCGGCGGGCGTGCAGTTGCAGCTTCAGCGGGCCGGACAGTTCGCGCGACTTGTCGTCGCCGTATTTGGGGTCGCCCAGGATCGGGTGGCCGATGGCGCTCATATGGGCGCGCAGTTGGTGCGTCCGGCCGGTGAAGGGGCGCAGCGCCATCCAGGCGGCGCGGTGCGAGGCGCGGCTGATGGTGGCGAAGGCGGTTTCGGCCGGTTCGGCGCGCGGATCCTTGCGCTCGGCCGGGCGCATCATCTCGAAATCGTTGATGCCGGTCTTCTTCAGCGGCATGTCGATCTGGCCGGCCGAGGGCTTGGGGTTGCCGATGACGATGGCCCAATAGGTCTTCTTGGCCTGACGCCGGGCGAAGGCGCCGGCCAGCCGCTTGGCCGCCTCGGGCCCCTTGCCCAGCAACAGCACGCCCGAGGTGTCGCGGTCCAGACGGTGAACCAGACGCGGCCGCTCCATCCCCTCGCCCCAGGCCCCCAGCAGGCGATCAACGTGGCGGCTGGTCTTGGTCCCGCCCTGGACGGCCAGGCCGTGCGGCTTGTTGATGGCGATGACCATGTCGTCTTCGTACAGGACCAGCGACTTGGCGAAGCGGATGTCCTGTTCCGACAGGGTGTGAACGTCGCCCGCCTGGCGCGAGGTGTCGTCGGGGATCGGCGGCACGCGCACGGCGGCGCCGGCGGTCAGGCGGCCTTCGGGCTTGATACGGGCTCCGTCGACGCGGATCTGGCCGCTGCGGGCCATCTTCTGCACCTGGATGTTGGACAGGTGCGGCCAGCGCCGCCGGAACCAGCGGTCCAGCCGGATGCCGTCCTCGGCCTCGGCCACATAGATCGTCTGGACCTCGCGCTTTTGCGCGTCGGCGGGTGGGGTGTCGGTCAAAAGGCGGCTCCGAATGCGCGGCGGGCGATCATCAGTCCCAGGAACAGGGCGACGACCGACAGGACCACCGAGGCGGCGACATAGCCCCCGGCTATGGCGAACTGACGGCGCTCGATCATCAGCGCCGTCTCCAGTGAAAAGGCCGAGAAAGTGGTGAATCCACCCAGCACGCCGACGGCGGCGAACAGGCGGATGCTTTCCTGATGCGCGCCGGCCCGCAGCGCCAGCCACCCGGCCAGCAGGCCCATCAGCAGGCCGCCGACGACGTTGGCGGCGAACGTCGCCCACGGCCAGCCAGTCGTTGTTGGCAAAAGCCGGCCCAGACCGTAGCGGGCCGTCGCGCCCAGCGCACCTCCGATGGCGACAATCAGAAAACGTGTCATGGTGCGGGCTCTACAGCGGTTTACCGGCCTTGTTGAGGGATGAGTGATGATCCTGCCTGCACTTCTCGCTGCACTGGCGCTTTCCCGAGACATCTGTTCGCCCAATCCCACCCACCGAAACCGTCGTCACCATCCAAGCCACCGGGCCAGAGCCCGACTTCACTTCGGGCTATCTGTTCGTGACGTTCTGGGTGATGGGACGCGACGACGACGGTCAGAAATCACGACACTACGTCCTCTATATGGGCCAGTCCCTTCCGCCTGTCGGGGCACGCTGCGCGTTTCAGTCCTCGCCTGCGCAGATTGACATCGTGGCTGGGGAGGCCAGCAACTTCCCTGAACCGCGGCTGGCGGTAGTCAGCTACGATTGTGGCGACCTCCACTTCTCCTCCTGACCGAAACTTCACTTGCCGGGCGGTACGGTTAACGGCGATAGCTGAACCGTGGCTTCGCGCCATGAGAGAACGCCGTCCGCCTGGCAGCGCGATCTGCCATACTGCCGGCCGCAGTTTCCAAGGGACCGCCGAAGCGCCATGTCGCACGACGATCATCAGCACGCCCCCGCCCCGCACGACCACGCGCCGCTGGACGGCGGACACGGCGGGCAAGGTCATGACCACCGCCTGCAGGCCGCGCCCAATCCGCCGCCGCCCGGCGCCGAGGACTCGCCCCACCGCGTCGCGCCCGAGCCGACCTCGCGCGTCGCCGCGCAACCGCTGCGCAGCGGCGACGGCATTTTGCGGCCCATTCAGGACAGCGAGTATTTCTCGCATGACCCGGCGTCGGTGGCGGCCGTGTCGTCGCACATCGACGAATATTTCAACCAGCCGCTGGACCTGTTCCCCTTCTGGGAGACCGAGGGGAAACCTGATCGCTTCCACGTCCTGTTCAGCCGCCAGATCGAGGAACGGTTCCCCGTCGACACGGACCTGCGCAAGCACATCCACGACTATGGGCGCCGGGTGTTCAAGGCGCTGGTGGTGCATGTGACGGTCAAGCGGTTCAGCCAGGCGCTGGCCATGGCCGCCTTCACCCTGCTGGCGACGCTGGGGCCGACGTGGTTCGCCACCTGGACCGGCTCGCCGCCGATGGGGTTCGGTCTGGCGGTCGTAGCCATGCTGGCGACGGTCGGCCTGTTCTGGGCCGCGCAGGCGATCCTGTTCATCCAGTACCGTTTCCAGCTGGAGAACGACTCCTACGAGCTGTCGCGCGAGGTCGTGCAGCGGACGCGGGAGCTGCAGAACCTGTTCACCTCGTCGCGGGCCATGGCCGACCAGGCCGAGACCCAGTTCCAGATGGACGGCAAGGGCTGGGGCCAGCGGGCCATGTATCTGACCCGCCTGACCATGTGGATCGGCGCCCGCATGGAATACCTGGAGAAATACGTCCAGATGGAGCTGTGGCGCATCCGCCGCGAGCGCTACTGGATGCGCTGGGCGCAGCGGATCCTGACGCCGCTGGTGCTGGTCGTCTGGCTGGCGCTGTTCGCACTGGAGGCGCCGCCGGTGGACGAGATGGCGTTCCGGGCGTTGCAGGCGCTGGCGGTCGTTCTGGGCGTGCTGGTGACGTGGCTGTCCTATTTCCGCTGGCGCACGCCGGCCGCGGCGGTTCAGGACAAGCTGGGGGTCGACGGCTGGGTCCGCTACGCCTCGCTGGACGTCGACAACGCCGTCGGCGACCAGGTTCGTCGCGACAAGGAGCGTTTGGTCGAATACCGGGCCCTGACGCGCGGGCGGTAGGCTCTAAAGCCTGCGCCCCAGACTGTCCTGCACGCCGCGCGCGTCGTAGGCGTTGGCTCGGTCCGGACGCTGGCCGCGCCCCATCACCACTTCCAGCACGGTCGAGGTGGGGGATGGGCCGCTGAGGTTCAGGCCCACGCCGACCCCCACACCGGAACTGGAATAGCCGCCGTACCGGCTGGATCCGCCGCCGATGGAGACGCTGGGGCGGACGCCGCCTGCACTGTCGGGACGGCCGTCGATCCAGCGCTGGGTGATCTCGAACCAGTCAAAACCCTGCTGCGTGGTCAATTCGGCGGCGCGCAACAGGGCGTAGTCGGCGACCGGCCCCGGTTCGCCGACCCCGCGATAGGTGACGCGGAACCGGTTGGATTCGATGCGCTGTTCCGAGAACCCTTGCCCATTCGGCCCCGCTTGCGGGCCATAGGGCGCCAGACTGGCGCAGGCCGACAACGTCAGGGCGGAAGCGGCGATCAGTCCAAGGGCGAGGCGTTTCATGGGGAATCTCCTTGCCCGATTAGCGCTCGGACGCCGCAGGATGTTCCGTCCCGCCTGAACGGTGCGTGAACTACAGCCCCGCCGCCGCCCTCAGCGCCGCAAAGTCCTCGGGCTCGGGCGCCTCGACGGTCAGTTGGCCGCCCTCGGGATGGGGGAAGGTCAGGCTGCGGGCGTGCAGCATCAGGCGCGGCGCGGCGCGACCGGCGAAGGTCAGGGCGCCGCCGTAACGCACGTCGCCCACCAGCGGGCGGCCGATGTGGGCCATGTGGACGCGCAGTTGGTGCATCCGGCCCGTGTGCGGCTCCAACTCGACCACCGCGCCGTCGTCGCTGGCGGCCAGGGTGCGATAGACGCTTTCCGAGCCCTGAGCGCCCGGCGCGTCGAAGGCGACGACACGCATATAGCTTTCGCGGCCGATCTCTTCCCGGCGCAGGGGGGCGGTGATGCGGCCGGACGCCGGTTCCGGCGCGGCGGCGATCAGGGCCAGATAGGTCTTCTGGAACCGCCGCATCTGCAGCGCCTTGCCCAGCGATCCGGCGGCCGGCTTGGTCTTGGCCGCCAGGATGACGCCCGAGGTGTCGCGGTCCAGCCGGTGCACCAGTTCGGGCCGCTTGCCGTTCGAGCGCATGAAGGCCCACAGCAGATCGTCCAGCGTATGCGCCTGAATTCGCCCGCCCTGACTGGACAGGCCGGCGGGCTTGTTCAGCAACAGAATGTGCGGGTCTTCATGCAGCACCCAGGACCGGACGGCCGCGATTTCGTCCGGGGTCAGGACGACAGGCTGACGGGGGGTCACGACGAATAGGTCCGCCCGCGCCATCGGATCACCTCCAGCCGCGCCAGCAGGCCGGTGACGACGCCGACGATCAGCCCCAGCACCGGCCCCATGAACAGGGTCATGACCGCCACGCGCTGGGCGCTCAAGGCCTGGGCGCCGCCGAACTGGGTATCCAGATAGGTCGAGAAACGCGCGTTCAAATGCACGGCCCACGCCATCATCATGAAGCCCAGCAGCCCCGCCAGCAGGGCGCGCGGCCGCCCGAACGGCGCCAGCAACAGCACGATGGCCACGGCATACAGACCCCAGGCCGCGATTTCGGTCGCCATGCCCGCGCTCTCTCCGAACTGGTGTCCCAGGGCCAGTTGCAGGGCCAGAGCCAGCAGGATCACCCCGCCGGCGGCGAGGGTCAGGGTCGGACGAGGCGCTTCGAATCTCATGCACAGAGACCTAGCACGTCTCGCCCGATCCCTCAGTGCGTCAGCGCAGCACGCCCTTCTTGCCCATGCTCCAGGCGTACCAGGCCAGAACAGCGGCGATCAGGGTGATGACGTACGGCATCCACGCCATCATCGCGAACGCGGGGGGCGGCGGCGGCGGCGGATTGATGACCTTCTGGTACAGCAGGCTGATCACCGCCCCGGCCAGCGAGATCAGCAGCGCATGCAGGGCCCAGCGGCTGCGCGCCAGCAGCAGGATCGACCCAAGCACCGCGCCCCAGACCCCCATCGTCCACGGCACATACATCCAGCCCGGCATGGCGTTGAAATAGGCGATCATGTCGTCGCCGAACCCGGACGCGCGCATATAGGCCTCGCCCGCGTCGTCGTCTGGATGAAGTCAAACGCGCCGTAGCTGCTCCACAGCAGCGACAGCACCCCCACCAGCCACAGATGCCACGGCGTCTTCATTCTCTCGATCATCGTCCCCTCCCAAGGATGCCTGATCGGGGGGAGGTTACGCCGATGCACGAGCTTAACAATGAACGACGATAAGATGAGCGGCGGCGTCTTTATGCCTGAGCAGAAAAGGGCTCAGTCGCTGTCCCGCATCCTTTCCCGCATCGCGGCCCAACGCTCCAGCCGGGCCTTGATCTTCTCTTCGTGACCTTCGCCCTTGGGCTTGTAGAAGGTGCGGCGTTCCATCTCGTCGGGGAAGAAGTTCGCGCCGGAGAACCCTTCGGGCGTCTCCGGATCGTACTGGTAGCCCTTGCCGTAACCGAGCGACTTCATCAGCTTGGTGGGCGCGTTGCGGATATGGGCGGGCGGCATCAGGGAGCCGGTCTCATGCGCCGCCCTCTTCGCCGCCTTGAACGCCTCATAGACGCCGACCGACTTGGGCGCCGTGGCCAGATGGACCACCGCCTGGGCCAGCGCCAGCTCGCCCTCGGGACTGCCCAGGAAGTCGTAGGTGTCCTTGGCCGCATTGGCGACCATGATGGACAGGGGGTCCGCCTCGCCGATGTCCTCGACCGCCATGCGAACGATGCGGCGGGCCAGATAGAGCGGATCCTCGCCCCCGTTCAGCATCCGCGCCAGCCAATACAGGGCCGCGTCGGGGTCCGACCCGCGCACCGATTTATGCAATGCGGATATAAGGTTATAGTGCTCTTCTCGACTCTTGTCATAAGCAGGCGCACGCTTTTGCAGGACGCCGGCCAGCGCCTGAACATCCAGGGGTTCGACGTCGGTCAGGTCGAACAGCACCTCTGACATGGTCAGCAGATAGCGACCGTCACCATCGGCCAGGGCCAGCATCGCCTGACGCGCCTCGGGCGTCAGGGGCAGCGGCTGGTCCATCAAGGACTCGGCCCGTGACAGCAACTGGTCCAGCGCCGCATCGTCCAGACGCTTCAGCACATAGACCTGCGACCGCGACAGCAGGGCGCCGTTCAGCTCGAAGCTGGGGTTCTCGGTCGTGGCCCCGACCAGGGTGACGATCCCCTCCTCCACGAACGGCAGGAAGCCATCCTGCTGGGCGCGGTTGAAGCGGTGGATCTCGTCGACGAACAACAGCGTGGACTGGCCGGCGGCGCGCCGCATCCGCGCAGCCTCGAACGCCTTCTTCAGATCGGCGACACCGGAAAAGACGGCGCTGATCGCCTGATATTCATAGCCCGCCGCCTTGGCCAGCAGCCGGGCGATGGTCGTCTTGCCCGTGCCCGGTGGTCCCCACAGGATCATCGAGCCCAGGCGACCGGCGTCGATCATGCGGCGGATCGGCCCGCCCTCGCCCAGCAGGTGATCCTGGCCCACGACCTGATCCAGCGTCTGCGGACGCAGACGATCGGCCAGGGGCGCGTCGGGGGGATGGATGCCGGAGGCTTCGAACAGGTCGGACATGGACGCACAGAGATAGGCGTTCGCGCCGGGCATTTCACGCGTTACTATCGGGCGAACCGGAGGAAAACGCATGGCCGCAGACGACCATAACGCCCAGGGACCGACCGGCGGGGTCACGCCGCACCTGACGATCCCCTCGCGCGGCGGTCAGGCGGCGGTGGAATTCTATCAGCGGGCCTTCGGCGCCGAGGTGCTGGATCTGAAACCCGACGAGGACGGTGAGCGGCTGATGCACTGCCACCTGCGCATCAACGGCGGCAGTGTGCTGCTGAACGACGAATTCCCTGAGTATCACGGCGAGGCCGACATCACGCCCAAGGGCGTCACCCTGCACCTTCAGGTCGACGATCCCGACGAATGGTGGGGCCGCGCCATGGTGGCGGGGGCCGAGCCGCTGTTCCCGCTGGAGGACCAGTTCTGGGGCGACCGCTATGGCCAGTTGCGCGATCCCTTTGGCCACACCTGGTCGATCGGCGGTTCGAAGAAGGGCTAGAATTTCTCCTCCCATGGAATGGGAGGAGATCGTTTAGCTCCCCTCACGCTCCAGCCGCGACTTCAGCCCGTTCCGGGCGCGTTCGGCATAAGCGACGCAGGCGGCCGGATCGATGAAGGGATTGGGCATCGCGCCGGCGGCCAGCGCCGCCAGCTTGCGGTCGCCACCCGAATTATCCGGATGCGCGGAAATCAGGATGTCGCAGTCCAGCGCCGCGAACCGGTCGATGGAGGCCCGCAGCGTCGCCACCGTGTCCGGGTGACCAGCATAGGTGAAGGGGTCGGCGGCCACGGCGTTCAGGCTGGAGGCGAAGACCACCGACCGGCAGTCGCCCCCCTCACACGACCGCCAGGTCCAGCTAGAGCTGCCCGGCGTGTGGCCCGGCGTATGAACGGCGGTGACGGTGACGGACCCCAGGGTGACGCCCTGACGGTTCTCGATCCCGCGCACATTGGGGACCGGCGGGGCGTCGTGGATGTCGCTGGCCTGCGGATCCTCAGCGTGAACACGGCCGGTGCGCAGGGCTTCGACGCCCAGTGGCGCGGCCAGCACCGTCGCGCCGCTGTCACGGGCCAAGGCCGCGATGCCGCCGGAATGGTCGAAATGCGCCTCGGTGTTCAGGAGGTAGCGCACGTCCTCGATCCGGTAGCCCAGGGTGCGCAGGTTGGCCTTGGTCTGCTCCGCCGTCTGGGGCATGCCGCCGTCGACCAGGATCAGGCCGTCGCCGGTGTCGATCAGCGTGATGCTGATGCCCTGATAGCCGACGTAGTAGGTGTTGCCGTGGATCTTGAGCGGCGCCACCGGCGCGACCCATTCGGGCCGTGTCGGCAGCGGCCGGGTCAGGGGGTCGTCCTGACCCTGTGCGATCGTCCAGCCGCCGGTGGTCAGCAGGGCCGCGAGGCCCAGTCCGAGTGCGTGCTTCATCTCGTTCCCCCTGAAGTCCGCCGGATCAGCGGAACCGGCCGGTGATCCGCTGGCCGTTGCGTTCGATGGTGACGGTGGCGGGACCGCCGTTCAGCGCGGCGCGCAGGCCGCTGACCGAGGTGACGGCCCGCCCGTTGATCTCGCGGATCAGGTCCCCGGGACGGAAGCCGGCGCGGGCGGCATAGCCCCGGCCCGAAACCGCCTTGACCAGAACCCCCTGCCCCGCGAACGGATCGGCGCCCAGTTGGTCCGCCAGGGCCGGCGACAGGTTGACCACCGTCGCGCCGGACATCAGGCCCTCGGTGAACGTCGCCTCATCCGGCGCGGGCGTGTCGGGCAAGGGCTGGACCGTCGCCTCGACCGTCTGGGACCGGCCGTCGCGCAGGATGGTCAGGCGCGCCTTGGCGCCCGGCCGCAGGGTGCCGATGCGATAGTTCAGGCCGCCCTGATCGTTCACTTCCTGACCGTCCACGGCGGTGATGACGTCGCCTTCGCGCAGGCCGGCGCGCTCACCCGGACCCCGGGTCCACAGCTGCGAGACGATCACCCCCTGCGGCCGCTCCAGCCCCAGGCTGCGGGCGATGTCGGAGGTGACGGCGTCGGCCTTGACCCCCAGCCAGGGCCGGATCACGGCGGTGGCGCCGCCCACGGCGCTGTCCACCACCTGTTTGACCATCTGGGCCGGCACGGCGAAGCCCACCCCGGACGACGAGCCCGAGCGCGAGAAGATGGCGGTGTTGATGCCGATCAGGTCGCCGTCCATATCGACCAGCGCCCCGCCCGAGTTGCCGGGGTTGATGGCCGCGTCGGTCTGGATGAAGGACGAGCTGTCGGAAATGCCCGTCTCCGTCCGGTTCAGGGCCGAGATAATGCCGTTGGTCACCGTCTGGCCGACACCGAACGGATTGCCGATGGCCAGCACCAGATCGCCGACCTCAAGCTGTTCCTGGGTGTCGATGGCGACGACAGGCAGCGAGCCGTTGACGCCTTCCAGCTGAAGTACGGCGATGTCCGACCGCTGATCCGCCAGCACCACCCGCGCCGGGAATTCGCGCCGGTCGTTCAGGGTGACGCGGATCTGCTGCATGTTCTGCACGACGTGGCTGTTGGTCACCACGATGCCGTCCGAGCGGACGATGACGCCCGATCCGATCGAGCCGGTGCGCTGGGTCCGCACCCCTCCGCCGCCGAACATCTCCCAGAAGGGATCGCGCACCTGCTGGGTGCCGATGGCCGAGATGTTGACCACCGCAGGAGCGGCGGTGCGCACCACGGGGGCGAAGGACGCCTTCAGCGTGCCGCCGTCATTGGGGACCGAGCGGGTGGGCTCGCCAAAGCGGCCCTGGTCCTGCAGGCCGTCCTGGGCCTTGGTCGCATTGGGGTTGCCGCAGGCGGTAAGCGCCAGGGCGGCGGCGATGGCGAGGGTCGAGGTCTTCATCAGGGCCATGGTCATCCAAGCTTGAGCGACGCATTCGGCAACGGTTTTCGGGCCGGATCAAGGCGGACGCGAGACCTCAAACGGTTGCAGCCTCGCTTTGTTGCCCCTTGCGCACCGTGATCCAGCCAAAGATCGCCGCCACCGCCAGCACCCCCGCGGCCAGATAGAAGGCCAGCCCCGGCGCAGACCCCACCGACACTGAATAAACCCAGCCGAAGAACAACGGCGAAGCGACCCCGGCGATGGAGGCGACGCTCATGGTCGCGCCCTGTAACTGGCCCTGCTCGTCCTCACCCACGCGCCGGGTCATCAGCGACTGCAGCGTTGGCATGGCCAGCCCCCACAGGGCGTTGGGCAGCATGGCCAGGATGAAGGCCAGCGGCGTCGGCGCCCAGCCCATCAGCGCCAGACCAACGGTGCCGCCGATCAGGCCCAGGATCATCGCCCTGCGATCGCCCAGCCGCTTGACGATCGGCCCGACCAGCAGGCCCTGAACGATCATGTCCAGCACGCCCACACCGGCCAGCAGCAGTCCCACCTGCCACGGCCCCCAGTCATAACGGGCGGCCGCATACAGGACGAAGACCGCCGAAAAGACGTGGTGCGCGAAATGCAGCAGGAAGGTCACCCCCGCCAGCCCGCTCAGCTCCGGATGGCGGCGCAGCAGCATCATCGCCCCGACCGGGTTGGCCCGGCGCCAGCTGAAGGCCATCCGCTTCTCCGGCGGCAGGCTCTCGGGCAGGACGAACAGGCCGTACAGGAAGGCCACGCCGGACAGGGCGGCGGCGACCCAGAAGGGCGCGCGCGGGCCGAATTCACCCAGGAAACCGCCCATCACCGGCCCCAGCACAAAGCCGCCGGAAAACGCCGCCCCGATCAGCCCATAGGCCCGCGCCCGCTGCTCGGGCGGGGTGATGTCGGCCATATAGGCGTAGATGGTGGTGAAGCTGGACGAGGTGATCCCCGCCACAATCCGCCCGACCGCCAGCCACCACAGGTCCGGCGCCAGCGCCATCAGCACATAGTCGGCCGCCAGCCCCGCGCAGGACAACAGGATCACCGGGCGACGTCCGTACTGGTCCGACAGCGAGCCGATGATCGGCGAGGCCACGAACTGCATCCCGGCCCACAGGGCGATGAAGACGCCGTTGATCACGCCCGCCCGGGCGTTTGAACCGACGAATTCCTCGATCAGCCCGGGCAGCACCGGAATGACGATGCCCATGGCGACGATGTCCAGCACCGCCGTCACGAAGATAAAGGCCAGGGCGGCCCGGCGGACCTTGGGATTCAACAGGGACATGAAGCTCTCTGGAAGCGGCCGCCGGGTGTAGCTCGCCGCAAACACGCCGTCATCCTGGGACGCCGGTTACCGGGGTGAACCCAGCACCTGATCCGACGCCCGCACGTCGCCGTCGCCCGCCGGGACAGGCAGCTTCAGCAAGCGGCCGATCAGGGGGTGGATATCGACATTGTCCAGCCCCTCGACCCTGCGGCCGTTTGCAATGCCCGGGCCGTGGGCGATGAACAGGGCCTGCATTTCGGGCGCTGCATTGTCATAGCCATGATCGCCGCCCGCACGGCGCATCTGGGCGTCCGGTTTCAGCGCCAGCCAGCCGGTCTCGGCCAGGCAGAAGAAGCTGGGCGCGCGCCGGTGGCGGCCGAAATGGAGACGTTCAGGCAGTTCGCCCTTGCGCCAGCATTGCAGGTGATCGCGCGGGGCCAGCACCTCGGCCGCCACCTCGGCCTCGCGCCCCGGCGCGGGTTCGATGGCCACCGTTGCGCCGCTGTAGAGCACCGTCGCGGCGTCGGAGGCGACGACCGGCCCCAGCCGCACCACCCGATCCGGCGAGGTCGCGGCCATGCCATGGTCTGAAACGATCAGCAGCACGACCCGGTCGTCGATCCCCCGCGCGCGGACTCCTTCCACCAGTCGCCCGATGGCCGCATCCACCCCGGCGACGGCGGCGTTCACCTCGGCCGAGTCCGGGCCGAAGCCATGCCCGGCGGTGTCCACCGCCTCGAAATACAGGGTGGCGAAATCGGCCTGATCGTCGCCCGTCAGCCACAGCAACAGTTGATCCACGCGCGCCTCGGCGCTCATGTCCTCGTCATAGGGCAGCCACCAGCGCGGACGCACGCCGCGCACCTGCGCCTCCGAGCCGGGCCAGAACATGGCGGCGGCGGTCAGGCCGGCGTTCTGGGCGGTGACCCAGATCGGCTCGGCGTCGTCCCACCAGCGGCGGTCGCTGACGGCGTCCTTGTTCGACAGGCGGAACACCACGCCGGGAATGTCGGCGTCGGTCATGGTGTTGTTGACTACCCCGTGCCGGTCGGGCCGCAGCCCCGTCACCAGGGTGTAGTGGTTGGGAAAGGTCTTGGTCGGAAAGGACGGCTGCATGGCGCCTGACGCCCCCTCGGCGGCCAGTCGCGACAGGGTCGGCGTCAGGCCACGCTCCAGATAATCCGGCCTGAACCCGTCGATGGAGATCAGCACCACGATGGGGCTGGGCGCCTCCACCCCCTCGTCCGTCGGAGCCTGCGCCGTGGCGCAGGCGGACAGGATCAGCAGCAGCAACAGACCGGTCAGGCGGGACAACATGGCGACTCCAGCGGGCAAGCGCGACATTGCCTAAGCTTAATCTGCGACAGGTCGAATACGACTGGTCGAAATCCCGTCGAGCCGCCAAGCTGCGCCCATGACAACGGTCATCGAAACACACGGCCTGACCAAGACCTATGGCGCAGTGCGCGCCCTGGACGGTCTGAGCCTGAGCATTCCGCGCGGCGGGGTTTACGGCGTGCTGGGACCGAACGGGGCCGGCAAATCGACCCTGTTCCGCATCCTGCTGGGCCTGATCCGGCCGACCGAGGGCGAGGCCCGCGTGCTGGGCGGGGGGCTGGGCGATGTCAGCGCCACCCGGCGCATGGGCTCGATGATCGAGACGCCGCGTTTCCCGCCCTTCATGACCGCCCGTCAGGTGCTGGTCTGGCTGTCGGTCGCGCATGGCTCGCGCGATGATGCTCACATCGACCGCTGGCTGGACCGCGTCGGCCTGAAAGAGGCGGCGGATCGCAAGGTGCGCGGCTTCTCTGTCGGCATGCTGCAACGCCTGGGCGTCGCCGCGGCGCTGATGACGCGGCCCGAACTGGTCATTCTGGACGAACCGACCAGCGGCATGGACCCCATGGGCATTCAGGAAATGCGCGCCCTGATCCGCTCGCTGGCCGACGACGACGGCGTGACCGTGGTTTTGGCCAGCCACCAGTTGGCCGAAGTGCAACGCATCTGCGATCGTGTCGCCATTCTGGACAAGGGCCGCCTGGCGGCCGAGGGCAAGGTCAGCGAACTGACCGCCGCCAGCGAACGCCTGCGCCTGTCGCTCAGCCCCATGGCCCCGGCGCTGGACCTGCTGGGTCCGCGCGCGACGGTCGAGGGCGAGGCGATCCTGGCCGCCATCCCCCGCGCCGAGGGGGCCGCCCTGATCCGCGATCTGGTCGGGCGCGGCGTCGCCATCGACGAGGCCCGCTGGGTCGGCGCCGATCTGGAGACCGTCTTCATGACGCAAACTCAAACTCCGGCTCAATCGTCGGAGGCCGCGCAATGATGCTGATCGATGCGATCCGGGCCGAGGGTTATCGGCTGCTGAAGAACCGCACCACGGTGTTCTGGAGCGTCGTCTTCCTGCCGGTCATGTCGCTGGTTCTGTCCACGCTGGGCGTTCTGGCGGCCCGCCTGAATCAGCAGAAGCTGGCCGAGGCGAACATCAATCTGAACATGCCCGGCGGCGCGCAGGATCTGGGCCAGACTCTGCTTGCCGTGGCGGCCGACGTGGCCAATCCCGCCCTGCTGCTGTTCGTGCTGATCGGCGCCGCCACCGTCTATGCCGGCGACTATCGGTGGGAGACCTGGCGCCTGACCAGCGCCCGCAACAGCCGCCCCGCCCTGCTGCTGGCCAAGGTCGTCAATGTGGCGCTGCTGGCGCTGGCGGCGATCGTGGCGCTGGTGCTGTCCAAGCTGATCGGCGACGCGATCAAGGGCGTCATCATGGGGCGTGCTCTCAGCTTCTCGCTGGGCGATGACGCGGGCCGGATACTGGCCGTCGTGGGCCTGGGTTGGGCGCGGATCATCCAGTTCACCCTGATCGGCCTGCTGACCGCCGTCGTCAGCCGGTCGCTGCTGGCGAGCCTCTTCGTGCCCTTGGTGGTCGGCGTCGCCCAGGCGGCCGCGCCCATGATCCTGGCGGGCATGGGCGTCATGCCTGGCGGTTGGGTCTCCATGCTGGTTTCGCCCGCCCAGGCTTTTGACCTGTTGCGCAGCGCCCTGACCGGCGAGGTC
This sequence comes from Brevundimonas sp., assembly GCF_004210735.1. Lineage (GTDB taxonomy): Bacteria > Pseudomonadota > Alphaproteobacteria > Caulobacterales > Caulobacteraceae > Brevundimonas. The sequence continues at coordinate 27,926 of NZ_SDZL01000034.1, forward strand.
GTTCCGGTCGCCGCCATGACGCCCGCCGTCACAAGCTTCGCCCTGTGGCTGCTATGGCCGGTGATCGCCGCACTGGCGTGGTTCAGCCGGCAGGACCTGTCGAAGGAATAGGTGGCGGCATCGAGGGCGGCGGGGGGCTGAGCGCGCCCTGCCCCACCAGCCAGTCGCGGAAAGCATCCACAGCTGCGTCGCGTCGCCCCTCGGATCTCAGGAAGGCGAACAGCGAGGGCCTGGGGGCGAAGCCGAACGGCGCCACCAGCCGCCCGGAGGTGATGTCGGGCGCGACAAAGGCCCACGGCGCCACCGCGACGCCGATCCCCGCAATCGCCGCTTCGATCATCGAATGATTATGTGCGAACTCCCGCTCGACGGCCGCGGGCGTCAGATCCACACCAATCAGCTCGGCCCAAGATGTCCAGCTGCGCCGGAAGGTGGCGGACCGCAGCCGGGGCGCGCGCATCAGCGCCTCCATCGACGTCAGGGACTGCGCTATCGCGGGTGAACAGATCGGTCCCTGATACTGGGGCATGAAGACGGTCGCCTCCTGTCCGGTCATGTCCTGATCCGGCTCGATGATGCGAATGGCGCCGTCAAAGCGGTCGCGGCGAAAATCGACCCGGCGATAGGATTCGGAGACCCTCACCCGCACCTCGGGGTGGGCGTCCAGAAAATCCTGCAGGCGCGGGATCAGCCATTTCAGCGCGACGGTGCCCAGGCAGGATATCTCGATCTCGCGCGGCTGGGCGTGACGGGCGGCCAGGACGGCGTCGTCGATCAGACCGAAACCCTGCGTCAGCCGTTCGGCCAGTTGCGCCCCCGCTTCGGTCAGGGTCAGGGCATGGCGTGGCCCGGTCACCAGCAGTAGGCCCATCGACGCCTGCAAGGCCGCGACCTGACGGCTGACCGCACCGTGGGTGACGCACAACTCTTCGGCTGCGCGCGTCATGCTGCAATGCCGGGCGAAGGCCTCGAAGGTGCGTAGGGCGTTCAGCGGCGGCGGGGCGGCCCGCTTCATGTGATTGTTCCTCACAGCAGCCGCCACGCTTAATCGATTTCGGCCAACACGCAAATCGGGTTCAAGCCGGTGGATGCCGTTGTTCGACAAAACCCCGCCACCGCCGCGCCCCGGGCGCCGGGACTGGATCGCCTACGCCCTGTGCGCGGTCGTGATCTGGATCGCCGTCCTGTGCGAAATGCTCAACTGAGCCGCTTCTCCATCCACACATCGCACCGCGCATAGGGCGTGGGCGCGGGTGGCAGAGGGACAAAGCCAAAGCTGTCATACAGGGCCCGGGCGGTCGTCAGACTGCTGCTGGTCTCCAGATACAGCCGATGCGCACCGGTCGCCCTGGCCGCCGCTTCGCAGGTCTCCAGCAGGCGGCGGGCCAGGCCCAAACCCCGCGCGGCGGGCGTGACGGTCATCTTGGCGACTTCATAGCCACCGTCGGCCATGGCCATCAGGGCGCAACAACCGATCACTTCGCCTTCGCGCTCGGCCAGGAAGATGCGGCCGCCACCATCCAGAATCGCGGCCTGCGGATCGTCCAGCACCTTGCGGTCCTTGGCCTCGATGACGAAACCGCCCTCGTTCAGCCAGGCCTCATTCAGTTCGCGCCAGTCAGCGGCGTGTTCGGGGCGATAGTCGATGATGGAGACGTCGCTCATCGCGTCCTCAACCTGGCCTCCAAGGCCGTCATGTCCGGCGCAAACCAGATCCGGTCGCCGCGATTGGACTCGCGCACGAAATCCCTCAGGGCGCCGCTGGCGGCCTCGGCGGCGGTGATGTCGCCCACGATGGCCAGTCGCTGTCCATAGGTGACGATCTTCTGCAGCAAGGCCCCGGCCAGACCGGTCTTCAGGTCCAGAAACTCGGGCGACAGCCGCTCCGTCGGCAGCACCAGCCAGTCCACCTCTTGCCCCCAGGTCGCGCCGATCAGATCCAGCGCGTCAGCCTCGGCCGTCACGGCTGGGCCGTCCGCGGCAAAGACCATCACCCGGCGGTCGGCGATCCGGATCACGGCGTCATCAGTCGGGGTCATTGCGGGCTCCGGACAAGCGAAAGGGCGGCAGGATCGCTCCGGCCGCCCTCGAAGGTTCGCTCAGCGTGGCGAGGCTCAGGCCTCGTCGTCGCCCTCGATGGCGTAGACCGGACCGGAGTCCAGACCCTTGGCGCCCGCGTCACGATCGACGAACTCGATCACGGCCATGGCCGCGTTGTCGCCGTGGCGGAAGCCGGCCTTCATGATGCGGATATAGCCGCCCTGACGTTCGGCGTAACGCGGGCCGAGCGTTTCAAACAGCTTGCCGACCTGCGGCACGTCGCGAACGGCGCTGATGGCCTGACGACGGGCGTGCAGGTCGCCCTTCTTGGCGAGGGTGACCAGCTTCTCGACGAAGGGACGCAGTTCCTTCGCCTTGGGCAGGGTGGTCGTGATCTGCTCGTGCTTGATCAGCGAGGCGGCCATGTTGGCGAACATGGCCTGGCGGTGGCTGACCGTACGGCCGAGCTTACGATAGGCGGCGCCGTGGCGCATCGGGGTCTCTCCTACTCAACCCTGGTTTCCGGCATACCCGCCAGACCTGGGGCCTTTTCATTCTAACCGCCCCATCCGCGTCCCGAAGGCCGCCGGGCGGAGGGTTGATGACTAGATCTGGTCGTCGAACTTCTTGGCCAGCTCTTCGATATTCTCCGGCGGCCAGTTCGGCACATCCATGCCGAGCGACAGGCCCATCGTCGCGAGAACTTCCTTGATCTCGTTCAGCGACTTGCGGCCGAAGTTCGGGGTGCGAAGCATTTCACCCTCGGTCTTCTGGATCAGGTCGCCGATGTAGACGATGTTGTCGTTCTTCAGGCAGTTGGCCGAACGGACCGACAGCTCCAG
>NZ_SDZL01000035.1 GCF_004210735.1 Brevundimonas sp.
CCTGCCGACGGCCGTATCCCGCCGGGGTCAATAAGGCCGAAGTCGCGTTAACCTTCTTTCGACGGTTTTGATTAACCCTGTCGGCATGAGCGCGATTCGTCCCGACCTGCCGATCCGTCCCTTCGCTGGCGCTGCTGCGTCACCGGGGCCGTCGGCGCTCGGGTCGCGCACCTCGGCCTTCTTCCGCGCCGCCATGGGCGAGGCTGCACCCGCCGCGGAAAAGCCGGCCGCGCCGCCTGAGCCCACGCCCGTCCGCGCGATCGACGCATCGCTGGCCGACCTGCGGATGCAACGTCCGGGCTCGCTTCTGGATATTCGGGTCTAGACCGACCTCAAGCCGCCGAATCGATCGGCGGCGGCGTGTCCTTCTTGGCCTTGCCGGCCTTCTTCGTCGCCTTCAGCGCCGCCTTTTCCGCCTTGCGGACCTCCTTGGCGGCCTTCCTGGCGGCGCGCGCCTCGGCCTTGGCCTGATCCGGCGCGGCGTCCGCGGCGGCGCCCAGTTCGCCCAGCAACGCGATGAACCCCTCGCGCTTGGCTTTCGGTAACAGGGCCATGATCCGCTTGTCCGCCGCTTCGACCCGGGGTCGTGCGGCCTCCAGCGCCGTCAGGCCGGCGGGCGACAGCCGCACCACCTTGGCCCGGGCGTCCAGCGCCGAGCGTTCACGCTCCAGCAGGCCCTTGCTCGTCATCCGCGCCACCAGATCCGCCAGTGTCGAACGATCAATGCCGGTGGCGCGAACCAGATCGGTCTGGGTCAGGCCCGCCCCGATGGAGGTCGCCTCCAGCACCGCATACTGGCGCTGGGTCACGCCATCCGTGCCCAGTTCCTCGGCATAGATGTCCAGCGCCAATTGCAGGCCCCGGTGCATCAGATGGCTGGGCGACTGCATCAGCGGCCCGGCGCGACGCGCCTGTTTTCCGGACTTCACCATGGCCGACCCCCGACGCGCGGCCATGGCGTCGGCCGCAACGACAGGGCTACCAGCAGCGCTTTACGGTTTGACGAAGGATTTGCCTGCGCTTTCACGACATTTCCTCCGCATTCGTGCGACGCTCTACAGGCCCGGATCGGGTGAAACGGGGCCGGGTTCGTCCGCCCCCGCTTCCGGCAGACGGTTCTTCAGGATCAGCGGCACCTGCGAAATGCCGAAGACGCAGGCGGCGATCCACAGCACGCCCCGGAAGCTGGTCCAGACGGCGTTGGGGTCGGGCGCGGCCCAGCCGAACCAGCCCCAGAGCGTCGTCACCGCCTCGGGGCTGCGGAACACCTCGTTCGCGCCCGCCACCACCAGGAAATACAGGCCATAGCGCAGCGTCAGGGTGCGCCACGCCGCGTCCGTCACCTTGATCGCGTCGCCCAGCAGATATTTGAACGGCGATTTGTTCAGCGGCAGCGAGCCCAGCAGGATGACCCCCAGCAGGCCGTTCTGGATCGTCAGCTTCAGCTTGATGAACAGGTCATCGCCCAGCACGATGGTCAGCACGCCGAAGATCAGGGCGAACACCCCGGTGATCAGCGGCAGCGGCGCGAACCGGCGCTCGACGATATAGCCGACCCCAAGGGCGATGGCCGAGGCGATGACCAGCACCCAGGTCGCCTTGATCATGTCGCGGGTGATGAAATAGGCGGCCATGAAGGCGGCCAGGGCGCCGAAGTCGACGGCCTGTCTGATCCACTGGCCGGATTTGGGCGCGGGGGCGTCCGTCATGTCTTCAGTCCTCAAGCCCGACCAGCAGCCGGGAGAATGCGCGCGCGTCGAACGGCTGCAGGTCCTCGATCCCCTCGCCGACGCCGATCAGCTTGATCGGTGCGTCCGACGCCTGGGCGACCGGCACCAGCACCCCGCCGCGCGCGGTGCCGTCCAGCTTGGTCATCACCACGCCCGAGACATAAGCCGTCCGGCCGAAAATCTGTTCCTGGGCCAGGGCGTTGCGCCCCACCGTGGCGTCCAGCACCAGCAGGGTTTCATGCGGCGCGTCCGCGTCGATCTTTTTCAGCACCCGGACGATCTTCAGCAGTTCGTCCATCAGGGCCGACTTGTTCTGCAACCGCCCCGCCGTATCGATCAGCACGACATCGTACCCCTCGGCCCGCGCCCGGGTGTAGGCGTCGAACGCCAGACCGGCCGGATCGGCCCCGTCGCGGCGACTTTCGAACGTCGCGCCCGCGCGGTCGGCCCAGACCTTCAGCTGCTCACGCGCGGCGGCGCGGAAGGTGTCGCAGGCGACGATCATCACCTTGGCGCCCTGCCCCGTCAGATCGGCGGCGATCTTGCCCAGGGTCGTCGTCTTGCCCGAGCCGTTGACCCCCACGAACAGGGTCACGAACGGGCGCGGCCCGTTCAGCGGCTCATAGCGCGCCTGATGGTTGATCAGCTCGGCCGCGACCGCCTCGGCCAGCGCCTCCTTGACCTCGCGCTCATCCGAGGTCTTGCCGAAGCGCAGCTCCCGGAACCGTTCGACGATGCGACCGGCGGCCGCAGGCCCCAGATCGCTCTCGATCAGATGTTCTTCCAGTTGCTCCAGCGCCTCTTCGCTGAGAGGCTCTTTCACAAAGGTCCCGACGACCTGATCGGTCATCTGCTTCGACGACCGGGACAGGCCATCGCTGAGGCGCTGGAACCAGCCCTTTTTCGGCGTATCGTTCATGCGGACCCGTTTAGCGGGCGCGAACCCCCGCGTCATCCGCAAACGCCGTCATCTGGACGCGGCGCCTTCCATGGCCTAGAGCGCGCCACATGACCGACACCCCCACCCGCGACTCCAACGGCGCCCTGCTCAGCGACGGCGACAGCGTCACCCTGATCAAGGACCTGAAGGTCAAGGGCTCGGGCGGCGTGACGATCAAGCGCGGCACCCTGGTCAAGAACATCCGCCTGACCGACGACCCCGCCGAAATCGACTGCAACACGAAAGAGGTCAAAGGCCTCGTGTTACGGACGGAGTTCGTCAAGAAGGCTTGAGGCTTGGGCCCCGGTCAGAAGGCTCCGCCTTCTCGACCCGACGCGGCCTAGGGCACCCCCGCCAGGAATTCGAAGATCGCGGCCTTGGCCTCAGCCTCGTCCAGCATGGGCGCGTGGCCGATGGCCGGGACCTCGACAAAGGCCATGTCGGGCGCCGCACGCCGCATCTTCTCGGCGATCGCGGGGCTCAGCAGGTCCGAGGTCCCGCCCCGCACCAGCAGGCTCGGCTTCTTCTTCGCCAGCCGCCGGAAATAAGGCCACAGGTTGGGAACCAGCGCCTTGGCCCCCGCCGCCCGGATCGGCACGGCGATGTCGGGGTCATAGTCCAGCACCGGCGCCCCCTCGGTCCCCTCGCGGAAGATACGGCGGGCGAACGCCTCCCAGTCGGCCTCGCCATAGTGGGGGAAGGCGACGGCGTTGATCCGCTTCGCATAGGCGACGGCGTCGGCCCAGGTCGCGATCTCGACCGGCTGGCCGGTATAGGCGGCGATCCGCGCCAGTCCTTCCTTCGCCACCTCGGGCCCGACGTCGTTCAGGATGGCGGCGGCGATGACCTTCGGCTTGATCGCGGTCAGCGCCATGGTGATCAACCCGCCCATGGAGGTGCCCATGAACACCGCCTTCTCGATCCCCGCCTGTTCCAGCAGGGCGACCACGTCGCGGGCATAGACATCAGGCGTATAGGTCATCGGATCGGGCGCCCGATCCGACCGGCCCCGCCCGCGCACATCGATGGCCAGCACGCGGCGCCCGCTCTGGGCGATCAGGCGGGCGATGGCGTCGAAATCGGCGCTGTTGCGAGTCAGGCCGTGGATCGCGATCACCGGCAGCCGCGCCGTCCCGTCTCCCGGCGCATAGTCGCGCGCGAACAGGCTCAGGCCGTCGGCCGTGGTCCAGCGGCGCTCGGCGAAACCGGCGGTAAGATCAGCCATGGGAAACACTCCAGAATTCCGACGGCGTCCGGGGGAGGGACGACCCGCCGCAGCACAATGGGTCAGCCGCCCAGAAGTTCTCTGACGAAATCGTCCAGGTCGCCGCCCTCGAACATGAATCCCGTCACGCCCGCCCGGCGTCCGGCCTCCAGGTCCGACGGCTTGTCGCCGATGATGAAGGATTTGGCCGGGTCGATCCCGTGTTCGGCGATCGCCTTCAGCAGCATGCCGGGGTTGGGCTTGCGGTCCGGATGATCGGGGTGGCGATACTGCTCGACCTGGGCCTCGGCATGGAAGGGACAGGCATAGACCGCGCCGATCCGTCCCCCGCCCGCCGCCAGCTTGCGCACCAGCATCCGGTTGAAGACATGCATCCGCTCTTCGGTGAACAGGCCGCGCGCCACGCCCGACTGATTGGTGACGATCACCGCCAGATAGCCGGCCTGATTCAGCCGTCGCACGGCCTCGGCCGCACCGGGAATCAGCACCAGATGCTCGTCCAGATGGGGATAGCCGCTGTCCTCGATCAGGACACCGTCCCGATCCAGAAACACCGCCGGCACGCCGTTCGACGCTGCGTTCACGCCCTTCCGCTCCTCATCCTTGCGAGCCGGAAGGGATAGGCCGCCACCGCCCCTCATTTCAACACCCCTTCGTCGCAGTGTCGTAGCAAAGCGCAACGCGAAGTGACGCCCGGTCGTTTGGAGGCAGGCCCCGCCCTTGCTAGGACGCGCCCGACACAGATGACCGGCAGACCCGCGCCGCGCCCCTTTCGCGCGCCTCGTTTCAGAGAGCCTTCCTCATGACCATCCCCTTCATCGACCTTCAGGCCCAGCGCCTTCGCCTCGACGGCAGGATCGAGGCCGCCGTTCAGGAGGCCGTGGTCGGCGGCGCCTGGGTCATGGGCCCGCAGGTCCGACAGTTCGAATCCGACCTGGCCGCCTTTGGCGCGGCGAAATACGCCCTGGGCTGCGCCAACGGCACCGACGCCCTGGCCCTGCCGCTGATGGCCTGGGGGATCGGACGCGGCGACGCGGTCTTCGTCCCCAGCTTCACCTTCGCCGCCACCGCCGAGATCGTGCCCTGGTTCGACGCCGAGCCGGTCTTCGTCGACGTCGAAGAACGCACCTACAACATGGACCCCGCCGCACTGGAACGCGCCATCGAGGGGATCAAGGCCGAGGGCCGGCTGACGCCGCGCGTGGTCATCGCCGTCGACCTGTTCGGCCAGCCCGCCGACTATCCGGCGATCAAGGCGATCTGCGACAAGCACGATCTGAAGCTGATCGCCGACTCGGCCCAGGGATTCGGCTGCACCGTGGGTGGCGAGCAACCGCTGAAATGGGCCGACATCACCACCACCAGCTTCTTCCCGGCCAAGCCGCTGGGCTGTTACGGCGATGGCGGCGCGGTGCTGACCAATGATGACGACCTGGCCCAGCTGATCGATTCCGTCCGCGTCCACGGCAAGGCGGTGGCCATCGATCTGAAGGACCGCACCTTCGATCACGACCCCAAATATCTGAACATGCGCATCGGCCTGAACAGCCGCCTGGACACCATCCAGGCCGCCGTCCTGATCGAGAAGCTGAAGGTGTTCGGCGAGGAGATCGAATGGCGCAACCGCATCGCCGCCCGCTACAACGACCTGCTGGCGCCGCACGTCGCCGCCGTGCCGCAGGTCCCGGCCGGAAACGTCTCCAACTGGGCCCAGTACACGATCGAGCATGACGACCGCGACGCCCTGGCCGCGCACCTGAAAGATCAGGGCGTGCCGACCGCCGTCTACTATCCGATCCCGCTGCACCTGCAGCCTGCGTATGAGATGTTTCCGCGCGGGGCCGGCGGCCTGCCGGTGACCGAGCGGCTGATGAACCGCGTCATCAGCCTGCCGATGCATGCCGATCTGGACGAGGCGACGCAGGACCGCATCATCGCCGCCGTCGCATCGTTCAAGGGCTGATCCGCATGACCACCGCTCCCCTCAAGATCGGCGTCGCCGGCGTCGGCGTCATGGGCCGCAACCACGCCCGAGTCCTGTCTGACATCCGCGACTTCGACCTGGCCGCCGTGTTCGACCCGGACCACGCGACCGCCGAGGGCGTCGCCGCCCTCTATGACGCCGCCCCCTTCGTCACGGCCGACGCCTTCGTCGACGCCGGGCTGGACGCCGCCGTGGTGGCCACGCCGAACCGTTTCCACGCCGATCTGTCGGTCGCCCTGCTGGAAAAGGGCGTCCACGTTCTGGTGGAAAAGCCCATCGCCGCCACCGTCGCCGACGCCCGGCGCATGATCGACGCGGCTCGCGCCAACGATCGCACCCTGATGGTCGGTCAGGTCGAGCGCTTCAATCCCGCGGTCGAGGCGGTCAAGCGCGCCATCCAGGGCGAGCACGTCATCTCCATCCAGATCACCCGCGTCGGTCCTTTCCCGCCGCGCATGGGCGACGTGGGGGTTGTCATCGATCTGGCCGTGCATGACATCGACATCATCCGTCACCTGACCGACAGCGAAATCGTCGAGATCCAGCCCCAGCTGGCCGCTACCCACGGCCAGCGCGAGGATACGGCCCTGCTCCAGTTCCGGCTGGAAAGCGGCGTCATCGCCCACATCACCACCAACTGGGTCACCCCCTACAAGACCCGCACCCTGCAGGTCGCGACCAAGGGCAAATTCGTGGTCGCCGACCTGATGACCCGTCAGGTCACCGAATATTTCGGTCAGCAGCCGGACGGCTCCTACTCCACGCGCGGCGTGATGAGCTGGCCCAACGAGCCGCTGAAGAAGGAGCTGGAGGCCTTCGCCCACGCCATCCGCACCGGCGAAACCCCCGCCGTCACCGGCGAGGACGGCCTGCGCAATCTGGAAGTCGCGCTGAGGTGTCTGGGGGAATAGTCGCCCCTCGGACGGGTGGCCCCGCCCTCTCCGCTCGCCCCCGTCGGACGCCGGGTGGGCGGGTTTGGGAAGATACAAGGCCGGTCGCCGTTGACCGCAAACTGATCGACCGGTCGCCGCGCTCTTGACGACAGCCTCGCCGAACGGCGTCCTGTCGGCATGACCCGTCCGCTCTCGATCCTCGCCGCCATCCTCTGTCTCGGTTGCGCGCCCGCGCCAGATACCCCTGTCGCACCGGTTGACCCGGCGCCGGTCGAGGCCGTTCGCCCGGCCGGCCCCCATACTGTCGGCGTAATGGAAGGGCCGCAGACGGCGGGCGGCCGCCTCTACTACCCCGCTCTGGACGGGGGCGAGGCCCGCGCCATCACCCTGACCGAGGCGCGCCGCGAGAAGCTGACCCAGCGTTTCGGGCCCGGCGTCGCGGAGGCGCTCGGCCGCGCCGTCACCGTCGCCCGCGTGAACGCCGCTCCCGCCCGGGGCCGCTTCCCGTTGGTGATCTTCGCCCCCGGCTCCAACATGGCCGCCGGCGACTACCGCCTGCTGATGGAGGATCTGGCCAGCCGGGGCTATGTCGTCCTGGCGCTGGACCCGAACGGCGCGCCCCCGGCGTCAGAGGCGCGTTATGGCGCGGCCGCCGACGAACTGATCGCCGCCCTGACCCGCATCAAGACCGATGCGCCGGCTCCGGTCGCGGCGATCATGGACACCGGACACGTCGCTCTCATCGGCCATTCGCTGGGCGGCGCGGCGGCCTTCATCGCCCTGCCCCGCGCGCCGGGCGCGGTCGCGATCAACCTCGACGGCGACGTGATGGCCGCGCCCGCCGTGCCGCCGGCGGCCTCGATCCTGTATCTGATCGGCCAGACCCCGCCCGAGAACGACCGTTCGCGCGCGCGCCGCGCCGGAACCTGGCGCGACCTGTCCGCCGGCGTCGCTGACGCCGTGGTCCTTCAGATCACCGATTTCCGCCATTTCGACTATGCAGACGCCGCCCTGCTGCAAGAAGGCGTGCCCGAGCCGATGCGTCAGGCCCGCTTCGGCCCTCTGGGCGGGCAAAAGGCTCACGCCCTGACCACCGACCTGATCGCCGCCTTCCTGGACAGCCGGCTGAAAGGCGACGGCGCTGCCTGGCCCGCCGCCCTGGCGCGTCACCCCGAAGCCGCCGCGCCAACCACCTGGTAGGCGCCCGTCATGTCGGCTCCTTCAGTCAGGACGCGCTTAATACGGACCATCGGTATATTCGCGGCGCTTGGACCGCTGGCGGGTGTCGTGGTCGTCTGGCTGATTCTGGCCGTTGCGTTTGCGATCATCGAAAGCATCGAGCCGAGCGCGTCGTCCGATCTCCTCGGGGGGCTAGGCGTCCTGCCGCTTTTTATCGTCCTGTCGCTTGGGGTTGGCTATGTGTATGGCCTCGTCCCGGCAGTCCTGACGGGTGCAATCTGCGCTTGGGCGGCCAATCATATCAGCAGCTTTACCGCTTGGTTGCTCGCGGCCGGCTTGGTCGGGTTCATCGTCACCGGTGGCGCAGCCTATCTCCTCAACCCGGTGCTCGTCTCGGCGAGCATTCTGGGGCTGGTAGGAGCCGCAGCGGCCGTTTTCTGCGCCTGGCTGGTGCGACGGACGCTTCGCGCCTAGCAGCCCACCATCTGCATCCCCAGCCATTCGGCGATCAGGGCGGGCTTTTCGGCGCCGTCGATCTCGACGGTCAGTTCGTGTTTCAGCAGCCAGCGGCCGCCACCCTTGTCCTCGGCCGACAGTAGTTTGAACCGCCCGCGCACCCGCGATCCCGCCGGGACCGGCGCCAGGAACCGCAGCTTGTCGAAGCCGTAGTTGACGCCCATCACCACCCCCTCCAGCGGGGCGACCGCGTCATAGCTCATGGCGGAGGCCAGGCTCAGCGTCAGGAAGCCGTGCACAATGGTCCCGCCGAACGGCGTGGCCCTGGCTCGTTCGGGATCGACGTGGATGAACTGCTCGTCCTCTGTGATCCGGGCGAAGGCGTCGATGCGGGCCTGGTCGATCGTGATCCAGCGGCTGACGCCGACTTCCTGCCCGATCAGGGATTGCAGATCGCTGGTCCTGGTCATGGTCTTCCCCTCTGGTTCCGGCGACCAACCTTGCCGTAACCGACCGCGCGCGCAAGCGTCGGCGCCGGGCAGCGATCATCGACCTCTCATGCGGTTTCGTGCGGCGGCGGGCGTTTGCGGGGCGATTCGGCCGTTCTGACCGCCGCGTCGGCGACCGCGCTATGATCGGCGCGGTCACGGGCTTGCCTGGCGATCCGGCCCAAATGTGCACTATGTCCACTATGTGCACTGTGTTTTTTCTTCAGCCCGGGAACCGGCCCTCGATGATCCGGGCGAACTGGCCCGGGTCGACATTGCCGCCCGACAGCACCAGCGCCGTGGTCTGATCCCTGGCCGCGATCTTGCCGGTCAGCAGGGCCGCCAGCGACACCGCCCCGCCCGGCTCGACCACCAGTTTCAGCTGGGCGAAGGCGAAGCGCATCGCCTCGGCCACCTCGGCGTCGCTGACCGTCACCGCCCCCGCCAGCCGCCGGTTGATCGGCCAGGTCAGCACCCCCGGCATCGGCGCCATCAGCGCGTCGCAGATCGACGGCGTCCCCTGCGGATGGCCGACCCGCTCACCCGCCTCCAGCGAGCGGCGGGTGTCGTCGAACGCCTCGGGCTCGACCACGATCACCCGCGTGTCGGGGCTCTGCTCGGCCATCACCAGATTGATCCCGGCGATCAGCCCCCCGCCCGAGGCGCCGCACAGCAGCTGGTCGATCTCGATCCCGGCCTGCTCCAGAATCTCCAGCCCGACCGTGCCCTGGCCCTCGATGATGAAGGGGTCGTCGAACGGCGGGACCAGCACCGATCCCCGCTCGGCCGCGATGGCGGCGCCGATGGCCTCGCGGCTCTCGGTCCAGCGGTCGTACAGCCGCACCTCGCCGCCGAACGCGCGGACCCCCGCCACCTTCACCGCCGGGCTGTCGCTGGGCATGACGATCAGCGCCCGGGCGCCCACCGCCTTGGCCGCCGCCGCCACGCCCTGGGCGTGATTGCCCGACGAATAGGCCACGACCCCGCGCGCCTTCTCGTCCTCGCCCAACCGGCTGATGCGGTTATAGGCCCCGCGGAACTTGAACGCCCCCGCCACCTGAACCGTCTCGACCTTCAGCAACACCCGCCCGCCCACGGCCTCGTCCAGCGCCGGATGCTCGATCAGCGGCGTGCGGACGGCGGCGGGAGCGATCTGGCGGGCGGCGTCGACGACGCCTGCGAAGGACGGGGTGTGCATGCGATGCAAATACCCCCATCAGCCCGCTTGTCGAGACGGCGCGGCCCACGCAGGATCGAAGGTATGGACCCCTACTCGATCATAGACGCGCCGCTGGACCATCGAGCCGCCCTGAGCGGCTGGACGGTGACGAAGGAGTGGGCCGACGCGCCGGCCAGGTTCTTCTACATCGGGGGGCGACCGCCCTGGGAGTGCTTCCAGGTTTCGATCGATGTCCCGGAAGCCGGAACCGTCGCGATCACCGCCCGCTCGGTAGACACGAATGACGATGCTGAGTTTGAGCAAACCTGGCGTGGACAGATCGTCGATCTCGACGACCTCTTGACCCTGGCCGTATCCGAGATCGAGAAATGGAAGGCGCGCGCCTCGTGACTCGTCTCATCCTCGCCATCGACCAGGGCACGACCTCGACCCGGGCCATCGCCTTCGAGGTGACTCCCCAGGGCGCCTTCTCCGCCGTCGCCGTCAGCCAGATCGAGCTGGCGCAGCACTTCCCCCGCTCCGGCTGGGTCGAGCATGACGCCGTCGAGATATGGCGCGCCACGCTCCAGACCTGTCGCGAGGTGATCCGTAAGGCCGGCGGCGTCGAGCGCTTCGCCGCCATCGGCATCACCAACCAGCGCGAGACGTCGGTGATCTGGGACGCCGCCACCGGCGAGCCGCTGCACCGCGCCATCGTCTGGCAGGACCGCCGCACCGCCGACGTCACCGCCCGTTTGGCGAGCCAGGGGCATGAGCCGATGGTTCAGACGGCGACCGGCCTGATCCTCGATCCCTATTTCTCGGCCTCCAAGTACGCCTGGCTGCTGGACGTCGTGCCCGGCGCGCGGTACCGGGCCGCCCGGCGCGAGGTGCTGCTGGGCACCATCGAATCCTGGCTGATCTGGAAGCTGACGGGCGGCCGGAACCATGTCACCGACGCCACCAACGCCAGCCGAACCAGCCTGATGGACCTGTCGACACGGGCGTGGCGGCCGGACCTGTGCGACCTGTTCCATGTGCCGATCCAGGCCCTGCCCGACATTCGCGACTGCGCCGATCATCTGGGCGACTGCGATCCCGCCCTGTTCGGCCGCGCCCTGGCCATCCACGGCGCGGCGGGCGATCAGCAGGCGGCCCTGGTCGGCCACGGCGCCCTGTCGGCCGGCGACGCCAAGATCACCTACGGCACCGGCGCCTTTCTGGTCGCCAACGTCGGCGGCCGCCCCGTCGCCTCGACCAGTCGCCTGCTGGGCACGCTGGGCTATGCTGCCGACGGTCAGGTCGCCTATGCGCTGGAAGGCTCCATCTTCTCGGCCGGCTCGGCGATCCAGTGGCTGCGCGACGGGCTGAAGGTGATCTCCGATTCCCGTCAGTCCGAGGCCATGGCCCAGACCCTCAGCGACAACGGCGGCGTCTATCTGGTTCCCGGCTTCACCGGTCTGGGCGCGCCGTGGTGGGAACCGGACGCGCGCGGCACGGTCATCGGCCTGACGCGCGACAGCGGCCCCGCCCACATGGTGCGCGCCGCGCTGGAAAGTCTGGCCTACCAGACCCGCGACCTGCTGGACGCGCTGAGCAAGGACGGCGCGCCGCCCTTGAAACGCCTCAAGGTCGACGGCGGGGTCACCGCCAACGCCTTCGCCATGCAGTTCGTCGCCGACATCTGCGAGGTCGAGGTCGAACGTCCCGCCTTCCAGGAGATGACCGCCCTGGGCGCCGCGCGCCTGGCCGCCTTCGGCTGTGGCCTGACCGACGCCCTGTGGACCGCCCCGGCCGAGGAGCCAGCCGTCTGGCGCCCGCGCATGGGCGCCGACGAACGCGCCCGGCTGCTGCGGGGCTGGCGCGGCGCGGTGAAGGCCGCCATCATCGCCGCCTCGCCGGATGAGGACGCATGACCGACCCTATCGAAGACGCCCAGCAGGCCTTTTCGGGCACGCGCGAGGTCGATCCGCGTCACCAGCTGGACGAGGCCGCGCTGGATCGCTGGCTGGCCGACCACATCGACGGCTACGCCGGTCCCCTGACCATTCGCCAGTTCAAGGGCGGCCAGTCGAACCCGACCTATGAGCTGACTACGCCGGGCCGGACCTATGTCCTGCGGCGCAAGCCGCCCGGGACCCTGCTGGCCAGCGCCCACGCCGTGGATCGCGAGTTCACCGTCATCTCGGCCCTGCATGCTCAGGGGTTCCCGGTCGCCCGCCCCTATGTCCTGTGCACGGACGACGCCGTCATCGGCTCCATGTTCTATGTCATGGACAAGGTCGAGGGTCGGGTCTTCTGGGATCTGAAACTGCCGGGGCTGCAGCCGGCCGAGCGGCGCGCCATCTATGACGCCCAGGTCGATACGCTGGCGGACCTGCACGCCTTTGACCCCGCCGCCATCGGCCTGTCCGACTATGGCAAGCCGGGCGCCTATTTCGCCCGTCAGGTCGGGCGGTGGACCAAACAGTATCGCGCGTCGGAGATCGACCCGATCCCGGCGATGGACCGGCTGATCGCCTTCCTGCCCGACAGCCTGCCGCCCGAGGGGCCGGCCCGCGTGGTCCACGGCGACTTCCGGCTGGACAATCTGATCCTGGACCCGACCCAGGCGAAAGTCCGCGCCGTGCTGGACTGGGAGCTGTCGACCCTGGGCGATCCCATGGCCGACTTCTCCTATCTGCTGATCGGTTGGGTCATTCCGGCGACCCTGCGCAACGGTCTGGGCGGCGCGGATATCGCGGCTCTGGGCATTCCCTCAATCGAGGAGACGGTCGAGCGTTACGCCGCCCGCACCGGCCTGCGCCCCGCCGACCTCGACTGGCTGTTCGCCTATAACCTGTTCCGGCTGGCCGCCATCTGTCAGGGCATCGCCGGGCGGGTCCGCGACGGCACCGCCGCCAGCGCCCACGCCCGCTCCATGGCGGCGCAGGTCGCGCCCCTGTCGGACGCGGCGTGGAGCTTTGCGAGGAAGGCGGGCGCCTAGGGAGTCTGGTCTTCGGGCTGGGCCAGCGTCGCCGCGTTCAGGATCCGGCGGTCGAGCTTCGACTGGATCATGACCACGATCCCGTCGGCCGGCTCGCGCGCCTGTGGCAGGGCCAGCAACAGCGGGCGTCCGGTCCAGTCGCCCAGCGTCTTGATGTCGCGCACGACGTTGACGTGACGCACCGCCTGACCGCGATTGTCGCCACTGCCGACTGTCACCGTCTGTGGGCCCCGCTGATAGGTCACCATCACCACCTCCGCGCCGCCGCGCGGCGGGCGGCCCGAGCCGATTCCAACGCGGTCGCCGCTCTCGCGGAACTCGATCTCGGGCGGCCAGCCCCGGCGTGAGGTTTCCTCGGCGATGACGACCTCCAGCTCGGGCGCGCGGGCGCCGGTCAGCTGGCGATGGCCATCCACGATCACCTGCGGGGTCGAGACAGCGCGCAGCTTCAGCGCCTGACGATAGGCCCGCTGGCGCGCCGTGAACTCGGGCCGGGCGAAGGTGTCCTGCCAGCCCAGATAATCCCAATAGTCGACCGGATAGGTCAGGGCGATTACGCCCGTCTCGGCCGCCACCGTCTCGACCATGGCGTTGGCTTCGGGGCAACCGGAACAGCCCTGGGCGGTGAACAGCTCAACCACCACCGGCTCGGCCGGCGGCGGAGCGCGCCGCACATGGCGCGCGGCCGACGTCTCGGCGCCCGCCGATGCACCCAGCGCCAGCAGGCCGATGAAAGCCGACGCGGACAGGATCCAGCCCCTTGTGCTCATGGCCTCCATCCTAACGTCCGCGTCCGCCCGCGCCGCTCATAATTACGTGAAGCCGAACACGGATAGCGGAGGCTCAGGCAGCACAAGCTGCGGCAGGCCCGCGCACACCCTCTCAATCCATCAACTGCTGGGCCAGATAAACATAGTGCCGCGCCCAGCGCCGCGCGTTGGCCACCGGATCGGCGTCGTTGGAATGGCCGCCCGCCGTTTCCTCGTAATACAGGTGATCGTGGCCCTGATCGGCCAGGCGCGCTGCGAATTTGCGGGCGTGGCCGGGGTGAACGCGGTCGTCGCGGGTGTTGGTGGTGATGTAGGCGCGCGGATAGTCCGCATCCGGACGAAGCTGCTGATAGGCCGAATAGCGGGCGATGAAGGCCGCCTCTTGCGGGATGCGCGGGTCGCCGTACTCGCCGATCCACGAGGCGCCGGCGGGCAGGTCCTGATAGCGCAGCATGTCGATCAGCGGGCTTTCGATCACCGCCGCGTTGAACAGTTCCGGATGCTGGGTGATCGACACCGAGGTCAGCACCCCGCCGTTCGACCGGCCATAGATGCCCAGACGGCGCGGGCTGGTGATGCCGCGCGTCTGCAGGTTGCGCGCCACCGCCGCGAAATCGTCAAAGGCCAGCTGGCGGTTCTCTTTCAGCACGGCCTGGTGCCACGCCGGGCCGAACTCGCCGCCGCCGCGGATGTTCGCCTGAACGAAGACGCCGCCGTTCTCCAGCCACAGCTTGCCCATCTCGGGCTTATAGGCAGGCGGGAAGCTGACCTGGAAGCCGCCGTAACCGAACAGGATGGTCGGCGCCGATCCGTCCATCGTCAGGTCCTTCGGGCGGGTCACGAAATAGGGGATCTTCGTTCCGTCGGACGACGTCGCCTCATACTGTTCTACCACATGGGTCGAGGCGTCGAACTTGGCCGGCGCGGCCTTGAGCGGCGTCAGCGCGGCCGAGGTCGTCGAGGCCAAGTTGAGGGTCGGCGGGGTCAGGAACCCCTGGGTCGAGACGAAGACCTCGCCCCGCGACTTGGAAGAGTCGCCCAGCAGCACCGCGCTGTTGTCCGGCACGGCCACCGGCGCGGCGGTCCAGCCGCCGTCGGCGCGGGCGAAGCGGGCCAGCTTTCCGACCACATTGTCGGCGATCACGGCGACCAGGCTGTCATCCAGCACCGCCACCTCCTGCACCGATTGGCGGGCGGTGGGGGCGAAGACCTCCAGCGCCGCGCGGCTATACAGGATGTCCAGCCGCACCGGCCCCAGTACGCCCAGCGGCACGGCCATCAGCGCGCCGCCTGCATAGGTTTCGCCGTCGAAGCTCCAGGCCTCGTCCAGGCTGAACACCAGCCGCCCGCCGGTCGCGCCGTGCAGAGTGACGCGCTCGGGCAGGTTCAGCTTTTGCGGCTTGCCGTCGGCGCCCAGCAGCCAGGTCTCGGAGCGGAAGGTGTCCAGTGGACGGCTGAACAGAACCGCCTCGATCGCGCCGGCCTTGTCGCGGAACACCATCGGCGAGACGCCATAGCCGCCGTCGCCCTGTTCTCCTCGATAGACCTCGGTCGCCTGGGCCAGGGTCCGGCCGCGCTTCAGCGTCTTGACGATGAAGGGATAGCCGCTCTCGGTCAGGGTGTTCGGGCCGAAATCGGTGGCGACCAGCAGGGTGTCGCGGTCCAGCCATTCGATCCGGTGCTTGCCTTCCGGCAGGACGAAACCGTTCTCGACGAACCGCTTCGCCACGGTGTCGAACTCTCGCACCACCACCGCGTCCTTGCCGCCGTCCGACAGCGAGATCAGACAGCGGGTCTCGTCCGGCGCCAGACAGTCCGCGCCCTTCCAGACCCAGTCCTTGCCCTCGGCCTTCGACAGGGCGTCGACGTCGATCAGCGTCTCCCATTGCGGGCTCGTCGCGCGGAAGCCGTCCAGCGTCGTGCGCCGCCAGACGCCCTTGGGATTGGCCGCGTCCTGCCAGAAATTGCCGACGCCCTCGCCCAGGAAGGACGGGCTGGGGATGCGATCGGTCGCCGTCAGGATCGCCTCGGCCTGCGCCCGGAACGGCTCATAGCGCCGGTCCCCGGTCAGGGCTGAAAGCGCCTTACGGTTCGATTCGGTGACGAAGGCCATGGCCTCGGCGCCGTCCACCTGTTCCAGCGCCAGATGATCGTCGGCGGCCGCCACGCCCGCCGGCGACAGGTCGGTCGGCAGGTGCGGCGGGGGCGACGACGGCAACGGGCGGGGCACGTCAGCGACGTTCAGGGCGGGAACCTCCATCGGGGCCCCCGTCGAGGCGCAGGCGCCCAGCAGCAAGGCTGGAACGGCGACGGTGAGAAACAGGCGCTTCATTCGTTTTACTCTGCAGGGATTGAGAGGGCCTATTCCGCCGCCGGCTGATCCATCAGCCGGCGGGTCAGATAGGTATACTCCAGCGCCAGCCGCCGGGCGGTCTCGCGCAGGTTGGCGCCCGCCGCGTGGCCGCCGTCGGTGTTTTCATAGAACAGCACCGGATAGCCCAGCTCCTCCAGCCGCGCCGCAGCCTTGCGGGCGTGGCCGGGGTGGACGCGGTCGTCCTTGGTCGAGGTGTGGATAAAGACCTCAGGGTAAGGTTGGTCGGCCCTCAGCAGCTGATAGGGGGAATACTGCTCGATCCAGGCGCGCTGTTCGGGGATGTCCGGATCGCCGTATTCGCCGATCCAGCTGGCCCCGGCCAGCAGCTTGTGGAAGCGCAGCATGTCGAACAGCGGCACCTGGATGACCGCCGCGTTGATCAGGTCAGGCCGCTGGGTCAGCATCGCGCCCATGAACAGCCCGCCTTGCGAGCCGCCCATGATCCCCAAATGCGGCTGGCTGGTGATCCCGCGCGTGGTCAGGTCCTGGGCCACGGCCTGGAAGTCCTCGTGCGCGCGCTGGCGGTTCTGCTGCAGCGCCGCCTGGTGCCATTTCGGCCCGAACTCGCCGCCGCCGCGCGTATTGGCGATCACATAGACGCCGCCCCGCTCCAGCCACAGCTTGCCGACCGTCGCCGAATAGCCGGGCAGCAGCGAATTCTGGAATCCGCCATAGCCGTACAGCAGCGTCGGGTTCGAGCCGTCGGTCGCCCAGCCGTCCTTGTGGACCACGAAATAGGGGATCATCGTCCCGTCGGCGCTGCGGGCCTCGAACTGATCAACCGTCATGCCGGTCGCGTCGAATTTGGCGGGCAGGGCCTTCACCTGCTCGACCGCGCCCGTGCCCGCGTCGGCCAGCCACAGGCTGGACGGGTTCAGATAGCCGGCGACAGTGACGAACACCTTGTCGTCCCGCTCCGACGCCGAGCCGAGGCCGACCGTGATGTTCTGCGGCAGGTCCAGCCGCCGGCGCGACCAGTCGCCGGGCTCATAGACATAGACCGAGCCGCGCACGTTCTCGGTCATGGCCACGACCAGCGAATTGCGCGTGGCGGTGATGCCTTCGATGGCCTCGCGCGCGCCGGGCTGGATGACGCGCCGCGCCATGGTCTTTTCGTCCGCCAGCCAGGCGGCCAGGTCCCACGAAATGACGTCCCCGGTCTGGAAGTCCTGGCCCGACGGCGCGGTCCAGTCCTGATTGACAGTGACGACCAGCTGCCCCTTCACCAGGGCGTTGATATCGCTCTTGGCCGGCAGGGCCAGGCGGCGCACGCCGTTCGCCTCGACCAGATAGATTTCGTTCTCGTAGAAGCTGACGCCGCGATAGATCAGCGTCGCCTTCACCACGCCGTCGGCGTCGCGCAGAACCAGCGGCTGGACCGAGACGTCGGTCGGCTGGCCGCGATACAGCTCCTGCGCCTGATCCAGGCTCTGGCCGCGCGTCAGCCGCTTGACCACCATCGGATAGCCCGAGCTGGTCAGCGTGCCCTCGCCGAAATCGCGGGCGATCAGCAGGGTGTCGCGATCGATCCAGGCCGCCGAACCCTTGGATTCCGGCAGGGCGAAGCCGCCCTCGACGAAGCGCTTCTCGACCGCGTCGAACTCGCGCACCGTCACGGCGTCCTTGCCTCCGTCCGACAGGGAGATCAGGCAGTAACGCTCTTCCGGCGGCAGGCAGGACACGCCCTTGTAGACCCAATTGGCGTTCTCGGCCGCGGCCAGGGCGTCGAAGTCCAGCACCGTCTCCCAGGTCGGTTCAGCGGTGCGATAGCTGTCCAGCGTCGTCCGCCGCCAGACGCCGCGCACATGCTGGGCGTCCTGCCAGAAGTTGCCGATCGAGCCGTCGTGGTTGAAACCGGGCGAGGGGATGCGGTCGCGCGACTGGACGATCTCCAGCGCCTGCTGGTGCAGGGTCTCATAGCGCGGGTCGCCTTGCAGCGTGCCCAGCGAGGTCTGGTTGTGGGCCTTGACCCAGTCCATGGCGCGCTCGCCCTCGACCTCTTCCAGCCACAGATAGGGATCGGCGGCGTCAGCGGTCGGTGCGGCGGAAGTGGCGGGGGCGGATGTCTGGGCCATGGCGGCGGGAACGGCTCCGGCGGCGAGAAGAAGGGCGGCGAGGGACGCCGGCGGGCGGATCATGGAAAGCTCCCCGAGATTTGGAGGGCACCTTAGCGACGGCCGGGCGCCCGGCAAGGCGCGATGACCTTACAAGCCTGTCATGTTTGGTCGCAGGGCGGGCTCAATGCCCCTCGTCGGGAATGCACAGCACCTGGCCGCAGGCCTTGCAGTGGACGGCGTCGGGATCATGCTTCTGCAGGCCGCAGGTCGGACAGGGGAAACGCACCTTGTGCGGCCGGATCAGGGTCTGGGCCAGACGGATGAACAGGGTGATGCCCACCAGCATGACGACGATGGAGATCACCCGCCCCCAGTTGCCCGGCAGGGTGATGTCTCCGAATCCTGTCGTCGTCAGGGTCGCCACGGTGAAATACAGCGCGTCCAGATAGCCGTGGATGTGATCCGCCTTGCCCCGGAAGTAGGCGTAGACGAAGCCGGTGGTCACGAAGACGAAGGTGATCAGGGCGGCCAGCGCACGGGTGATCTCTTCCACCCGCGTGTCATCGAACCGCCTACCGATGGTGCGCCAGAACAGGTCGCTGTTCAGCAGGCTCCAGAAGCGCAACAGCCGCAGGAAGCCCAGGTTCGCCAGCCAGGCCGGGAACAGCAGGGTCGCCAGCACGAACAGGTCGATCCACACGATCGGCCGCTTCAGCCAGTCCCTGATGTCCGAATAGGCATAGGCCCGCGCGGCCAGATCCAGCGCCAGCACCGCCGCGATCACATAATCCAGCACATAGAAGGCCCAGCCCGCTTCCTTCAGGATCGGCGCGGCCAGGAAGAAGCCGATGATGGCCAGGTCGATGACGATCACCGCCAGCCGGAATTTCACCGCCGCCGGCTGGCCCCCGTGATACAGATAACGCAGCCGGGCCCGGAGCCTCAGCCCCTCATGCGCGGGTGTTTCGGTCGGAGTGGTGGCCATCACCGCCAGCGATACATGAACCGCGAAAAAATCCTATATGAAGCGGCCATGAGCCTTTCGACCCGCCCCTATGTCCGCATGAATGGCGCCGGCAACGACTTCGTCGTCGTCCAGGCGTTCGAGCAGCCGTTCCGGCCTGAAGAAGCACAGGTGCGCGCGATCTGCGACCGGGGCGCGACCACTGGCGGTTGCGACCAGCTGATCGCCATGGAGCCGTCGGAGAGCGCCGACGCCTTCATGCGGGTGTGGAACACCGACGGATCGATGGTGGAAACCTGCGGCAACGCCCTGCGCTGCGTCGGTTGGCTGCTGATGCAGGCGACCGGCAAGGACGAGGTGCTGATCGACACCCTGGGCGGCTCTACGGTCGCGCGACGCGCCGGAGACCACCGCGTAACTGTCGATATGGGCGCGCCGCGTCTGGACTGGACCCAGGTGCCGCTGGCCGAAGAGATGGACACGCGCGGAATCGAGCTGCAGGTCGGCCCCATCGACGCCCCGCTGCTGCATACGCCGGGCGCGGTCTCCATGGGCAATCCGCACGTCGTCTTCTTCACCGACCGCCAGGACGACGCCTTCGTGCGTGGCTCCGGCTCGCTGGTTGAACATCACCCGCTGTTTCCCGAGGGGGTCAACGTCGGTTTCGCCAAGGTGCTGGCTCGCGACCACATCCGCCTGCGGGTGTGGGAACGCGGGGCGGGCCTGACACGGGCCTGCGGCACCGGCGCCTGCGCCGCTCTGGTCGCCACGGCGCGACGCGGCCTGACGGACCGCAAGGCGACCGTCATCGTCGACGGCGGCGAACTGGTCATCGACTGGGATGAGGCGTCGGGCCATGTCTTCATGACCGGCCCGGTCGAGGTGGAACGCACAGGAACCCTCCCTGCGAGTCTGGCCGCTTGACCTGGCGCTGACCGGTCACGACGACCGCCGTATGAGCGCGCGTATCGCGACCTGATGGGGTCTCAACGGTTGTGACGGCGGCGCGCGGGTTCTAGGAACATCTGGCCGCCATACCTGAGAGACCCATGCCCGACCTGACCGACAAACAGACCTTCTCCGACGAGGACGCGCTGGAATTCCACAGCACGCCGACGCCGGGCAAGATCTCCATGGCGCCGACCAAGCCCATGGCCACCCAGCGCGACCTGTCGCTGGCCTATTCGCCGGGCGTGGCCATTCCCGTGCTGGCCATCGCCGAGGATCCGGACAAGGCCTACGACTATACGTCCAAGGGCAATCTGGTCGCCGTGATCTCGAACGGCACCGCCATCCTGGGCCTGGGCAACCTGGGCCATATGGCGTCCAAGCCGGTGATGGAAGGCAAGTCCGTCCTGTTCAAACGCTTTGCCGACGTCGACAGCTTCGACGTCGAGGTGAAGACCACCGACCCGGACGAGTTCGTCACCGTGGTCAAGAATATCGGCGACACCTGGGGCGGCATCAATCTGGAGGACATCAAGTCCCCCGAATGTTTCGAGATCGAGGCCCAGCTTCAGGACCTGCTGGACATCCCCGTCTTCCATGACGACCAGCACGGCACGGCCATCATCTCGACCGCCGGCCTGATCAACGCCTGTTACGTCGCCGGCAAGAAGCTGGACGAGGTCAAGGTCGTGCTGTCGGGCGCCGGCGCGGCGGGCCTGTCGTCCATCGCCCTGATGAAGGCGGCGGGCGTGCGGCCTGAGAACACCGTCATCTGCGACCGCCAGGGCGTCATCTACAAGGGCCGGGACAACGTCTCGCAGTGGCAGGCGGCCCACGCCACCGACACCCCCCTGCGCACCCTGGCCGAGGCCATGGTCGGCGCCGACGTGGTGCTGGGTTTGTCCGCCAAGGGCGCGATCAGCAAGGAAATGGTCGCCTCCATGGCGCCCAATCCGATCATCTTCGCCATGGCCAACCCGGATCCGGAAATCACACCGGAAGACGTCAAGTCAGTCCGTTCCGACGCCATCATCGCCACGGGCCGCTCGGACTATGTGAATCAGGTCAACAACGTCCTAGGGTTCCCCTACATCTTCCGCGGCGCGCTGGACGTGCGCGCGCGGCAGGTGAACCACGAGATGAAAGTCGCCTGCGCCCATGCGCTGGCCGCCCTGGCGCGCGAGGACGTGCCGGACGAGGTCGCCGCCGCCTATCGCGGGCGCAAGCTGAAATTCGGCCCTGATTACATCATTCCGACGCCATTCGACCCACGCCTGATCTGGTACATCCCGCCCTTCGTCGCCCAGGCGGCGATGGACACGGGCGTGGCGCGCAAGCCGATCCCGGACATGGACGCTTACCGCGCCGCCCTGCGCTCGCGCGTCGATCCGTCCGCCGCCCTGATGCAGAAGATCTCCTCGGCCGTGCGATCGGGGCCGAAACAGCGGGTCGTCTTCGCCGAGGGCGAGGAGACTGCGGTCATCCGCGCCGCCTGGGCCTTCAAACAGGGCGAACTGGGCACTCCCATCCTGGTCGGCCGCGAGGACCTGATCCGTCAGAACGCCGCCGAGGCCGGCCTGAATTTCGACGAGTTGGGCATCGAGGTGATGAACGCCCGCGTGTCCGAGCGGAACGCCGAATACACCGACTGGCTTTACCAGCGCCTGCAACGCCGGGGCTATCTGCGCCGTGACGTGCAGCGGATGATCAATCAGGATCGCAACTATTTCGGCGCCGCCATGGTCGCGCGCGGCGAGGCGGACTGCATGGTCACCGGCGTCACTCGCAACTTCAACATGGCCCTGAAAGAGGTCCGCCGCGTCCTGGACGTGCAGGACCGGATGATCGGCCTGTCGATCGTGCTGGCCAAGGGCCGCACCCTCTTCGTGGCTGATACCTCGATCCACGAACTGCCCAACGCTGCCGAACTGGCCGAGATCGCCATCAAGGCCGCCACCACGGTCAAGAAGCTGGGCCGCAAGCCGCGCGTCGCCTTCCTGTCCTATTCCACCTTCGGCGATCCGCCGGGCGACCGGGGCGAAAAGGTGCGCGAGGCCATCCGCATCCTCGACACCATGGACCTGGACTTCGAATATGAGGGCGAAATGCCGCCCGAACTGGCGTTGAACCCCGAAGCGCGCAGCAACTATCCGTTCATGCGCCTGAGCGGCGACGCCAATGTGCTGGTCATGCCAGCGATCCATTCGGCCGCCATCTCGACCCGGCTGATCCAGTCGCTGGGCGGCGGCACGGTGATCGGCCCGCTGCTGGTCGGCCTGGAGAAGTCGGTCCAGATTGTCCCGCTGGGCGCCTCGGTCAGCGAAATCATCACCGCCGCCACCTTCGCCGCCTACGCCGAGGGCGCGCCGGTTGAGGACTGACCGGCGCTCTCAAATTTCAGAACGGGGCGGCCTCTTCGTAGGCCGCCCTTTTCTTTTCGCGCTCCTGAAGCGCCGTCTGCTTGGCCGCGACAATGAACGCCAGGACGATGGCGAAGACCCCGATCACGGTCGAATACAGGAAGAAGACCACATAGCCCGCCCCCAGCGCCGCCGGGGTGACGCCACTGGTCGCCGCTCCCTCGACTAGCGATCCCGCGGGCAGTCGCGTGAACAATCCGGTCAGCGGCGCGAACAGTCCGCCGGGTTCGGCCGCCCGCGCCGAGGCCTCGACGATCCGCCCGGACTGCGACGCGATCAGCTTGCCGGGGAAGGCGTACAGTGAACTGAACAGGGCGTACTGGGTGGCGGTGAAGCCGATGCTGGTCAGGCTGGACATATAGGCGATCAGCGCCGTGCCGGCGTAGCCGGTGGCGACGTTGTCCACCCCGATGGCGATGACCAGCGCGCCCAGATCGGGCCCCTGCGTCGCCAGCCAGGCGAACACGAGGTTCGACAGCGGGCTCATGAAGGCGCCGATGACCATGGTCCGGATCAGGCCCAGCCGCGCCACCGACCAGCCGCCGATGAAGACGCCCAGAGTGGTCATGATGACCCCGAACACCTTTCGCACCTCGGCCAGCTCGGTCTTGGTGAACCCCAGGTCCAGATAGAAGGGGTTCATGATGTTCAGCACGAAATCGGCCAGGCGATAGACGCAGATCAGCGCCAGGATCAGCGTCGCCACCCCCGCGAACCGGCGATAGAAGTCGGCCATGGGCTGGCCGAACGATCCGGCCAGATAGGCGCCTGGTCGCGTCTGCACGTTCGGGACGGGCCAGCAGGCCAGCACCAGCAGCAACAGGCCGCCCAGCGTCGCCGCCACCTGTATATAGGTCCCCTCGGGCTTGGCTGACCAGGCCGCGGTCAGCGCCTCCCCCCCCTCGGCCGACTGGCCCAGCAGGCCCAGCGCCGAGACCAGCAGGTCCGCCTTGCCCGTCAGGCCTGAGCCGATGATCAGGGCCGCGACGGCGATGATCAGCAAGCGGACGATCCACTCGACGATCTCGAACGCCGGGCGGGACGGCACGTCGCCGACCGGGATCGGCCGGATGGTGTGCGCCTTCTCGCGCGGGGCGAATAATACGCCAGCGACCCCGACCGCCATCAGGGCCGCCATGACGGCGTAGGACAGGTTCCAGTTATAGAGATCCGCCAGGACCAGCGGCACGGCCCCCGCCACCAGCATGGCGACCCGGTAGCCCCACTGATAGGCGGCGGCCATGGCCCCGTGGCGGGTGTCGTCCGCCGCTTCGATCCGCCAGGCGTCGATGACGATGTCCTGGGTCGCGCCGAAGAAGCCGACGATCACCGCGAACAGGGCGATGGAGCCCAGCGCCGTGGCCGGATTCAGACCCGCGATCGACCACAGACCCAGAATGACCACAGCCTGGGTCACCAGCATCCATGACCGGCGGTGCCCCAGCAGCGGCGTCAGGAACGGCACCGCCGTCCGGTCGATCAGCGGCGCCCAGATGAATTTCAGGGAATAGCTGAGCGTCGCCAGGGCGAAGAAGCCGATCACCTCCAGCGACAGGCCGCTTTCGCGCAGCCAGGCCGACAGGGTGTCAAAGATCAGCAGATTGGGCAGACCGGCCGAGAAGCCGAGCAGCAGCATGACGAAGACACGCCGCTCGAAGAAGACGGCCAGTCCCCCCGGACCGCGCGCGGGAGCGGGGGTCGGCGTCGTCTGCTCGGTCATGCGGCTCTCCGGCGTCGCCGCCGGAAAGGCGGGCTTGTGATCAGCCGACCTTGGCGCGGATGTCGCGCTTCGTCCAGCGGGTCAGGGCGGCGCGCAGCACCTCAAGCTCCAAAGGCTTGGCCAGGTGGTCGTCCATGCCAGCCTCGATGCAGGTCTTGCGGTCCTCGGCGAAGGCGTTGGCGGTCAGGGCCACGATCGGCGTGTCGTCGCCACGGTCCCGGATGGCGCGCGCCGTCGACGGCCCGTCCATGCCCGGCATCCGCATGTCCATAAAGACGATGTCGTAGCGTGCGCGCTTCAGCGCCTCCAGCGCCTCCTCGCCGCTGGCGGCGGTCTCGACGACGCACCCCTCACGGCGCAGCAGCGACTTGGCCAGCAGTGCGCCCACCGGATTGTCCTCGACCAGCAGGGCGCGCACGCCCGCGAAGGCGCCGATGGTGACGCGGTCGTCGTCGCCCGGCAGTCGGGGCGCGCCCGCGCCGTCGTCCAGTCGCCGCCCGGCCGCCGCCAGCACCCGTTCAGCCAATGACGCACGGCGCAGCGGCTTGATCAGATAGCCGTGGAAACCGGATGACCGGTACCGGTCGATCAGGTCGCGCTCGGACGGCTTCAACAGAATGATCGCCTTGCCGTCGGCCGGTCGCGCGGCCAGGCCGCGCCCGGCCGCCACGGCGACCGCATGGTCGATCAGGGTGATCGGCGCCGAAGGCGCAATCTCGCCGCCGCAGGCCGTGATCTGCTGTTCGACCGCGCCCCGCACGAAGGTGTCGGGCGACTGGACCGCCACGGTCAGGCCGTCCAGCGGGCGACCGCGCTGGGGCGAGCCGACGATGCGCGGGAAGGCCGCCTCGAACCGGAAGCGAGAACCGGGGCCGTCCGGTCGATCGGTGATGGTGACCTTGCCGTCCATGGCCTCGGCCAGGCGGCGGACCACCGCCAGCCCCAGGCCAGCGCCGTCGAAACGGGCCGCGTCCGACGGGTCGGCGTGGCCGAATTCTTCAAAGATGCGCTCGCGCGCCTCCATCGGCACACCCGGGCCGGTGTCATCGACGATGA
The DNA here is from genome assembly GCF_004210735.1 of Brevundimonas sp. Lineage (GTDB taxonomy): Bacteria > Pseudomonadota > Alphaproteobacteria > Caulobacterales > Caulobacteraceae > Brevundimonas. The sequence goes on from NZ_SDZL01000035.1 coordinate 25,350, forward strand.
AGGCCAGCCTGGGGCGCGCGGCGGTGCCCCCGGCGCGCTCCACGGCGATGCAGACTCCGCCCGTGGCGGTGAATTTCACGGCGTTGCCGGCCAGATTGAACAGCACCTGCCGCAACCGGCCCTCGTCGGCCAGAACGTCCGGCGCGTCCTCGGCCACGGTCCAGACGATCTCAAGCCCCTTGTCGTGGGCTCGTGGGCTGAGCAATTCGGCGACCCCGCGCACCAGCCCCTCGACGTCCACCGGGGCGCTGTCGAACTCCAGCTTGCCGGCGCCCAGCCGGGCATAGTCCAGCAGGTCGTTGACCAGACCCAGCAGGTGCTCGGCCGACTGCTTGGCAGAATCCAGATAGGCGCGCTGGGCGCCGTCCATGCGAGTGCGGGCCAGCAGACCAAGCATGCCGATGACGCCGTTCAGGGGCGTCCGCATCTCATGGCTCATCAGCCGCAGGAATTGTTGGGCGGGGGCGTCGTTCGGATCCGGCGGCGGTGTGGAATCGACCAGAATCCCGGGCAAGGTTCCCGAGATCGTATCCGGATTGATAGTCCGTCGTACCGCCGCTTGCGCCATGGCCGCCCTCCGAAGCGGCACCCTGCGACAGGAACGGTTAAGGCCCGATCAAGAGCGGATCAGAAAATTGCAGGCGCGTGATTCGCGGCCTGCCGGTCAAAGTCGCCCTGGGCGTCCACCGTGCTGCGGCGATAGATCAGCGCCTCGGCGATATGCCGCCGCAGCACCCCGTCCACACCGTCCAGATCGGCGATGGTCCGGGCCAGCCGCAGGGTGCGGGTCCAGCCGCGCGCGGTCAGGCCGCCCGCCTCGCCCGCCCGGGTCAGCAGCGCCTTGCCCGCATCATCGGGCGCGGCGATCCGGTCCAGCGTGTCGCCCGTCGCACGGGCGTTGACCGACTGGTCCGCCGACAGGCCCAGCGCTGTGATCCGGTCCGTCTGGGCGGCGCGCGCGACAGCCACGCGGGCGGCCGCTTCGGCCGTGCCCTCGGCCGGCGACGGCAGAGCCATGTCGGCGGCGGTCACGGCCGGAACCTCGACCGTCAGGTCGATGCGGTCGAACAGCGGGCCGGAGATGCGGTTCTGATAGTCCCGCTGACAGCGCGGAGCCTTGCCGCAGGCGCCCCGCCCGGCCCCGCCCAGGCCGCAGCGGCACGGGTTCATCGCCGCCACCAGCTGGAACCGGGCCGGATACCGGACGTGGGCGTTGGCTCGGGCCACCACGATCTCGCCGGTCTCCAGCGGCTGCCTCAGACTATCCAGGGCCTGCGGCGCATATTCGGGCAGTTCGTCCAGGAACAGCACGCCATTATGCGCCAGCGACGCTTCCCCCGGTTTCGCGCGGTGTCCGCCGCCGGTCAGGGCGGCCATGCTGGCCGAATGGTGGGGCGCGCGGAACGGCCGCTCGCGGGTCAAGGCGCCGCGTTCGATCAACCCCGCCACCGACCAGACCATAGAGGTCTCCAGCAGCTCCTGCGGGGTCAGCGGCGGCAGCAGGCCCGGCAGACGCTGGGCCATCATCGACTTGCCCGAACCCGGCGGGCCGATGAACAGCAGATTGTGGCCGCCCGCGGCCGCGATCTCCAGCGCGCGCTTGGCGCTTTCCTGTCCCTTGACCTCCCGCAGGTCGGGCCCGCCTTGGCCCATGCGGATCGGCCCCGGCTCGGGCGGGCGCAGCACCTGCGTGCCCTTGAAGTGATTGATCAGTCCGATCAGCGATCGCGGCGCCAGCAGTCGAACGTCCCCGGCCCAGGCCGCCTCGGGCCCGTTCATCTCGGGACAGATCAGACCCAGCCCCATGCCCGCTGCCGCCACCGCCGCCGGCAGCGTCCCGCCGACCCGTGCGATCTGGCCGTCCAGACCCAGTTCGCCCACCGCCGCCCAGCCGTCCAGCGCGTCCGGCGCAATCACCCCCATCGACGCCAGCAGGGCCAGGGCGATAGGCAGGTCGAAATGACTGCCCTCCTTGGGCAGGTCGGCGGGGGCCAGATTGGCGATCACCTTCTTGGGCGGCAGGGCCAGACCGATCCCGGCGAAGGCGCCGCGCACCCGCTCCCGGCTTTCGGCCACCGCCTTGTCCGGCAGGCCGACAATGGCGAAGGCGCCGGCGGGGCTGCCGACCTGCTGCACCTCCACGTCCACGCGCCGCGCCTCGACCCCGTCGAATGCGACCGTCACCACTCGCGCGACCATCCGTCCCTCCCGCAGAACGAGAGGAACAAATCACGAACTCACAACCGTGGCAAGTCGTCGTTATCTGACGGCCAGATCCCGCTCGGGCGCGATGGTCTGGACTACCTGACCCTCGGCGTTCAGGAATTCGATGGCGCCGTAACCTTCGTCCGTCACCGTCAGCCGCAGCCGCGGCCGGTCCTGCGCATCCTGCAGGGCGATGGCCGGTTCACCGTCAGCGGCGACGCTGATCCGCACGCGGGTTGAGGTCGCCACCCCCGGCGCCAGCTTGCCATCCAGACCCGGATGGCGCAGCAGCGGCGGCGCCTGATTGATCGAGAATGTCACCGCCCCGTCCGGCATGACGCGCCAGCCGATGGCGTCCATCGCCGGATGGTCCAGCGCCAGAACGGCCGCTCCACCCTCGATGTCGGCGACCCCGAAACCGCCGCGTTCGCTGCCGTTCTCATCATACAGGACCAGGCCGCTGACATCGAACACGCGCCGGTACTGGATCCCGTCGATGATCGGCGGGGCGGTGGGCGCGGCCAGGCTGAGGCGGATGACGCCGTTCTCGTCGACGATGTCGATGCGCCGTGCGGTGATCCGGTCGTGGTCCGGCGCGGCGACGCGGGTCTCCGGCTCGCGGGTGATGATCGCCCGCTCCAGCGCGTTGACGGACGGCAGACGCGGGTCGGGCGCGCCAGCGTCCTGAGCGAGCGAGGCGGCCGGAATGGCGGCCAGCAGGGCGGCGAGGGCGAACGGGCGAGCGGTCATGGAACCTCCGGCGACTGAAACGTCAGCCTACGGTCGTTTCAGATTCGCAAGCATGGGTCGAGGGCGGGCGAACGGGCGCTAGAGGCCGACAAGCAACAGCAGGACGGTCAGCAGCAGGACGGCGCCAACCAGCGCGGCGCCCATCCCGTGGATCGCCCGAAACCGCCGGGGCAGGCTGGTCCCCGGAAATCCGCCGGTCAGGGCCATCGCCAGGGCCAGCCCCCGGCCTGTCCCCCGACGCCCGGCGTCGCCGTTTCAATATCATCTGCATCGGCGCCCGCGAACTCGCCGGCCCGCGCCTGCGCCAAGAGATCTCGGGCCTGATCGGCCTGATTGACCCGCCCCATCAGCCGCAGGCCCAGCGCGCGCTGCATCAGGGGGTCGATGGTGGTCTGGAACCGCTCGGTCACATCGACCTCGACCCCATGCGACGACAGGAAGGCCGCGGCCAGGTCGGCCTCATAGACGTCGGTGAAGCGGGCGATCTCGACTAGGCTCATGGGGCGAACCTAGCAGGTCGATGCAAGCCCGCTATCGCGTCATTTGAATCTCAACCCAGTCACTGACCGGCTCTTTGAGGAGATGAAACACGAGGGGTGCTATCAGCAGGAAAGCGACGAGCATTATCGGCAGGAGATTCAGCCACGCTGGATCGGCGCCCTTGTAACCGGACCCGTGAAGTCCGCGCGTCAACGCAATCGCCGCGTCGGACATTTCCTTGGAGCCGTTGGGATATCCCTCGACGAACGCTCCGTCCTGGGCGCGTTTCAGCAAATCGTAGGCACGGGCCGCCTTGTCCCTGGTGACCAGAACCTTGACGTAGGCCTCGGACTTGTGTCCCCCACAATCCAGCGTGGCGGCGTGTATCCCGTGTAGGCGAAAAAAGGCCAGCGCCAGATCCACGCATTCCCGATCAACGAATCGCGCGATCTCGACCCGCGCCACGAGCGCCCCTTACAGGTCCAGCAGGGCGCGCGCCGGGTCCTCCAGCAGTTCCTTGATGCGGACCAGGAAGGTCACGGCTTCCTTGCCGTCGACGATGCGGTGATCGTAGCTGAGGGCCAAGTACATCATCGGGCGGATCTTGACCTCGCCGTTGATGGCCATCGGACGCTGCACGATATTGTGCATGCCCAGGATGCCCGACTGCGGCGCGTTGAGGATCGGCGTCGACATCAGCGACCCATAGGTGCCGCCGTTGGTGATGGTGAAGGTGCCGCCCTGCATCTGGTCCATGGTCAGGGCGCCGTCGCGGGCCGCCTTGCCCAGGGCGCCGATGCCCTTTTCGATGCCCGCCAGCGTCAGGGTGTCGGCGTCGCGCAGGACCGGAACCACCAGACCCTTGTCGGTGCCGACGGCCACGCCGATGTCGTAGTGGTTCTTGTAGATGATGTCCGTGCCGTCGATCTCGGCGTTGACGGCCGGGATTTCGTGCAGGGCCTGGACCACCGCCTTGGTGAAGAAGGACATGAAGCCCAGCTTCACGCCGTGGCGCTTTTCGAACACTTCCTTGTATTGCGCGCGCAGGGCCATGACGTTGGTCATGTCCACCTCGTTGAAGGTGGTCAGCTGGGCGGCCGTGTTCTGGGATTCCTTCAGGCGACGGGCGATGGTCTGACGCAGGCGCGTCATCTTCACCCGCTCCTCGCGCGGCTGATCGGCGCGCGGCGCGGCCGAAGCGGAAGCGGAGGGCGCGGGCGCCGAGGCGCCGATGGCGTTCAGCGCGTCGGCCTTGGTGATGTTGCCCTTGGGGCCCGTCGCGGCGATCGACGCGGGGTTCAGGTTGTTCTCGGCCACCACGCGCTGGACGGCGGGCGACAGATGGGCCGAGCCAGAGCTTTGGCCGGCGACCTGACCATGGATCAGATGCAGGGCGGCACCTTCACCATCACCAACGGCGGCACCTATGGCTCGCTGATGTCGACGCCGATCCTGAACGCGCCGCAGTCAGG
>NZ_SDZL01000128.1 GCF_004210735.1 Brevundimonas sp.
GCAATCGCGCTCGCCAAACGGCTCGATGGCGAGATCATCAATGCCGACGCGATGCAGGTCTATGCCGATCTCGATATCCTGACCGCGCGTCCGGATGCCGAGGAGAAGGCGGCAGCGCCCCACCATCTGTTCGGCCATGTCGATGCCGCCACCCGCTATTCCGCCGGCTTCTGGTCGAAGGAAGCCGCCGCCAAGATCGCCGAGCTGCAAGTGCAGGGGAAAGTCCCCATCATCGTCGGCGGCACCGGGCTTTATCTGATGGCCCTCACCGACGGCCTGTCCGAGATTCCGCCCATTCCCGAAGCCGCCCGCCGCGAAGCCCGCGACCGCGTCGCCGGGGATCAGCCCGCTGCCTATGCAGACCTGATCGCGCGCGATCCTGCCGCGAAGGACCGTATCGACAGCCAGGATAAGCAGCGCACCGCCCGCGCCCTCGAAGTGCTGATCGCCACCGGCCGCCCGATCTCGTCTTTCCATGGCGAGCAGTCGCCCGTGCTCAAACCCGGCGGCTGGGTGGGCGCTGCCCTGACGCCGCCACGCGAAGACCTCTACGCCCGCATCGACGCCCGCGTGGATATCATGATGAAGCAGGGCGCCCTGGAAGAGGCCCGCCGCCTCTGGCAGCGCAAGCTCGACCCCGAACTCCCCGCCATGCGCGCCCATGGCATGCCGGGCTTCGTCGACCATTTCGACGGCCGGATCTCTCTCGCTGATGCGCTGGAACGCTGCAAACGCGACACCCGCCGCTATGCCAAGCGCCAGATGACCTGGATCGCCCACCAGTTCACCCTCTGGCCCCGCATCCCCTCCATGGCGGTCGAAATCCGCACTCGCGTCATGGCCGACCTCCACGCCGAAGCCCAGAACAGGGCCGAATAAACCCGGATTTTTGGCCCCTGGGTCAATTCTACCCCGCCAGACTGGATTGACGCTGCGCCTTTGAAACGGTAATGGCGTTTTCATAGTGTTTTTGGGAGAAAAGCCCGTGTCCGGCAGCCGTCAGGCCCTCGTACTCGTAATTAGCTCGCCGCCGGCCTGGTAACGCACCAGGCTGAACGGCGAGACGCATGTGAAGGGCCCGAGTGGCCCTTTTTCTTTACCCAAAACCAGACTCTGACTCGGACGCGCGAAATGGACGGAAACAGCAAGATGCAAGCGCAGGCCCCCAAGACCGGTGAAAGCGAACAGCTGACGGGCGCAGAGATCGTCCTCCGCGCGCTTGCGGACCAGGGCGTCGACACGATCTTCGGCTATCCGGGCGGCGCCGTCCTTCCGATCTATGACGCCATCTATGCCCAGCAGCAGGTCCGCCACATCCTGGTGCGGCACGAGCAGGGCGCTGGCCACATGGCAGAGGGCTATGCCCGCTCCACCGGCAAGTGCGGCGTCGCGCTGGCGACCTCGGGTCCCGGCGCCACCAACATGGTGACCCCGCTGGCGGACGCGCTGATGGATTCGATCCCCATGGTCGTCTTCACCGGCCAGGTCCCCGCCCACCTCATCGGCTCGGACGCCTTCCAGGAAGCCGACACGGTCGGCATCACCCGCTCCTGCACCAAGCACAACTATCTGGTGCGCGACGTCAACGACCTCGCGCGCGT
>NZ_SDZL01000086.1 GCF_004210735.1 Brevundimonas sp.
CCTGCGCGGCCGCCGGGGCCGCCATGGAAGCGGCCGCGCAGGCGACAGTCAGGATCAGGGCGCGGCGCAAAGGGATCTCGCAAAGGCGGACATCAGACGCCACGCTAGGGGCCCGACGCTTAATCCGCCGCTAACGCCCGCGCGCGTTAAGCACGCTGCGCTCCACCGCCGCGATGACGGCGTTCAGCAGCAGGCCCAGCAGCGCCAGCCAGACGACGGCGGCCAGCAGTTCGGCGATGCGCAGGCGATTGCCCGCCTCCAGCAGCCGCCAGGCCAGCCCCTTGGTCGCGCCCGAGCCCGAGACGAACTCGGCCACCACGGCGCCGATCACGGCCTGACCGGCGCCGACCCGCAGACCCTCCAGCGCCTGGGGCAGGGCGGCGGGCAGGCGCAGGCGCCACAGCCGTTGCAGCGGCGAGGCGGCATAGAGGTCGAACAGGCGCTCCAGATCCGGGTCGGCCGACTTCAGCCCCGTCAGCACGCCCGAGAAGATCGGATAGAAGGCCACGGCGGCGGCCAGGATGACGACCGCCAGTTCGGCCCGGTCCAGCCCCGTCCAGATCAGCACCAGCGGCGCGATGGCAATCACGGGCGTGACCTGAACGATGACCGCCAGCGGCCGCACCCCGCGCTCGGCCGACCGGCTGAGCGAGACGGCCAGCGCCAGTCCGCCGCCCACCGCCGTCGCCAACAGCAGCGCCTGCATCGCCATGCCGAAGGTGGCCCAGGCCGAGGCCGCGAGCACCGGCGCGCGCTCAACCAGGGCGACCGCCACCGCGCTGGGCGGCGGCAGGAAATAGACCGGGATGGCCAGCAGGCGGCACGCCGCCTCCCATCCCGCCAGCAGGACGGCGAAGGCGATCAGGGCGGGCAGCAGGGCCGTCAGCCGCCTCATTCTGGAACCCCCATGGCGTCTGACAGGGCGGCGGCGACATCCTCGACCGCGCGGCGATAGTCGGCATGGGCGCGCCACTGCGGCGGGCGGGGCAGGGCGCCGGGCGTGGGGATGTCTGCGACGGCGCGGCCGGTTGCGGCCTGCAGCACCACCACACGCCCGGCCAGATAGACCGCCTCCTCGACATCATGGGTGACGAAGACGATGGCCGGGCGGGGCGCGCCTGCGGCCCACAGGGCGTGCAGGTCCTTGACCAGGGCGCGGCGGGTGATGGTGTCCAGGGCGGCGAAAGGCTCGTCCAGCAACAACAGTTCGGGGCGGATCGACAGGGCGCGGGCCAGCGACACCCGCATGGCCATGCCGCCCGACAGCTGGGCCGGGCGGGCGGACAGCGCCTCCGACAGGCCCACGGCGGTCAAGGCTTCGGTCGCGCGCCGCCGGGCCTCAAGCCGGGGGACGCCGGAAAGTTCAAGAGGAAGGGCCACATTGGACAGGGCGTCAGCCCAGGGCGCAAGCGTCGCGCTCTGGAAGACGAAGCCGATGCGGCCGGGACCGGCGGCGCGGGTCGCGGTCCCCTCGTCGGGTTGCTCCAGTCCGGCCAGCAGGCGCAGCGCCGTCGACTTCCCCGATCCCGACGCCCCGACCAGCGCCACGATCTCTCCGGCCGCGACGGTCAGGTTCAGCGGGCCCAGCGGCCGGACGCGGGACGGGTAGTGGATGATGGCGGAGGACAGGGTGGCGGCGGTCATCATAAATTCTTCCCCTGAATGGGGAGGCGCGATGTTCCATCCCTTGCCGTCATCCTCGGGCTTGACCCGAGGATGACGGCGAGTGAGGGGCCTTCTCACCCACGGCCCGGCAGGTACTGGGTCGTGAAGGCGTCGCGCCAGTTCAGGCCGGGATCATAGACGCCCGCCTGGCTGGTGACGTCAAAGAAGGCCTGCCAGCGTTCGGGGGTCATCGTCCCCAGACCGTAGAGGGCGGCGTCGCCGCCATCGACGATGGCGTACTCGCGCAGCTTGGCCCGGGCCTGATCCAGAACGTCCTGGGTCATCTCGGGGTTGTCCTTGCGGATCAGGGCGTCGGCGGCCCTGGCGTCGCCGTGGATATAGTCGCGCCAGCCCTCGGCCGAGGCGGCGATGAAGTCACGCAAGGCCTGGGCGTTGTCCCGCGCAAAGGCGTTCGGCGCCAGCACCATGGTGGCGTAGGAGGGGTAGCCTTCATCCGCCAGCAGGAAGACGCGCGGCTCGAACCCCGCCTCCTTCTCGATCGAATAGGGTTCGCTGGTCAGATAGCCCTGCTGCACCGCCCGCTTGTCCGCCAGGAAAGGCGCCGGGTTGAAGGTGTATTTGCGGACCTGATCGTCGGTGAAGCCGTATTTGGCCTTGAGCCAGACCCAGAAGGCGGTGATCGAGGCGTCGGCCAGCAGGATCGGCCGGCCCTTCAGGTCGGCGATCGTCTTCAGCGCCGGGTCGGGATGGGCGATCAGGACCTGGGGGTCCTTCTGGAAGAAGGCGGCGACGGCCTTCACCGGGGCGCCCTCGGCGACCAGGTTCATCGGGATGAAGCTGTTGGAGCCCATGCCCAGCTCGACCGCGCCGGACGCCAGCAACTGCGGCACGTTCACGCCCGGCCCGCCCTGAATGATCTGGACGTTCAGACCGCGCTTCTCATAGGCCCCCGACGCCAGCGCCTGATAGAAGCCGCCATGCTCGGCCTGGGCGCGCCAGTCGGTGGCGAAGCGCAGGCGGATGCGCCCCTGCTCGTCCACGGGGGCCTCGGCCCGGCCGCAGGCCGACAGGCCGGCGGCGCCGAGAGCGGCGGCCGTGCCGGCCAGCAGGGCGCCGCGGCGCGTCAGCAGGCGATTCCCGAGCGGGTTCATGTGCCTAGGTCTAGGGGAGGGACGGGGCTATTGAAAGATCAAGTTGCGCCGGTCCAACGTGGGACCCAGTCGGGATAGGAGGGGGTCATGGAAATGCTGGTGTTGGCGCTTGTGGTGGCTGTCATGGGGCAAGAGGTCGTCCCCACAGAACCAACGGCCCATCGTCAGAACGATCTGACCGGTCCCCGCTTCATTCTTGACCTTGAGCCGGTCTTTGTCGGCCGCAAGATGACGCTTGGCGCCTATCGCTCTCGTCACCATCCCAGCGTGGATATCCTGAGGCGCGAGACTATGGGGGAAGGCGGCGGGATTGCCGTGGCCTGGGCGCGATCAGATACCTGCGCCGCCGTTACGACCTTCCTGCGCGACGGGCCGTCACGACTTGAAATCAGCCTGCCGATCCTGCCCTCGAGCTTGCCGCCTGCGCCGGTCGCCGACGGTGTGCGTGTCAGCTTTCAAGCTCCGTTTGGGGCCATCGAAGGCGCATCGACACGCTTCCACTTCGTCGGGAACATAGATTCCCCGGTTTATGCCTGGTGGACTCGTCACGAAGCGGCGCTGGAGCGGTGCTGGGTTGTCGGCGAGCGACCCTGATCTGGATCGCGAGGGCCAAAATTGAGCGAGGGGACGAAGCGTCCGGGCGAACCGGTGCTCTTCGTCCCCTCACCAAGTCCGGGTTGGACTTGGCCAGATGGGTCAGGGCCCTGGCCTGGGCGCCGTCCGGGCGAACCCGAATGGCGGTCGGCTGTATCCTGTCGGCCCCTGGTCTCTGGCGTTCCGCAAGGCGAACCTTGCGCCGTCCGTCGATCCCGGTCCGGTTCTCCGTGAACCGACGCCGAAGCGTCTGTTCGGGAGCCTGGACCCAGTCCTTCGTCGCATCGGCCCTAAGGCCTTTTGCTTCGTCCGATCTGAGAGCCGGACCGACCCGCTTGAAACCCCGGTCTCCCCGGATTTCCGCGCCGCCGTGTCCCTCGGCCCGTTGACGTTCCGATGAAACCCGCTATGAGGCAAGCGCCCCAATTCCGCCGGCTGTGCGGAACCGCCTCGGCGCCGGTGGGCAACTCTGTGGACATCTGTGGACGGACCGAATTCGCACCTGCGGATCAGGGTCTTGCGTTGTCCACAGAAAGCGCAGGGGCTGCCGGTGTCGTCGTCGGTGCGATCCGCCAGACCGTGTTCGACAGGTCGTCGGCCACCAGCAGGATGCGGCGCGTCGGGTCAAAGGCGACGCCGACCGGGCGGCCGCGCGCCTTGCCGTCCTTCAGGAAGCCGGTGGCGAAGTCGATCGGCGGACCAGAGGGTCTGCCGCCGCTGAAGGGAATCCAGGCGACCTTGAAGCCGGACGGGTCCTGACGGTTCCAACTGCCGTGCATGCCGACGAAGGCGCCGTCGGTGAAGCGGCCGCCAAAGCCGCCGTCGCGCGCGAAGCTGAGGCCCAGCGCCGCGACGTGGTTCCCCAGGGCGTAATCGGGCGTCACGGCGCGGGCGACCAGTTCGGGTTTCTGTGGTTTGACGCGCGGGTCCAGGGTCTTGCCCCAATAGCTGTAGGGCCAGCCATAGAAGGCGCCGTCGCGCACCTGGGTCAGATAGTCGGGGACCAGCTGCGGGCCCAGTTCGTCCCGCTCGTTGACCACGGACCACAGCAGGTTGCTGGTCGGCTCGATGGCCAGGGCGGTGGGGTTGCGGATGCCGGTGGCGATGGTGCGCCGGGCGCCGGTCAGGCGGTCGATCTCCCAGACCACGGCGCGCTCTTCCTCGACCGCCATGCCGCGTTCGCCGACGTTGCTGTTGGAGCCGATGCCGACATACAGCCTGGTCCCGTCCGCACTGGCGGTCATCGCCTTGGTCCAGTGGTGGTTCAGCCGCGAGGGCAGCTTGGTCACCTCCTCGGCCGGGGCGGTGATGCGGGTCTGGCCGTCCTGATAGGGGAAACGCAGCAGGGCGTCCTGGGCGGCGACGTAGATATAGCCGTCGACGAAGGCCAGGCCGTACGGCGCGTTCAGGTCGGCGATGAAGATCTCTCGCACCTCGGCGCGGCCATCGCCGTCGGCGTCGCGCAGCAGGGTGATGCGGTCGCCGCTTTCGACCTGGGTGTTGCCACGTTTCTTGATCACGCCGGCGATGACGTCCTTGGGCCGCAGGGGCGGGGCGCCGCCGCCGCGACCTTCGGCCACCAGAATGTCGCCATTGGGCAGGACCAGCATCTGACGCGGAATCCGCAGGTCGGTCGCCAGCGGGGTGATGGCGAAGCCGGCGGGGACGGTCGGCATCTCACTGCCCCAGGCCGCCGGAAGCGAGATCTTCATCGGCGGGATGAGCGTCTGGTTCCGCTCAGGGATCGTGGGGCGGGGCCCGACCTCGTTCAGGGCCGGATCACTGGGACTGCCGCAGGCGGCGAGCGCCAGGGCGAGGGCCGAGGCCGCAAGGCTGAACCGGTTCATCAGAGGGTCTCCTGCGTGTGGCCGGACCAGGCGATCCAGCCGGCGATCAGGACCAGCACGGCGGACAGGATGGACAGGGTCAGGCCGAAGGCGCCGACCGAGCTCCAGGCGTCCTGGCTATGCTTGAAAGCGTTCACCAGGCCGATGATCCAGGCCAGGGCCAGGGCGATCACATAGGCCAGCGGTCGGCGGGCGCCGCCGCGGCGCCGGGCCAGAACCGCGTCGATGATGGCCCAGACCCCGACCAGCCCGCCCATGACCAGGGCGCCGGCGTTCAGCCAGGCCGCGAAATTGGTCCACTGCAGCTCGGCGGTGTTCAGATAGGTGATGTCGGCGGCCAGCTGGGCCGGGAACAGGGCGACGGGGAACGCCAGCATCAGGGCGTGTAACGGGTGTGGCCGATAGGCCCCTGGCAACAGCATGGGTGTCCGCCTCCTGTGAACAGCTTCACCGGTGGCAATCCCTCGGGGACGGTTTGGTTTCGGCCTGCGACAGTCGGTCTGTGCAACGGGGCGGGCGATCAGTCCGCCAAACGCGCGCCCATCCAGTGCCGGATGGCCTGCCGGGCGCCGCGTGCGGCAGGGCCGCCGAAATGCAGGAAGCCGTGCGGCGCCTGGGGCACGCGGATCAGGTCGGCGTCCGACGCCTCGCCCCAGCGGGCGGCCATCAGGGCGCTGTCCTCGAACAGGGGATCGCGCCCGCCCGCCAGGAACAGGGCGGGCGGGACATCGGTCAGATCGGCGTACAGGGGCGAGACGTCGGCATGGCGCAGGGCGGCCTCGTCCCGATCGGGCGCCAGCCGCGCCAGGTCCGCCTGCATGGTCGGGCCATTGAACAGCAGGGTTTGCGGCCCGGCGGCGCGCACGCTGTCCGTGCCCGACAGGTCAAAGACGCCATAGGCGAAGACGCAGCCGCGCACCCGGTCGGCCAGCCCCTGATCGCGCAGGGCGATGACGGTCAGGGCGGCCAGATGCCCCCCGGCGCTTTCGCCCGCCATGAACAGGTCGTGGGCGCCCAGGTCGTCCAGATGCTCCAGCGTCCAGCGGGCGGCCCGGACGCAGTCGGCGATGGCGGCGTCGATATAGACACCGCGCCGCTCGGACAGCAGGCGATAGTCGATCGACACGACGCAGAAGCCATGATGGACCAGATGGGCGTTCAGCCGGTCGTTCAGCCCGGCGCTGCCCAGCACCCAGCCCCCGCCGTGGATGTCCAGCACGACCGCGCGCGGGCGACCGTCGGGCCGCAGGATGCGCAGGGGCACGGGCTGATCGCCGCCGGTGTCCACGATCTCGACCGTCACGCCGCGCCGCTTGAAGCTGAGCGGGGTCAGCCGGCCCGAGGCGGCGTCCAGCCAGGTCGACAGCCGCTGCCCCGCCTCGACCCGCCAGGGATCGGTGCGCAGCCGCGGCGCGCGGGCCAGGATGGCGTTGACGCGGCGCAGGGCGGCCAGCTGGGCAGGCGCGAACTCGACGGTGTGAAGACGCAGCGTCATGGTTGATCCGATCAGACCGTTGGGCGAGCAGCGTCCGCTCGCCTCCATTGCTGACGTAGGCGAAAGATGCTGCTCTTGGCCATGCCGAAGGCTAAGCCAAGCGACCGTGACATAGGCCTGGACCGACACGAATGCCCGGGACTGCTAATGTGCGAGATCGTCCGCGATCGGATCACCCTGAGGCTACGTCGCGGAGGGGGCGATGGGGACGCGCGAAGGTCGCTTATCGCCAGGGTGTGATCCTGCCCGCGTCTGTCGGCGATTGAAGGAGTGATGGCGGTTTTCCGCACTTGGGGCGCGGTTCGGCTCACGACCCGTTGCGGACGTTCGAGGGATAGCGGATTGTGCTCCGATGAAATATTGGGCCGCTGCAGCGATAATCGTCTTCGCCTTCACGCTGGCCAACTGCGCCGGAGCTCGCCACTCCAGACTAAGTTCCTCGGACCTTGCTCAATGCCGATCATCCGGCGGCTATGAGAGCGTCTCTCCGTTTGGATCCCCAATCTGCCAGAAGGAGTACGCAGATGGGGGAAAGCTCTGCCAGAGCACGTCTGACTGCACCGGCAGGTGTCTGAGCGAGGCCCCAGAGAATGCCGCCGTCGTGGCCGTGGGCAGCGTCGTCATCGGACGCTGCGAGCCCCATCAATCCACCTTCGGATGTCACGGCAGGGTCGAAAATGGAAAGTTGGCTGAGCCCTACATCTGCGAGGATTGAACGACCGCTTTCGACCCATTGCAGACACGAGAGAGGCGATTAGACGATGGAGCTACACAAGCCGAATAACCAGTGTCCAGCCGGTGACTGCGACGATCACCGCTAAAGCCATTGTTTTTGGACGCAGCTT
>NZ_SDZL01000036.1 GCF_004210735.1 Brevundimonas sp.
ATCCAGGCGACCAAGCGTGAGGACCGCATTGAATATGCAGGTCCGCCGATCGGCCGCCCCGGCCCCATTCAGCCCGGCCCCGTCATGCCGCGCCCGCCCGCCGACACCGAACGCTATCCGGACGCCACGCCCAATCCGGTGAAGCGCACGGCCGAACAGCCGGTCTCGACCTTCTCGATCGACGTGGACACGGCCAGCTATTCCAACGTCCGCCGATTCATCGACGAAGGTCGCGCCCCGCCGCGCGATGCCGTGCGGGTCGAGGAGCTGATCAACTATTTCGACTATGGCTACGCCCGCCCGGCCTCGGCGGCCGAGCCGTTCGCCGTCAGCACCACTGTAGCCGCCGCGCCCTGGGCCCTAGGGCGCCAGATCGTCCATGTCGGCCTGCAGGGTTATGAGCTGGCCGGGGCCGAGCGGCGGCCGCTGAACCTGACCTTCCTGGTCGACGTCTCCGGCTCGATGAACAGCCCGGACAAGCTGGCGCTGGCGCAGAAGTCCATGAACCTGATCATCGACCGGCTGCGGCCGCAGGACACGGTGGCGGTGACCTATTACGCCGAGGGGGCGGGCACGACCCTGGCCCCGACGCCGGGCGACCAGAAGCTGAAGCTGCGCTGCGCCGTGGCCAGCCTGTACGCCAGTGGCGGGACGGCGGGCGCGACGGGGATGACCAATGCCTATGACCAGGCCCAGGTCCATTTCGCCCGCGACCGGGTCAACCGCATCCTGATGTTCACCGACGGCGACTTCAACGTCGGCGTCACCGACGACAAACGGCTGGAAGACTATGTCGCCGACAAGCGCGGCACCGGCGTCTATCTGTCGGTCTATGGCTTTGGACGCGGCAACTATCAGGACGCCCGGATGCAGGCCATCGCCCAGGCCGGCAACGGCACCGCCGCCTATGTCGATGACCTGAACGAGGCGCGCCGCCTGTTCGGCCCGATGTTCGACCGGGGGGCCTTCCCCATCGCCGACGACGTGAAGATCCAGGTCGAGTTCAACCCCGCCCGCGTCGCCGAATGGCGGCTGATCGGCTATGAGACCCGCCTGCTGAACGAAGAGGATTTCGCCAACGACCGCATCGACGCGGGCGAGGTCGGCTCGGGCGCGTCGGTCACCGCCGTCTATGAGATCACCCCCGTCGGCGGCCCGGTCCAGATCGCGGATCGCCGCTATGACGCCAACCGGCGCCCGGCGGGCGGCGACGCCTCGGGCGAGTTGGGCTTTGTCCAGGTGCGCTACAAACTGCCGGGCGAAGGCCAGTCGCGCCTGATCCAGCAGGCCGTCGCCAACCGCGCCGCTGGCCCCGTCTCGGCCCAGCCGCCCGAGGCGACCCGCTGGGCCCTGGCCGTCGCCGCTTTTGGCCAGAAGCTGCGCGGCGACCCGTGGATGGCCGCCGACTACGGCTGGGACCAGGTGTTGGCTCAAGCGCAAGGCGCGCGCGGGGACGATCCGTATGGCGAGCGGGCCGAGTTCGTGCAGCTGGTCCGCGCCGCCAGCGAACTGCCGGAACGAAGCGAGCCCTAACGCGACTTCTCCCTCCCCGTCCCGGGGAGGGTGGCTGAGGCCGTCAGGCCGAAGCCGGGTGGGGGCGGCAAGGCAAATCAGCCGCAGCGTCCACCTCATACGCAGGGGAGGATCGCGCGCCCAGCATCGCCTTGCCCTCCCCACCCGGTCTCCGCTTCGCGTCGACCACCCTCCCCGGGACGGGGAGGGAGAAGGCGCGTTCTTCCTTTTTCCTTACTTCTGCCGCGGGCTCTCCAGCCCCTCATAGGTCGTGACCAGCCGCCCCTCGCGCCGGGCCTTCAGCGCGCGGGCCAGCTCCTCGGCCGCGATCCGCACTTCGGCCTGGATGTTGGTGTCCTTGTCCAGCGCGTCGTGGCTGGTGGCGTAGGGTTCCCAGTAGCCGATGTAGCGATCCAGCTCGGCGTCCGGCCCGGCCGGCGTCAGCTTCATGAACCGCAGCCAGTCGGCGACCGAGCGGCGGACGTTCTCGGCCCCCTCGACGTCGCCGTGCACGACGACGGAAAAGATGCGCCCCTCCAGATGGCGGGGATAGTCCCAGCCCGCCAGCTCGACCTCCTTGGCCTTCTTCGCGTCCTTGCCGTGGGTCAGGGTTGGGTCGGGATTGCCGCCGTCGGCGCAGACCATCCGGTCCATCATCAGCTTCATCGGGGACGACACCTGGTACCAGTTGACCGGCGTGACGACGAAGATCCCGTGCGCCTCGACCCACATCGGATAGATGTCGTTCATCCAGTCGTGGACCTGGCCCAGCGAATAGTTGGGGTAGCAACTGCACGGCCAGTGGCACAGGGCGGCGGCGGTCGAGAAACAGGCCTTGCACGGATGGATATCGCGGCCGAACTCGCTGGCCAGGCGCGACAGGTCCAGCACCGTCGTCTCGATCCCCTGCGCCTTCAGCGCGTTCTCGGCGATTATGGTCAGGCGCCAGCTCTTGGACATCTCGCCGGGGCAGGTGTGCTCTGACCGCGACGAGCCGTTGATCAGCAGCGCCCGCAGCGGACCCGAGGCGTCGTCGTGTCGCGCCTTGGCGGCGTCCAGCGCGGCGCGCGCGTTGATCCAGTCGACGGCCAAGTCGTAATCGGGATCGGCATAGCCGGCCCCCGCCTTTTGCGTCACCGGGCTCTTTCGCCCCTCGATATAGCCGTCCCACGCGACGGCCGCGACCTTGTCCAGCGCGTCGCGCATGGGGTCGAAGGCCGGGTCGTTGAAGCGGCTCAGAAACCGGGCCGTGAACGCCTCGCGGTCCAACTCGGGACTGGGCATGCCCTTGCGGGGCTCGGGCGTGTCCATCGATGATCCTCCGGCCCGGCAGGGGCTGGCGGCTTAACGCGACCCCGAACGGCGCCGTTCCGGAACCGGCGCCGCGGCGGCGGGTTCTGTGGGCGACCCTTTCCATCAGGAGACCTCCCATGAAAGTTCGTGACGTAATGAGCCGCGACGTCCAGGTGGCGCGCCCCGGCGACACCATCCGCGAGGTGGCGACCCGCATGGCCGACGGCGATTTCGGCTTCATGCCCGTGGCCGACGGCGAGCGGTTGATCGGCACGGTGACGGACCGCGACCTGACCGTCCGCGCCCTGGCCGGCGGCGCCGTCGCCACCGCCCCGGTGGTCGAATACATCACCCGCGATCCCTTCACCGCGCGCGACGACGACGAACTGAAGACCGTTCTGGACGCCATGAGCACGCGCCAGATCCGTCGCCTGCCGGTGATCGACAAGAACGACCGCTTGGTCGGCGTCGTCTCGCTGGGCGACCTGTCCACCCGGGTGAAGGAGAAATACGCCGGCGAGGCGCTGGAGGACATCTCGCGCTCGAACTGAGCCGCGCGGTTAACCCTAGGACGAAACCCGCCGTTCACGTCCCGCGCGTCATCTTGACCCGTTGTATCGGAGGGTCGGATGGCGCGCGCGCAATTCCAGAAGGGTCAGAAGGTCTGGGTCGAGTGCGTTGGCGCCTGGGCCCATATCGAACAGGTCCAGCCCGTCTGGGCCAAGGGCTTCGATGAACCCGTGCGCGTCACCTATGACGTCGGCCTGGGCCGCGAATTCCTGGCCCACGAACTGCAGCTGTCGGTCGAGGATCCCGGCGCGGGCGAGGACTTGGGCCGCTGGCGGCTGATGCGCGCCCGCAACAAGTGGCAGGAGCCCGGCGACTGCGTGCACCATCCCTATCCCGGCACCTATCCGGTGGTGGTGACGGACAAGGCCGACTGGGGCGGCTGGCGCGTGCCCGGCGCCGAATACGACCGCGACCCCGAACGCATCGAATTCCAGGCCCGGCTGATCGCCGCCTCGCCCAGCCTGCTGCGCCTGGCCGAGCGGCTGATGACCTCGGTCGCCGAAAGCCCAGACGACGCCCCGCCCGAAATGCTGGCCCTGGCCCGCGAGGCGCGCGAGACGTTGAAGAGCGTTACCGACATCCTGGCCCCCGCGCCTGAATCCGCCCCCCGCGCCGGCGCCGCGACGGCGGCCTGAACAGACCCTTCCTGATCGCCGTTCAGCGCCGCTCGACAGGACTCCCCGACGCAGCCTAGATTCCCGGTCTCGTCGAATCTCCGGGGAGGCCGCCTGTGGCAGGGGCCGAACGCCGCACCAGTGGACCGGGACGCCGCGCCGCCGATCAGCGTCGTGGGCCGCCCGCATGGGCGCGCATCCTGGTGCTGGCCACGGCGCTGGGTCTGGCGGCCTATGTCTTTCTGGTCGGGCGCGGACTGTCCCCCTCGGCGCGGACCACCCTGGGCGCTCATGTCGATGACGCCTGGTTGCTGATCGCACCGCTGGGACTGGGCGTCCTGGTATTGATCGGCCTGCTGATGCAGCAGATGCGTCAGGCGCGCGACAGCCGGCTGTGGGCCGACACCGAGCGGCGCTTCCGCGTCGCGGTCGAGGGCGCGCGCTGCGGCGTCTGGGAATGGGACCTGCGCGACGAAGAGGTCAATCTGTCCGACTATATGGCCGTGCTGTTCGGCTTCGAGCGCGGCGGCGTCGTATCCACCCAGGCGGTGATGGCCCGCATCCACCCGCGCTATCGCGAGGCGGTCGAGCACGCCCTGGCCCAGGCCACGGCCTTCGGCGCCTTTGAGGTGACCTTCCCGGTCGTGATCGACGGCCAGCGCCCCCGCTGGATCGACGCGCGCGGCCAGGCGCGGGGCACACGCGGGGAAAAGGGTTTCACCAGCATCCTGGGCGTGGCCCTGGACATCACCGAGGCGCGCCGCGCCAAGGCCCAGGCGCAGGCCGCCGAGGGACGTCTGCGAGACGGCATCGAGAGCGTGACCGACGCCTTCGTCCTGTTCGACAAACAGGGCAGGTTGATCCTGTCGAACCAGGCGTTCGCCGACACCTTCGGCTTTGACCCCGGCGTGGTCCGGCGCGGGGCCTGGAAGGAAGAGCTGAACCGTATCGCCGCGCTGGCGATCAAGGCCGACCATCCGTCGCCCTCGAACCGCGCCGGGACACGCGAACTGGAACTGCACGACGGCCGCTGGCTGCAACTGACCGAACGCTTCACCTCGGACGGCGGCACCGTGGTCAGCGCCGCCGACATCACCGTGGTCAAACATCAGGAGGCCGAGCGTCGCCGCGCCGCCGACGACCTGCGGACCATGGTCGACCAGCTGGAGTCCAGCCAGGAGAAGCTGGCGCTGCTGGCCCGCAAATACGAGGTCGCCATGACCCGCGCCGAGGCCGCCAACCAGGCCAAGTCCGAGTTCCTGGCGAACATGAGCCACGAGCTGCGCACCCCGCTGAACGCGATCAACGGCTTCTCCGAGATCATGGCCGCCGAGATGTTCGGTCCGCTGGGCGACGCGCGGTACAAGGGCTATGCCCACGACATCCACAACTCGGGCCAGCACCTGCTCAGCCTGATCAACGATATCCTGGACATGGCCAAGATCGAGGCCGGCAAGATGACGCTGCACCTCGAACCCGTCTCGCTGAAAGAAATCGGCGACGACGCCGTGCGTCTGATGCGCGGCAAGGCCGAGGAGGCGGGCCTGACCCTGACGGTCGAGGCGGGCGACCTGCCAGTGATCCAGGCCGACCAACGCGGCCTGAAACAGGTGCTGCTGAACCTGATCTCAAACGCCGTGAAATTTACGCCCCAGGGCGGCGCCATCGTGGTGGCCCTGACCCGCAAGGGTGACGACCGGGTGTCCGTCGCCGTGGCCGACACCGGCATCGGCATCGCGGCCGAGGACCTGGCTCGCCTGGCCCAACCGTTCGAACAGGTCGAGGGCCAGCACTCCAAGACCACCCAGGGCACCGGCCTGGGCCTGGCCCTGACCAAGGCGCTGATCGAAATGCACGGCGGCCGTCTGGCCATCGAGAGCGAGCCGGGACGTGGCACGGTCGTCAGCTTCGACCTGCCGGCCCGGCGCGCCGATGTCGGGACGACGCAGGCACTGCAACAGGCCCGGGCCGCCTGACGCTTACTTCATCCCTGCGAAAAGAAACGATCAGCTCGCGGGTGTTTCGCGGCGGGCTTCGGGGGGTGCGTCGTCGCGGTCGCGGGTGCGCGGGCCGCGCGGGCCGTGGCGGGCCAGGATGACCGACAGCGCCTTGCGGTCGTCGGCTTCCAGATCGCTCAGCACGGCGACGGCGTTGTCTTCCAGACGCGCGCGACCGCGCAGTTCGGCGGCGCGCGACTGCTCCAGCAGGGCCTTCACCGCCGCCGGATCGAAGGTCGGCTGTCCGGCCAGATCGATGGCCTGGCGACGGGCCGCGCGGGCGGCGTCGAAGTCCGGACGGGCCGCCAGGGCGGACTCGCGCAGGCGCGCCCGCACCTGATCGCGCACATCGGCGTCCAACCCGCTCAGCACCGCCTTGAACGAGCCTTCGCGTCCCGGTTTGCGCTGGGCCTCGACCCGCTGCTCGACCCGGTCGCGGCCGACCGTGACGGTCACCAGGGCGGCCGCCGCGAACAGATTCAGCGCCACCGACATCGCCAGGGCGATCTTCAGTCCTTTGGAACTCATCCCAGCACCTCTACGTCATCCACCCCGGCCAGCGAGGCTTGGTACAGCACCGCCTCCACCTGGGCGTCGGCGGTGACGTGCGTCGTCAGCCCGACCCCGAACACCACCCCCGCACAGGCCGCCGCCGCCCAGCCGGCGCCCGACCACCACAGCAGCCGTCCGATATGGAAGCGCGCGCGGGGGCGCAATCCCGCCTTGGCCGCCGAAGCGATGACCCGATCCCGCAGCGCGGCCGTGACCACGGGACGCGGCGCGGCGGCCAGCAGATCGTCCAGCGCCGCCGCCTGCGCCAGCACGTCGCGCGCCGCCGGATCGGCATCCAGCAGGGCGCGCGCGGCGGCGCGCTCACCCTCGGGCCAGTGGCGCAGGTCGGCGCCGTAAGCGTCGGCCAGTTCGATCAACCTGTCGCGATTCATGCTCATGCTCCTTCAGCCCCCGGCGCCAGGTCCGCCAGCGCCTGCCTGAGGGCGCGCCGTCCGCGCGACAACAGGCTTTCCAGCGCCTCGACACTGATCTCCAGAAGGCTCGCCGCCTCGATATTTCCCAGTTCCTGATAGTGACACAGGACGATGGCCTCGCGCTGGCGTTCGGGCAGGCGTTGCAGCGCCGCCTCGACCCGCCGGCCCACATCGGCGGCCAGCAGACCCCGGTCGGGCGCCGGCCCCTCGTCCGGCCGGTCCGGCGGCGCGTCCGTCGCGATTTCGCGTCGACGCCGCAGCCGGTCGTAGCAGAGGTTCAGCGCCACCCGGTGCAGCCAGGTGTCGAACCGCGCCTTGCCGGGGGTCCAGCGCGGGGCCTGACGCCAGGCGCGGATCATCGCCTCCTGCGCCACGTCCTCGGCCTCGACCGGGTCGCCCAGCATGCGCTGCGCCAACGCCAGCATGCGCGGCAGCTTGCGCGCGACCATGGCCTGAATCGCCGCGGGATCGCCCTGACCCACGCGGCGCAGCAGTTCCTCGTCGGGGTCGGCGATCACGCTCAGGCCGGCCTCTTTCCCAATCAACAGAAAGGGCCGGCGGCCACAGGACCGCCTTCCCCGACATCACCCTACTCCGAAGCGGGCGTCGAAGGCGACGCCTGCCGTTGCGCGCGGCGCTCCTGACGCTGCTCGCGCATCTGCTGCATGGCGGCCTGACGCTCGGCCGCGACGATATAGCCGTCGCTGTTCGTGTCCATGCGGGCGAACGCCTGCTCGGCCCGGGCGCGCGCCTCGGCGATCACGACGGGGCCGCGTTCGCCGCCGCGTCCGGCCTTCTGGCCGTGCATGCCGGGACCGCCGTGATGGCGGCTGCCGCGCTCCATGCGGGCGCCGTCGCCGCGCGGACCGCGGTCCGGACGGGCCGAGAATTCCTCGCGGCTGATCTGGCCGTTCTTGTCGGCGTCCAGACGATCGAAGCGGGCGGCGACGCGTTCGGCGCGATGCGCCTGCATGGCCGCGCGCATTTCCTCGGCCGTGACGGTTCCGTCGCGATTGGCGTCGGCGGCGGTCAGGCGGGCGACGCGCGATTCAACGAACTCGGCGCGCGAGACGCGGCCGTCGCCGTCGGCGTCACCCCGCGCGTGGCGGGGCGCGGGTTGTTGCTGGGTCGTTTGCTGGGCGACGGCGACGCCGCCTGCCACCGTCAGCGAGAGGGCCGCCAGGCCCCCGAGCAGAATGGTCTTCCTCATGTGGATGAACTCCAAAGGCCCTGTTGAGAGCGGCCTGAACCGCCCCTGTCAGACCTTCTCACGCCCGTGCGGTCAGTTTCCGTCGCGCACCGGCGGCAGGGTCGCCTCGAACGCGGCGCGACCGGCCGCGCGGTGGTCCAGCAACCGGGCCTTCAGGGCGGCGAAATCGGCCTCGCCCAGGGCGCGCGCAAGGCTCTGCTGGAAGGCCTGGGGTTCGGCGTCCGGATCGGGCCGTTCGTCGAAGGCGCAGGCCAGCACCTGACTGATCCGCTGCTGGAACCGCCACGCCTCGCGCGCCGCCTCATCATCGGCCAAAGCCTCCAGCGTCGAGACGGTCAGGGGCCGGCCCTGGGCCGCGGCGGTCAGTTGCCGGTACTGGCCCAGGAACTCCGCATCGACTTGACCGCCCTGCGACAGCTTCAGGTCCCACAGCCCGCGCGGCGGCCGTTCGCGCATCATCAGATCGCGCATGGCCCGGATGTCGTGGCGCAGGTCGGCATCCGGCCGGGGCCGGCGCAGCGCCGCCTCGACCGTCGCGGCGACCCGGTCGCCGAACGCGGAATCGCTGGCCCACACCACCCGCGCGCGGGTCAGGGCCATGAACTCCCAGGTGTCCGCCTCGCGGGCGTAATAGTCCTCGAAACTCTCCAGCCGCACCGACACCGGCCCCTTGGCGCCCGAGGGTCGCAGCCGCATGTCCACCTCGTACAGCGCGCCCTCGGCCGTATGCGCCGACAGGGCCGAGATCAGGCGCTGGGTGAAGCGGGCATAGAAGGTCTCGGCCCCCCACCCCTTCACCGCCGACATCGCGTCCGGCGCGGCGGCGTAGACGGTCATCAGGTCCAGATCCGAACCCGCCGTCATCTCGCGCGAGCCCGCCTTGCCCAGCGCCAGCACGGCGGTCGCCCCCTCCATGACCCCGCCCAGCCGTTCCGCCTCGGCCAGGGCGTGCGGCGCCAGGGCCTGGATCACCGTATCGGCCAGTCTGGTATAGGCCCGGCCCGCCACGCGCGGCCCGGTGCGGCCGGTGATGATCTGCATGCCGAATCGGAACACCTGATCGTGGTGGATGCGTCGGGCCGCGTTCATCGCGCCCTCGAAATCATCCTCGGCGGCGACGCCGGCGGCCAGTTCGTCGAACACGCTGTCGTCCTGATCCAGCGGCAGCAGAAAACGGGCGTCCAGCATGCTGTCCAGCGCCTGCGGACGTCGCCCCAGGAACCGCGCCAGACGCGGCGCGAAGGCCATCACCCCGACCACCAGATCGAACAGGCGCGGCTGGTTCAGGAACAGCGCCTGCACCTGCACTCCGGCGTTCAGGCCGGAAAAGAAGGCCGCGAACCGGCGGAAGGCGGCGTCCGGCGCCCCGCTCTCGGCCACAGCGGTTAACAGGCGCGGGGCCAGTCGGGTGAACAGTTCGCGCCCGCGCGCGGTGCGGGTGGCGGGGATGCGGCCGTGGTGCCAGCTGCGGATCATGTCAGCGATGGCGGCCGGCTCGGCGAAGCCCATCCGGCCCAGCGTCGCCAGCGTCTCGGGATCGTTCTCGACCCCGGTGAAGACCAGGCTGCCATAGGGGGACGACAGCGCCTCCTCCCCCTCGAACAGCTCGCCATAGCGGGTGTTGACCCCGACCAGCAGCGCCTGAACCCCCGCGTCGAAGGCGGCCAGATCGCCCTGCCCCGACAGGACGGCGACGGCGGCGCGGCGGGCCGGATCCAGCGGCAGGGTGTGGCTCTGCTCGTCCTCCAGCATCTGCACCCGATGCTCCAGATCGCGCAGCTGGACATAGGCGTCGCTCAGCGCCTCAGCCGTTTCGGGCGTGATGTGCCCGGCGGCGCTCAGCGCGGCCAGCGCCTCCAGCGTGCGGGGCGAGCGCAGCGACGGATCGCGTCCGCCCAGGATCAGCTGCTGGGTCTGGGCGAAGAATTCGATCTCGCGGATGCCGCCCCGGCCCAGCTTCAGATTGGCGCCCGCCGCGGCCAGCCCCTCGCCTGTCTTGTGGACGTGGATCTGGCGCTTGATCGACTGGATGTCGAGGATGGCCGGATAGTCGAGACTGCGCCGCCAGATATAGGGCGCCAGCGCCTGCAGGAACTCGGCCGCCGCGCCCGGATCGCCGGCCACGGCGCGGGCCTTGATGAAGGCCGCCCGCTCCCAGTTCTGGCCGACGGATTCATAGTAGGCCAGCGCCATCGGGGCTGCGACGGCGGGCGGGGTCGAGGCCGGATCGGGCCGCAGCCGCAGATCTACCCGGAAGACATAACCCTCGGCCGTCCGCTCCGACAGCAGGGTCGCCAGACCCTGGGCCATGCGGGTGGCGAAAGCCTGAACCTCGACGCCGTCCAGCGCCCCCTCCAGCGTCTCGGGCTCGTAGAAGACCGACAGGTCGACGTCGCTGGAATAGTTCAGCTCGAACGCCCCGCCCTTGCCCATGGCCAGGATGAACAGGCCGGGGACCGGCCCGCGCGGATCGTCGGCGGGCGAGGTCAGCTTGCCCCGCCCCCGCTGGTCAGCGGCGACGGCGGCCAGAGCGGCGCGGGCGGCGGCGTCGGCGAAGCGCGAGATGGCGTCGGTGACCCGGTCCAGCGGCCACACACCGCCCAGGTCGCACAGGGCCGTCAGCAGATGCAGCTCGCCCTTCAGCAGGCGCAGCGGGCGTTTGGCGTCGTCGGCGCCGTGCGTCCCGTCGGCCAGCGCCGTCGTGCGCGCCAGCAGCGTCTCCAGCCGGTCGTCAGGATCGCTTTCCAGCACGCCCCTCAGAATGTCGGGCCAGCGCCGCGCTGCGCCGGTCAAATAGGGCGAGGCCGCGAACACCGGCGCCAGGGCCGGCCAGGCGGCGTCCAGCGTCGCGCGCCATCCGCTCTCATCCGCCGCCTCGCCCAGCCGCTCATGCGCCCGCGCCGCCGCCTCGACATCGAGGACCGGGCCACAGGGCGACAGGCGTTCAAGCAGCGGGCTCATCCGTCCCTTATGGCGCGGGTGGCAGCACCAGCGCCACCCTGAGGCCGGGGCCAAAGCCGTCATAGACGCCCGGCCCCTCGTCCAGCTGCACCCGGCCGCCATGCGCCTCCAGCACCGCCGTGACCAGCGACAGGCCCAGGCCCGAACCGGATTCGGTGCGGCTGTTGTCCAGCCGGACAAAGCGCTGGACCACCCGCTCGCGGTCGTCCTCGGGCACGCCGGGGCCAGTGTCGGTGGTCGAGAATTCGATCTCGCCCGACGACCGCCGCCGCGCCCGCAGCTTCACCGCCCCGCCCGGCGGGGTGTATTTGATGGCGTTGTCGATGACGTTGGCCAGGGCCTGCGCCAGGAAGGGGCGGTTGGCCTCGACCATCAGGCCGGTCTCGATCTCGGCTGAGAAATCCAGTCCCTTGTCCTCGGCGGCGGGCTCGTACAGCTCGGCCATGTCGGCGGCCAGTTCGGCGGCGTCGAACACGGCCGGATCGGGCGTGCGATGCGCCGCCTGCAACCGGGCGATGGCCAGCACGGTGTTGAAGGTCTTCAGCAGATCGTCCGCCTCGCGCAGCGCCATCTCCAGCGCGCTGACCCCGTCGATCTTGCCCGCCTCGGCGTCGATCAGGGCCACCTCCAGCTTGGCCCGCATCCGCGTCAGGGGCGAGCGCAGGTCGTGGGCGATGGCGTCGCCGGCGTGGCGGATCGAGGCCATCGACCGCTCCATCTGGTCCAGCATGGCGTTCAGCCCCTGGCCCAGTTCGTCCAGTTCGTCGCCCGATCGGCGCACCTCGACCCGCGCCTTCAGGTCGCCGTCCTGGACCGCCGCGACCACGCGGTTCAGCCGCCCCATCACCCGCTCGACATTGCGGCTCAGCAGCACCCCGCCGCCGACGCCCAGCAGCAGCACCATCAGCATGGCGCCCCACAGGGCCTGGGTCAGACGCGACAGGTATTTCTCGGTGTCGCCGACGTCCTCGCCCACGAACAGCAGCTCGCCGCCCGACAGGGTCATCTGCACGCCCAGCGACTGGGTGCGCGTCACCCGCCCGTCGGCGTCGGTGTCAGTGAAGCGGAAGGTCTCCCACTGCTCGCCGCCGCGATAGTTCTCGATCGGCGAGACGTTCAGGTTGCCGGTGATCGGCTCGCCCTTCTCGTCCATCAGCAGATACAGATACGGCCCGCCCTTGATGGTGCGGTCCACCAGCGCCTGGTTAAGCGCGTCACGCCCCCGTTCGCGATAGACGGCGGTCAGCACCGCCACCTCGCTGCGCACATCCGCCCGCGCCTTGGCCCGCGCCTCGGACGCCGACGCCAGATAGACATAGGCCAGCACCGCGCTGGCCGCCGCCACGAACAGCGCCAGGAACAGCAGCGTCAGCCGGAAGGGCGTGCGGCGGAAAAGAGAGGGGAGTTTCATGGGCATTACAGCTCTCCCTCCCCGTCCCGGGGAGGGTGGTCGGCGCATCGCGCCGAGCGGGTGGGGCGGGCAAGGCAATGCATCCGCACGTCTTCTACGATCGCGTCCAAATCATCCCGAACGGCAAGGTTCGTATATCGCAGCGTCCGCCACCCTTCTCTGGCCAGCACGGCGTCCCGTACCCGATCCTTGCGTGCCCGGTCATCGTCATGATGCGAGTCTCCGTCGACCTCCACGATCACCAGACGATCAGCGCATGCGAAATCGAGGTAGTAACCTCTCACCGGCGGTTGCCGCCGAAAATGGAGCCCCTGCGAGCGCAGGGGCCGCAGCGCCACCCACAGCCGCGCCTCGGCCGGTGTAAGCGTCTTTCGCATGGCGCGTGCTCTGGCGATGATGGCCATGGATCGCCTTGCCCTCCCCACCCGGTCGCTGCGCGACCACCCTCCCCGGGACGGGGAGGGAGAAGTTGCGCCCCCCGTCCCTACGCCTCCAGCCGATACCCCGCGCCGCGCACGGTCTGCAGCATGGCCCGCTCGAAACCCTTGTCGATCTTGGAGCGCAGGCGGCTGATGTGGACGTCGATGACGTTGGTCTGGGGGTCGAAATGGTATTCCCAGACCTTCTCCAGCAGCATGGTGCGGGTCACCGACTGGCCGGCGTGGCGCATCAGGAATTCCAGCAGCTGGAACTCGCGCGGTTGCAGGTCGATCTCCTTGCCCTCGCGGTGGACGGTGCGGGCGATCAGGTTCATCTCCAGGTCGCCGACCTTGAGCACCGTCTGGACGCTGCCGGTCTCGCGGCGGCGGGCCAGGGCCTCGACCCGGGCGATCAGTTCGGCGAAGGCGTAGGGTTTCACCAGATAGTCGTCGGCGCCGGCCTTCAGGCCCGTGACCCGGTCCTCGACCTCGCCCAGGGCGGACAGGAACAGCACCGGCGTCTGGTCGCCGCCGCCGCGCACCGTCTCGACCATGCCGACGCCATCCAGGCGCGGCATCATCCGGTCCACGACATAGACGTCATAGCCGCCCTTCTGGGCCTCCAGCAGGCCGAAGGCCCCATCCACCGCGTGCACCACCTCGTGCCCCGCCTCGGTCAGGCCACGGACCATGGCCGTCGCGGCCTCCGCGTCATCCTCGACCACCAGAATACGCATGAGACCTGCCCCTGAATTGGAATCGCCGCCGATGATAGCGCATCGGCGGCGACCCCGTCAGTTAAGCAATGTTCAGACTTGCGCCTATTCGGCCTGGGGCAGGTCCAGAACCACCGGCGTGTTGCCCTGGGGCGTCCAGACCAGCAGGAAGACGCTCTTGCGGTTCGCCAGTCTGGCCTCGTCCACCGCCGCCTGAAGGTCGGCGACGCGCGTGGCCGGGCTGGTGCCCGCCCGCAGGATGACAAAGCCCGGACGGAAGCCCGACCCGCGCTGCGACGCCTCCGCTCCCGTGACGACCAGGCCGTTGACGCCAGCCGGGATCGAATAACGCTGGCGCAAGGCGTCGCTGATCGGGGCGACGTTCAGTCCCGCGACGGCGGAACCGGTCGCGCCGGCGGCGGGCGGCGTGGCCTCTTCGTTCTGGGCGCCGTTGCGGCTGGCGTTCAGCTCGGTCTCCGAAGGACGCGCGCCCGAGCGGACGGTCAGCGTCTGGCGGCGCCCGTCGCGCAGCACTTCCAGCCGCAGGGTTTCGCCGGCGCGGGCGCGGCCGACCAGACGGGTCAGCTCGGTCGAACTGTCGATGGCCTCGCCGTTCAGGCTGACGACGATGTCGCCGGCCTGGATGCCGCCCTTGTCGGCAGGGCCGCCGGGCGTGGTGCTGTTGATGAAGGCGCCCTTGGTGTCGGCTGACAGGCCCATGCTCTCGCGATAGGCGCGGGTCAGGCTGGTGATCTCGACCCCCAGATAGCCGCGCTCGATGCTTTCGCCCTTCATCAGGCGGTCGGTGATGCTCTTGGCCACATCGGCGGGGATGGCGAAGCCGATGCCGACCGAACCGCCCGACGGCGACAGGATCACGGTGTTGACCCCGATCACGCGGCCATAGACGTCGAACGTCGGCCCGCCCGAGTTGCCCCGGTTGATGGCCGCGTCGATCTGGATGTAGTCGACATAGGCGCTGTCGATGTCGCGGCCGCGGGCTGAGACGATGCCCGCCGTGGCGGTGCCGCCCAGGCCGAACGGATTGCCCACGGCGATGACCCAGTCGCCGACGCGCGGCTCGGCCGACTGTTCAAAGCTGACGAACGGGAAGTTTCCGCCGTCCACCTTGATGACGGCCAGGTCGGTGCTTTCGTCGCGGCCGATCAGGCGAGCGGTCAGCTCACGCTCGTCCGACAGCTTGACCGTGATCTCGGTGGCGTCCGCGACGACGTGGTTGTTGGTGACGATATAGCCGTCGGCCGAGATGAAGAAGCCCGACCCGGCGCCCAGGGCCGTGGTCGAATTGTCTTCGCCCTCTTCACCGTCCTGGCCCTGCGGGCCCATGCCGGGCGGCAGCTGGAAGCCGAAGGGCAGCCCGGGGATGGCCAGCTGGCGCGGGCGCTCGACCCGCGTCTTGACGTCGATCTGAACCACCGCCGGCGCCACCTGCTGGAAGATGTCGGCGAAGGACAGCGGCGCGCCCGGCGGCGGGGCGAAGGCGGCGCCCGCCGCGCCGGCCGAGGGCGTCAGGCGACCGCTAACGGCCGGCGTCTCGGCATGAGCGCCGGGCCATTCGATGACCCCGCCCGCCGTCGCCGCCGCCGCGAAGGTCAGACCGACCGCCGCGCCCAGAATGAACTCCTTGCGCTTCAGCATTTGGTTTTCGCGATCCTCTCACCGGAGCCGATGCGGCTCTCGTTTCGCCTTTTGATATAGGCAGATGGCCGCCATGGCCAACGCCCCCTTCGACAACGCGACGATGGTTGTGCCGCGTCAACGACCGTCGTGAGGCGAGGTTGCGTCCGGAGTTGGGCGAACTGTTTCCGGCTGGAGATAATCCGCCAGCCGACGCTCTTCCTCGGGCGACAGCGGCGCGGCCTCGCTCGCCCGGCGGCGCGCGCGGCCCAGGATCAGCCCCAGCGCCAGCAACACCAGCGCCGCCGGGCCCAGCCACAGCAGCCAGGTGCCCGCCCGGAACGGCGGGGTGAACAGCACATAGTCGCCATAGCGCGCCACCAGATCGTCGCGGATCTGGCCGTCGGTGCGCCCGGCCGCGACCTCTTCACGCACCAGCCGGCGCATGTCGGCGGCGACCCCGGCGGGCGAGTCGGCGATGGCCTCATGCTGGCAGACGACGCAGCGGACGTCGCGGAACAGGGCCCTGGCCCGGGCCTCCTGCGCCGCGTCGGCCAGCGGCCGGTCCGGCGTGGGCGCAGGCTCGGCCGCCATCAGGCCCAGCGCAGCCACGGCGATCAGCAGGGCGCGCCTCATGCCGCGACCGCCTTGCGCCGACGCGCCGCGCCGACGCCCAGACGCAGCCGCCGGTCCAGCAACGACAGAAGCCCGCCCAGCGCCATCACCATCGGCCCCAGGAAGATCAGTCGCGCCCACGGATTCCAGTAGGTCCGCACCGTCCACGCCTGACCTGTGGCCACGGTCCCCGGCTCGCCCGCGCGGCGCTCGCCCATGACCACATAGACGTCGTCCAGACCCCGGAAATCGAGGCCCACCTCGGTCGTCGTCTGGCCGCCGGCGGGGAAGAAACGACGCTCGGCCGTGACCGTCTTCGCCCGGCCCGAACCCTCGGCGGGACGCACGGTCAGGCGGCCCTGTTCGGCGATATAGTTGGGGCCCTCGACCACGGCGACATCATCCAGCCGCACGGCCCAGGGTCCGGCCCGCATCTCCTGCCCGATGGACAGGGGCGCGACCGCCTCGACCTTGAAGCTGGTCTCGACCACCGCGCCCAGCACGAAGACACCCAGCCCCGCGTGCGCCAGCGTCATGCCCCAGGCGCCCAGCGGCAGCCCACGCGCCCGGCGCAACGTCTCGGCCGCCGGCGCGCGGAACAGTTTCACCCGTTCGGCCGTCTCGGCCAACGCGCCCAGGATCAGCCAGGCCCCGACCATCAGCCCACCCGCCGCCAGCGCCTTCTTCGGCTCGAACAGCGCCCACCCGGCCAGGGCGAACGCCAACGCCAGACCCGCCGCGACCGCCAGCCGTTGCAGCGCCCCGGTCAGGTCGCCCCGCTTCCACGCCAGCAGCGGCCCGGCCGGCAGGATGATCAGGGCGATGATCATCAGCGGGTTGAACGTCAGGGCGAACCACGGCGGTCCGACCGAGATGGTCTGGCCCGTCGCCGCCTCCAGGATCAGCGGATACAGGGTGCCCAGCAGCACCGTCCCCGCCGCCGCCGTCAGGAACAGATTGTTCAGCACCAGCGCGCCCTCGCGGCTGATCGGCGCGAACAGACCGCCGCTCTTCAGCGTCGGCGCGCGCCAGGCGAACAGGGCGAAGGCCGCGCCCGCCGTCACGCCCAGAATGGCCAGCAGCATCAACCCGCGCTGCGGATCGACGGCGAAGGCGTGGACGCTGGTCAGCACCCCCGACCGCACCAGAAACGCCCCCAGCATCGAGAAGCTGAACGCCAGCAGCGCCAGGAAGACCGTCCATCCCGCCAGCGCGCCGCGCCGCTCGGTCACCACCGCGCTGTGCAGCAGGGCCGCGCCCGCCAGCCACGGCAGGAAGCTGGCGTTCTCGACCGGGTCCCAGAACCACCAGCCGCCCCAGCCCAGCTCATAATAGGCCCAGAACGACCCCAACGTGATCCCGACCGTCAGAAAGGCCCAGCTGGCCAGCGCCCAAGGCCGCACCCAACGCCCCCAGGCGGTCCACGACAGCCGCGTTTCGCGCCCCTCGATCAGGGCCGCGACCGCCAGCGAGAAGCACACCGAAAACCCGACATAGCCCGCGTAGAGAAGCGGCGGGTGGAAGGCCAGGGCCGGGTCCTGCAACAGGGGGTTCAGCGACATCCCCTGGAACGGCGCCGGGTCCAGCCGCTCGAACGGGCTGGAGGTGAAGACGGCGAAGGCCAGGAACAGCAGCGACAGCGCGCCCTGCGTCCCCACGGCCGAGGTCTTCAGCCCGAACGGCAGGTTGGACGCCCGCGCCAGCACCGCGCCGAAGGCGGTCATCACCAGACACCACAGCACCAGCGAGCCTTCGTGGCTGCCCCAGGCGGCGGCGACCTTGTACAGCATCGGCTTGTCGGTGTGGCTGTTGGCGGCGACGTTGGCGACCGAGAAGTCCGAGGTGGCGAAGGCGACGATCAGCGCGCCGAACGCCAGCGCCACCGCCAGGGCCGAGGCGATGGCCGCCCCCTGCCCCGCGCCCGCCAGCACCGGGCTGTTGCGCAGCCGCCCGGCGACCGACAGCCCGGTCTGCAAGGCCGCCAGCGCCAGCGCCAGCGCCAGCGCAAAGGCCCCCAGTTCGGCGATCATGATTGTTCGCTGGCGCTATCGGCCTGCGGCCTGCTTGAGCGCGCGGAGGCTACCGCCTCGGGCCGCCACTCGCCCTTTTCCTTCAGGCGGTCGGCGACTTCGCGCGGCATATAGGTCTCGTCGTGCTTGGCCAGCACTTGACGGGCGGTGAAGCTGCGGTCGGCCTCGAACGCGCCCTGGGCGACGATGCCCTGCCCCTCGCGGAACAGGTCGGGCAGATCGCCGCGATACAGCACCTTTGTCGAGGCCGCGTTGTCGGTGACGGTGAAGATGACGGCTCCGTCGGGCGTGCGATGCACGCTGCCCGCCTCGACCAGCCCGCCCAGGCGGATGTCGCGTCCCGCCGGCGCCTTGTCCGGCGTCGCTTCCGATGGCGAATAGAAGAAGGTCACGCTGTCCCGCGCCGCCCACAGCGACAGGCCGACCGCCAGCGCCAGCACCGGCGCCACGGCCATGACGACCCACAGGCGGCGTCGCGCCTTCGGCGATTTCGGAAGCCAGCTCATGCCAGGGTCGATCCGGGAACGGAGGAAGGACGGGCGTATACCGCCCGCGCGGGATCAGGCCAACGCGTCATCCGCCCACACCCGGTCCGGCCGCCGCCAGACGACGCTGCAGCTCGGCCCTGCGTGGATCGGCCGGCTCCAGCGCGGCGATCAACGGGCCCCACTGGGCGTTCAGCTGGGCGGCGTCACCGCGCCGCAGCGCCGCCTCGCCCAGGAAATAGCGGGCGCCCAGCTGCCCCGGGTCGCGCTTGACCGCCTCGTGGAAGGCGGCTTCGGCGTCAGCGCCGATGGTGCCGTCATTGGCCCGCACCAGGCTTTCACCCAGCCGCGCCCAGGTCTGGGCGTCCTCGGCGTCCAGCGCCAGCGCCCGGCGGAAGGCCGAGGCCGCACCGATCGGATCCTCGGCCTGGAAGCGCGCGGCGCCCAGCATGGTCAGCAAGCGACGGTCGTCCGGATTGTCTTTCGCCGCGCGGTCGATGACGGCCGCGACCTGGATCGGGGCCAGCGGCTCCTGGCTCTCGCCCCATGCGGCGACGCGTTTTTCGTACGGCTGATCGGGCAGGCCCGGCGCGCCGGTCAGAACATACAGGCCCAGCGCCCCGTTGATGGCCACGACCACCCCGCCCAGCACCCAGCGACGATCGCTGACGCGGGCCACCGGCGCGACGGCGACGGCGCTCTCGGTCCCCTGCGCGGCCAGGATACGGCGTCCGGCCTCGGCGCGGGCGGCGCGCCAGGCGTCTTCATCGATCAGGCCGCGCGTCTTCAGCCGGTCCAGTTCGGCCAGTTCGTCGGCGGCCTCGGCCGGACCGGCGCCGCCCGCGACCTGCGGGTCGACGGCCGCGCCGCGACGGGCGCCCGCCAGCACCAGTAGCCCCGCCAGGGCGGAGGCGAGGCCGGTCAGGGTCCAGAACACGATCATGGACCGACGCTCTAGCGGATCAGGCGGGTTCGGGCGAGGGGTTGGGCGCCGGACGCGCCGCCGCAGCGGCGCGACGCCGCACCGTGCGTGCGGCCGTCTCGGCCTGCAGCGCGGACATGAAGCCGGCCACGGTCTCCAGCAGGTCCAGCAGCGCCAGCCCGTCCGGGCCGGTCCCGGCGTGCAGCGCCTCCAGCGCGGCGTCGGCATGGCTCATCAGCCGCTCGGTCAGCCGGTCGACCAGTTGACGCCGCTCGGACTCGCAACCGAACGCCGAGGTCACGCCGCGCACCGCCGTCAGCAGTTTCAGCAAGGCTTCGGCCATATCGATCGGGTCACCCCGTGACGGAATGTCCAGACGCGGCGCCGGGCGGGTCATGCGCCCCACCAGTCGCACCTGTTCGGTCGGCAGCACCGTCTCCACCGTCCGCTCCACCAGCCGCATCAGGCCCGCCAGCCGGTCGGCGACACGGGCGCGGGCGTCGCGCACATTGCGGCCCCAGGCGCTGCCCGGTCGCAGCTTCAGCGTCAGGTCCAGTTCCGCCAGCACCCCGGCGCACCAGGCCAGATCGATGCCCAGCGTCTCGATCCCCGCGCGATCCTCCTCCGGCCGGAAGGCGTCCAGCCGCGCCACCCGGCGATCCACCGCCGCCAGCAGCCGCTCGACGAAGTCGGCCAGCTCGGATTCGCTCAGGAACGCCTCGCGCGCCGCCGCCTGGGCGCTGTGGGCCAGAACCCGCAGGATCAACGGCGCGTCGCTCAGATGGGCGAACCATATCTCCAGCAGACGCCGCGCGCCGTCGGGGGCGATGACCGCCGCATCGCGCAGCAGCAGCCGCAACTCGGCCACCTGGTCGCCGTCCGGGCGGCGCACCCAGGCGTGCAGCCCCTCGACCCCCGGCCGCGCCAGATGCATCAGGTCCAGACAGCCCGCCAGTTCGGCCAGTCCCGCCTCGCGGCGCCCGGGCTCCAGCGACGACGACCAGATGTCGTCCGGCCGGTCGCGCAACAGGGTGGCGGCGGCCTGACGGATGCGCCCGGCCACCAGTTCGGCGTCGCGGTCCTCGGCGTCCAGACGATCCAGCCATTGCGCCTCGCGCGCGGTTGCAGCCCGCCACAGGGCGGGCAGGACGGCGGCGGGGAAATGCAGACCCTCGACCCCGTCCTCGCGCGGGGCGAACATCGGCAACAGCGGCCCCAGCACCAGATCGCGGCGACGCCGATGGTCGGCCTCGTCGCGCACCATCTGGCCCATGACCGCCGCCTCGGGCCCCGGCAGGCGCGACACCGCAGGCCCCAGC
Organism: Brevundimonas sp.; assembly: GCF_004210735.1. GTDB lineage: Bacteria > Pseudomonadota > Alphaproteobacteria > Caulobacterales > Caulobacteraceae > Brevundimonas. The sequence continues at coordinate 20,699 of NZ_SDZL01000036.1, forward strand.
CGCTTCAGCTCCCGATCGGAGCACTGACGCAGCATCCGGGCGAGCCCGGCGCGATGCGTGTCCGATAACGCGGTCATTCACTTCAGGCCGACGCGCGCCAAAGGGCGCGCAGAAAGCGTCACCTTGCCACGATCAGGGTTAACAGTCGCTATCCATGGTTGAGCGCCGCTTCAGCCCTCGGCGGCGGGCAGCTCCAGCAGGGCCTTCAGCCCGCCCATGTCGCTGGCGCCCAGCGTCAGCCGGCCGCCATAGGCCCGCACCAGCTCGTCCACGATCGACAGGCCCAGGCCGGTGCCAGGCGTGGCCTCGTCCATCCGGGTTCCGCGTTGCAGGGCCGCGTCGCGTTGATCCTCGGGCAGGCCGGGGCCGTCGTCCTCGACCACCACCACCATCTGGCCCAGCCCGGTCGGTCCGGCCGAGACGCGCACCCGGCGCGTGGACCATTTGCAGGCGTTTTCCATCAGATTGCCCAGGATTTCCTGCAGATCCTGCCGCTCGCCCCGGAAGGCCAGGTCGTCGGGCGCGCGCCAGTCGATCTCGACCCCCTTGGAGGCGAAGACCCGCTCCAGCATCACCGCCATTTCGTCCAGCGCCTCGCCGATGGGGGTGCGTTCGCCCAGCGCCTGGGCGCGCGCGGCGGCGCGGGCGCGGCGCAGGTGGTGGTCGACCTGGGCCTTCATCACCTCGGTCTGGCGGCGGACCAGATCGGGCAGGCCGCCCGGCGCATCGCCCGCCTCGGCCAGCATCACCGCCAGCGGCGTCTTCAGCGCATGGGCCAGGTTGCCGACGTGGGTCCGCTGACGCTCCACCACGTCCTGATTGTGGTCCAGCAGGTGGTTCACCTGTTCGGCCAGGGGCGCGATCTCGACCGGATAGCGCCGCTCGATCCGGGCCGCCTTGCCCTTGCGGACATTGGCGATCTCGGTCTGCAGGTCATACAGCGGACGCAGGCCGATCTGCACCTGGATGAACACCGCCGACACCAGCCCCGCGCCCAGCAGCAGCAGCACGATCCAGGTCACGGTGGCGAACTGGCGCGTGTCGGCGTCGATGTTCGAGCGGTCGATGGCGGCCACGAAGACCAGCGGCTCGGTCCGACCCGGCAGCTGTTTCATGCTGGCCGCGACGCGCAACGGCTCGTCCTTGGGCCCGAAGGCGTTGTAACTGACGATCTGGCCGGTCACCTCGGTCAGGCGCGGGGGCAGGTCGTGCGGGATGACCAGCGCATCCCGCCCCAGCGACGGCGAGCGCGACAGCACCCGCAGCGTCCCGTCCCCGGCCGTCTCGCCCACCATCCAGTATTTGCCCGACAGCAGCCGCAGCGTGCGAGCGTCCTTGATCTCGCCCGTGACGACCAGGCCGTCGTCCATCACGCTGGTGGCGATGACGGCCTCGTCGATGGTGTCGCTGAGGACATTGCCCAGCCGGCGCAGCGCCGATTCCTGGAATAGCGAGGTCAGGACCAGACCCGTCACCACCAGGGCGACCAGAATCCACGCCGAGGCCAGCCAGATCAGGCGACGGGTCAGCGACCGGCCGGGGCGGCCCAGCCAGCGGCCCCACTCCGGCGAGGCCGGGCGCGGATCGGTTACGGCCTGCTCCCCCGGCGTGGTCATGGCGGCGGGGTCAGGCGGGGTCGGATTCGCCGGCCAGCGGCGTCAGCCGATAGCCCAGCCCCCGCACCGTCTCGATCCGGTCGGGGCCAATCTTCTTGCGCAGGCGGCCGACGAACACCTCGATGGTGTTGGAGTCGCGGTCGAAATCCTGATCGTACAGGTGCTCGACCAGTTCGGTGCGGCTGATGACCCGGCCCTGATGCATCATCAGATAGTGCAGCAGCCGGTATTCCAGGCTGGTCAGGCGCAGCGGCTCGCCGTCGACGCTGGCCCGCGCCGCGCGCGGATCCAGACGCAGGGCGCCGCACGACAGGGTCGCCGAGGCGATGCCCGCCGAGCGTCGCAGCAGGGCGCGCAACCGCGCCAGCAGTTCTTCGGTGTGGAACGGCTTGGTCAGATAGTCGTCGGCCCCGGCGTCAAAGCCCGACACCTTGTCCGACCAGGCGCCGCGCGCCGTCAGGATCAGCACCGGCGTGGTCTTGCCCTCGCGGCGCCAGCGCTCCAGCACCGACACACCGTCGATCTTGGGCAGGCCCAGGTCCAGCACGATCACGTCATAGGGTTCGGTGTCGCCCAGGAAATGCGCCTCTTCGCCGTCGGCGGCATGATCGACCGCATAGCCGGCGTCAGACAGCGCCAGCTTCAGCTGGCGCGACAGGTCGGCGTCATCCTCGACAAGCAGAACCCGCATTCAGTCTTCTCCACTCACACGACCGGTCTGGCCGTCCACGCGAATATCGCTCACCCGGCCGCCGGGATATTCCCAGCGCACCACATAGTCCGGACCCCGCGAGCTGACGCCCAGCATGCGGCCCTGACGACCCGCCTGAACCCGGCGCACCACGTCGCTGGCGCTGGCGCGCGGCTGCGACCGGCCGCCATCGTCATCGCGCAGGCCCTGACCCGGATAGCCCCGGGACTGCTCCCGACGATCCTGATCGCGATCGCGGCCACGCGACTGCGCCGCCGCGTCCGCTACGGGGACGATGGCGATCAGGCCGGCCAGCAGGATTGCTCGAATAGACATCATGGAACGGGTCATAGGCGGCCGCCTCTGAACAGCGGCTGAACGCGCAGTCTAGCGATGTTCACCCAACGAGGGAAAGGGACGCGCGCGCGTGCAGGGGGGATGAGGATGGGCGGCCTCGACCATTCATGACGAACTTCTCATGCCGATGAACGCAAACTGACGCGCTCTGTTCAGTTCGGGCTCAGCCGTGGGGTGGTCATCTGGGATCAACGCAGCCACCCCGGTTTGCGTCGTCACCAAGGAGCCATCCCATGATGAAGAAGATGATGATCCCGGTCCTGGCTGTCGCCGCTGTGTCGATGGCCGTCCCCGCCGCCGCCCAATCCTATGGCCATCAAGGCCCGTCGCGCGGCCCGGCCTATCAGCAGCAGCACAACGGCTGGCAGTCGATCAGCCAGCGCAAATACAATCTGGACCGTCGCATCGACCAGGGCGTCCGCAGCCGTCAGCTGAGCCACCGCGAGGCGTCGCGCCTCAAGGCCGAACTGAACAGCCTGGTCCGGTTGGAGATGCAGTACTCGCGCAATGGCCTCAATCGCCAGGAACGCGTCGAACTGGACCGCCGCTACGACCGCCTGTCGGCCAAGGTCCGCTACGAGCGTCGCGATAACGACGGCCGTCGCTGGTAAGTCTGCGGGCCCCTCTCTCCCCTCACCGGGGGCCTGAACGAAGGGCGCGATCCGCAAGGGTCGCGCCCTTTCCATATGGCCCGATCAAGCGCCTGTAACACCTCAGCGCGGGCAAACCACGACTTGTATGCGCGCTGAATCTCGCCCTTAATTGCCGCAATGGACGATGTCGATCTCCCTCCCGCCCTTCGATCGCCTTGGGCCAAGCTGGTTCTGCGAAACCGCGTCCAAGACATCCTGGGCATCGATATCGAACGTCGCTGGGCATCCGATCTTCTCACGTTCGGAATGACGTCCGACGCCGTCGTCGAACTCGCCATCCTGCGTGACGAAGAGTGGAAAGAGGCCGCCGCGCTTGTCGATGTGATCCTGCGAGAGCTGTCCGTCGATCCAACTGATAAGCCGCAACTCGTACGGCTGATGCGATCTCAGATCGTTGCGGCCATTGAAAACGGAGCCGACCCGAAGTCGGAGGCGAGGGAGGCCATGCTGCTCGCCTCGGAGTGCCACGACCTTCCCGGCTATGATGGCGTGCTCGATGTCTTCTATGAAATCGACGATGAGTTCGATCTCATGGAAGCCGGGATCACCTTTGACCCAAGCTTCCAGGAACTCGGTGCAAAGCACTGGACGTTGAAGCAGCTTCAACAGCCAAAGTAGGCAGGCCCGCGATCAGGCTCCAATGACGGTCACCTCCGGCCAGCGGGCGCGGGCGCTGGCGATCGCCTTGTCCCAGCCCTTGGCCACCGGCCGGTTCGGATTGGGGCGGATGGTCAGGCTGAACACATCCTCCAGCCCGAACGGCGCGACGACGCTGATCGTATCGTCCGCCTCCAGCCGCACCCCCACGGCGAAGCAGGGCGCGACAAAGCGGGACAGCGCCGTGTCCGTGTCGGGCAGCGGCTCATACGGCTCCCCGAAACGCCCCTCGAACCACAGATGCACCCGCGCCTGGTTGCGCACCTCGACCATGTCGCGGAACGACGGGTCAAAGGCGGCGGCGACGCGCTTGATGAACACATCCTCGGCGTCCCAGCTGGTGTTCGGGTCGAAATAGCCGATGTCATAGTCCTTGATCCCATAGCCGACAGGTCGCCCCGTCCGGGCGTTCCACACCGCCTGATAGATCGCGCCCGAAAACAACCGCCAGTCGGGCAGGTCCAGCCCCCGCATCGTCGTCAGCACATGCATCAACGCCGGATCGGCGCGCACCAGATCGGTCAGTTCGGCTTCGAGATCGGTCATGGGGCGGGCGTCCAGGGCGTGGCATCGATGGTGACTTCGGGCCAGCGGGCGCGCGCCGCCCCGGCCTTGGCGGCGACCACGGCCGGGTCGAATCCGCCCGGCCCGGCCCGGAACCGCAGGGCGAACAGGTCATCCATCCCCAGCGGCGCGGCGACCGAGATCGTATCGTCATCCTCCAGCCGCACGCCCAGGGCGTGGACCGTCGCCACCGCCCGCGACAGGGCGTCGTCGGCGTGGGTCAGCGGCGCATAGGGCCGTCCGAATTTCTGTGGAAACCACAGGTGCACCCGCGACTGGTTGCGCACCTCGACCGCCCCCCGCAGATCATCGGGCAAGGCCGCCGCGACGCGTCGGATGACCGCATCCTCGGCGTCCCACGACGGATCGGGATCGAAATAGATGACGTCATAGTCGCGCACCCCGTGGTCGGGATCGCGGCCGGTCAGTCCATTCCACGCGGTCTGGTACACGGCGCCGGCGAAAATCCGCCACTGCGGCAGGCGCTCGCCCCGGATCGCGCGCATCACCGTCATCATGCGCGGACTGGCGCGGATGATCTCGGCAAGGCGGGCTTCGGTCGACATGAGCGTCGTTCAACGACGATTCCCGACGCTGTCAAAACCGCAAGAACCTGATCGTCAGCCCCGGATCGGCCAGCCGTGGTCCAGCGGGCCGTGGCCGGCGCCCAGGCCCGGCGCACGGCGGATCGCCTCGGCGACATAGGCCCAGGCCTCGGCCACCGCGACCGGCAAGGGCAGGCCCCTGGCGATCCCCGCGGCGCACGCGCTGGCCAGGGTGCAGCCGGTGCCGTGGGTGTGGCGGGTGTCGATCCGCTCGCTCTCCAGCACCGTCTCGCCGTCGGCGGTCAGCAGCAGGTCGATCACCGTCTCGCCCGGCACATGCCCGCCCTTCATCAGCACCGCCTTGGCGCCCAGCGCCAGCAACGCCTTGCCCGCCCGTCGCTGGCCGTCCAGATCGGCGACCGTCAGGCCGGTCAGGGCCTCGGCCTCGGGCGCATTGGGGGTCAGCAGCGTCGCGCGCGGGATCATCAGCCGCCGCACCGCCTCGACCGCTCGATCCTCCAGCAGGGGCGAGCCGCCCTTGGCGATCATCACCGGATCGACCACCGCGGGCACGCCGCCCGCATAGTCGATCAGCGCCGCCACCGTCTCGACCACCGCGACCGAGCCCAACATGCCGGTCTTCAGCGCGTCCGCGCCGATATCGTCCAGCACCGCCTTCGCCTGCGCCTCGATCACCTCCAGCGGGATCGGATAGACGCCGTGGACGCCCAGGGTGTTCTGCACCGTGATCGCCGTGATCGCCGTGGCGGCGAACCCGCCCAGCATGGTCACCGCCTTGATATCGGCCTGGATACCCGCGCCCCCGCCGGAGTCGGAGCCGGCCAGAATTAGTACGCGGCCTTTTTTAGTGTCTCTATCGCTCGCGACGCGGTCGCTCGCTGCTTGAGGGGTGTCCGCGCTGGCCATCAGTGCGCGCCCGAGAACAGCTTCAGCCCGACGATGCCCGCCACGATCAGCAGGATGCATACCGCCCGCAGCGCGGTCGCCGGCTCGCCATAGATCGCCACCCCGACCACCGCCGCGCCCACGGCGCCGATACCGGTCCACACCGCATAGGCCGTGCCCACCGGCAGCTTCTGCGTCGCCGCCCACAGGCCCACCATGCTGGCCGCCAGCGCCACCGCCACGCCCAGCGAGATCAGCGGTCGCTGCGGCCCGACATATTTCACGCCCGAGGCCCACATGACCTCGAAAAGACCAGCCACCACCAGGGTCAGCCACGGATTGACGGAGAGAAGCCAGGACATGGCCGCTGCATGGCCCAAGCCCGGCGGCGGGGCAACCGCTTTGCCGATCAGGAGCCGCCCGTCGGCGATAACAGGCGGCGGGGGCTCGACCCCGCGCGCCCGGTCGGTCAAACTGCACAGCTGAGACACAGCGAGACCCGTCATGCGCCACTTCATCGCCTTTTCGAGCCTGATCCTGCTGTCGGCCTGCGCCACCGCGCCGACAGCGACGCGGCCGGCCGTACCCGAGGGGACGAAGCTGATGAGCGAGGGTTATCCCTATCCGAACGGCCCCTGCCGCCTGCTGGGCGCGACCCTGCCCACTTCGGAGCTGCTGGACGACGGGGCCGATCTGCTGGGCTGCCCCTCCGACGCCATGAGCGACCCCCGCGTCCTCGCCGTCGGCCGTGTGGTGGGTCAGTTCGAAGGCGTCGTCCTGGTCTCCGTCCCCAAGGCGGCCAGCCGCTAAGGCCGGCTGCAAGCGGCGGCCAGCGCCGCCTGCACCTTCAGCGCCTGAACCGTTTCGCGCACGTCGTGGACGCGGATCATGCGGGCGCCGTGGCGGGCGCCTTCCAGCGCCAGGGCCAGCGAGCCGCCCAGTCGGTCGGCTGGGTCGATCGCGGCGGGATCGACGCCCTGGATCGTGCGCTTGCGGCTGGCGGCGTACAGCACCGGAAAGCCCAGCGCGATCAGCCGATCCAGATGCGCCGTCAGGGCCAGGTTGTGGTCGGTCGTCTTGCCGAAGCCGATGCCGGGGTCCAGCCAGATCCGCTCGCGCGCCACGCCCGCCGCCATGGCCGCATCCGCCCGGGCCGCCAGTTCAGCCGTCACCTCGGCCACCACGTCGTCATAGGCGGGCGCGTCCTGCATGGTCCGCGGCTCGCCCTTCATGTGCATCAGGATGACGTCACAGCCCAGCTCGGCGGCCGTCACCGCGCTGTCCGCCGCGTGGCTCAGGGCGCTGACGTCGTTCCACATCGTCGCCCCGGCGGCCACGGCGGCGCGGGCCACGCCCGGCTTCATCGTGTCGATGGCCACAGGACCGCTCCAGCACGCGCGGATGGCGGCCACGACCGGCATGGTGCGCGCGATCTCCTCGTCCTCGCCCACCGGCGCGGCGCCCGGCCGGGTGCTCTCGCCGCCGATGTCCAGCACGTCCGCGCCCTGGTCGATCAGCCGCATCGCATGCGCCAGCGCCGCCTCGCGCGTCGCATGCCGCCCGCCGTCGGAAAAGCTGTCGGGCGTGACGTTGACGATGCCCATGACAAGGGGGATGTGATGCGTCATCGTTACTCCATGATCACGAACATTCTTGATCGCCGGACCCATCTGCATCGCTGGCGGAAGATTGATGCCGTAGCAGAAGCAACCTGGCACGATAATCAGCAACCCGCCGACGGCGCGTTGCACGACAATGCTGACAGCGCCGCTTCGATCGCGCTCGGCGATACATATGCCGTCCGAAGAGGGCTATCTGTGACCGGTGCCTTGGCGTGGGCCAATGCCTATCCCGACGAAGTCACCCTCTACCTCTATGACGAGGGCACTTACGAGCTCGACGAAGGATGACAATGCGGCGGCCGGTTTGACTTTCGCGGCGCCCGGCCCCAGCTTCTAGGGACTATGGAACGTTTCGTCAGCCAGGCTCGACGCCTCACCCACGCGGGTCGCCGCGTCGAAGGCGCTTAACCCGGAGCGGTCGGTCGAACGCCGTCGCCCGCTCCGGGCCGCCGTGCTTCGCCTCACGTCCATCTTCCCACTGTTCAGGATGCCAACGCCGCCTTTCGGCTGCGTCGGCCGACATGCGCGTCATGACCCACGACCCGTCTCCCTGCCCCGTTTGCGCGCCCGACGCCTGCGCCTGTGCGCCGGCGCGGCCCGGCGCCGAGATTCTGCCTTTCCGCCGACCGTCGCCCGTGGCGACGCCGGCTCCGCCTGACGACGGCGACGGCCCTTCGGCCGCCTGACCCTCTCAGCCCATACCAAGAGATAATCCCATGAAGACCGCTTCCGCCCGCGTCCCCGACGCCCTGCCCGCCATCGTCCTGAGCCGTCAGGATTTCGACGCCCTGGATCGCCTGGTCGGCGACCTGCCGGGCGAAGGCCCCGCCGCCCTGCTGCAACAGGAGCTGGACCGCGCCGAAGTGTGCGACGACATCGACCTGCCCAAGACGGCGGTGACGCTGAACCGCTGGCTGCACTATGTCGACGACCGCCACCCCGAGACGCGCCGCGTCCAGATCGTCATGCCGCGCGAGGCGGACATCGACACCGGCCGAATCTCGATCCTGTCGCACGTCGGCGCGGGCCTGATCGGCCTGACCGAGGGCCAGTCCATCGCCTGGCCCGACCCGGCGGGCGTCGTGCGCCGCCTGACCCCCGTGCTGGTCGAGGACGCGGACCTTCTCCCTCCCCTTCATGGGGAGGGTGGCTGAGGCCGTCAGGCTGAAGCCCGGTGGGGAGGGCAAGGCTGAGCATCCGCCCCCCTCAATCCTCCCCCGTTCACGGGGGAGGGGGACCACGCAGTG
>NZ_SDZL01000037.1 GCF_004210735.1 Brevundimonas sp.
CACCCGCCCCGCTTCCCGACGTGGTCGTCACCGCCGCGCGCCTGCCCCCGGCGGCGGGCGAGGCCGCCTTTTCAGTGATCCGGCTGGATGAAGCGGCGCTGTCGCGCGCCACCCGGCTGGACGAGGCGCTGGCCACCGTGCCTGCGGTCTCCCTGTTCCGCCGCACCTCCAGTCTGGCCGCCAACCCGACCACGCAAGGGATCAGCCTGCGCGCCATCGCCCCCTCGGGCGCGGGGCGGACGCTGGTGACGCTGGACGGCGTGCCGATGAACGATCCGTTCGGCGGCTGGGTCATCTGGTCCCAACTGGCGCCCGAGAGTCTGGAGAGCCTGGACATCGTGCGCGGCTCGGGCGCCGGGCCCTATGGCGCGGGCGCCCTGACCGGGGTGATCCAGTTGCGTGAGCGGGATCGCGGCGGGATGCTGGACGCCTCGCTGGCCGAGCGCGGCGGACGACGGCAGGCCGGATCGGGCGGGATGGACGCGGGTCCTGCGCGGCTGACCGGCTCGGTCCTGTATGACGCCACTGACGGTTATGTCCCTGTGCGCGGCGCGACGGCGGGCGAGGCGGACACTCCGCTGGATCTGACCGCGAAAAGCGCCGCCCTGCGCGCGGACGTCCCGTTTGGCGACGCGGCCCTGTCGCTGCGCGCAGGCGTCTATGACGAAACCCGCGGCGCGGGCCTGGACGGCGCGCGCGCCGAGGCGTCCGGCCATGTCCTGTCGGCCACCGCCGCCCGCGCGCCGGACGGCCAAGATTATGGCTGGCGGGTGCAGATCTGGCGGCGCGAGAGCGACTTCGCCAACACCTCGGTCTCGGTCGAGCCTGACCGTTCCGGGACCACCCTGACCAACGACCAGTTCCGAACCCCCGCGACAGGTTGGGGCCTGAACCTGGCTCTGCGGCGCGGCGAACAGCGGCTGGGCGGCGGTCTGCTGGAATGGGAGCTGGGCGCTGACGGCCGGTTCAACGAAGGCGAGACCAACGAATATTTCAGTCTGGCCACCGCCACGCCGCGCGTCCGCCGCGCGGGCGGCGAGACGTCCGTCGCGGGCGCCTATGCCGAGGGCTCCTGGCGGCGCGACGTCTGGCTGGTTGCGGGCGGACTGCGACTGGATCGCTGGGGGAACACCGGCGGTTTCCGGCAGGAAGAGTTCAGGGATACGGGCGTCCCTATCCTGAATGAAAGCGACCCCCAGCGGTCCGGTCATGTGGTCAGTGCGCGGCTGGCTGCGCGGCGGTCGTTCGTCGACGGCCACGCCGTGCGCGCCGCCGCCTATTCCGGTTTCCGCCCGGCCACGCTGAACGAGCTGCACCGCCCGTTCCGCGTCGCCAACGACCTGACGGAAGCCAATGCCGCACTGTCGCCCGAACGCCTGTCCGGTGTGGAGATCGGAGCGTCGTTCGAAGCCCGCCATGCGTCATGGGGCGCGACCGTGTTCTGGAACCGGATCGAGGATGCGATCGTCAACGTCACCATCGGCGAAGGCCCGGCGGTCTTTCCCCGGGCGGGGTTTGTCCCCGCCGGCGGCGTGCTGCGCCAGCGCCAGAACGCCGGAACCATCGACGCCGTCGGGGTCGAACTGAACGCCCGCCTGAACCTGACCGATGTCCTGACCGTCACGGGCGCCGTTTCAATCACCGACGCCCGCATGGACGGCGGCGATCAGGCGGCCCAGCTGACCGGCCTGCGCCCGGCGCAGGCGCCGATCTGGAGCGCCAATGTGGGCGTCGACTGGCGCGCCTCAGACCGCCTGACCCTGTCCGCCCGCGCCCGCTATGAAAGCAAACGGTTCGAGGATGACCTGAACAGCCGCGTGCTGGATGACGCCGTCACCCTGGACGCCCGCGCCGACTGGCGGCTGACGCCCCGGGCGGCCCTGTGGCTGGCGGCCGACAATCTGTTCGACGCCGAGGTCGAGGTGTCAGAGACTGGAACCGGGGTCGCTGGCTACGGCGCGCCCAGAACAGTCAGCGCGGGCGTCACCCTGACCTACTGATGGCGCTTCGGCCCATGAAAGCCGTCCCGGATCAGAGGCTCCAGTCCCGAAACCGCGACGATCCGTCCCGGAAACGGTATTGCAAATCGTTCGCAACGGAGGCACAGGCTTCAGCGTGACCGAAGCCGCCGCTCCTTCCCCGAAAGCCGCTCGCCCGCCGAAGGCGTCGATGAACGGCGCGCGATCGTTCTGGCTGAAACAACTGCACAGCTGGCACTGGATCTCGGCGGCCGTCAGCCTGATCGGCCTGATCCTGTTCGCGGCGACCGGCGTCACCCTGAACCACGCCGCCCAGATCCCGGCCGAGCCGGTGACGCAGGAACGGACCGCCGACCTGCCCGCCCCGCTGCTGGAACGGCTGACGACCTTCCCCGAAGAAACCACCGATCCCGTCCCCGACGCCGTCGCCCGCTGGGCGACCGAGGCGCTGGATGCGCGGATCGCCGGCCGCCCGTCCGAAACCACGCCGGAAGAAGTTTATGTCGCTCTGGCCACGCCCGGCGGCGACGGCTGGCTGACCATCGACCGCGCCACCGGCGAGGCCGTGCACGAGACGACGACGCGCGGCTGGATCGCCTACCTCAACGACCTGCACAAGGGTCGGAACGCGGGCGTGGTCTGGTACTGGTTCATCGACGTCTTCGCCGTGGCCTGCCTGGTCTTCGCCCTGACCGGTCTGGCCCTGCTTTGGCTGCACGCCCGGGGCCGCCCCTCGACCTGGCCGCTGGTCGGGCTGGGGCTGCTGATCCCCGTCATCATCGCCCTGATCTTCATTCACTGAGGAGACCTTCGTTGCGTTCGCTTCCCCTCGTTCTGACCACCGCCGCAGCGGGCGTCATCGCCGCCCCCGCGATGGCGGCCGATCTGACCGTCTCGGTCGAGATTCCGCGCATCGCCAGCGCCTCGTACCACCGCCCCTATGTGGCCATGTGGATCGAGCGCGCGGACCAGACCAACGCCCAGACATTACAGGTCTGGTACGACATGAAGCTGGCCAATGAAGAGGGCAAGGACTGGCTCAAGGATCTGCGTACCTGGTGGCGCAAGGGAGGCCGCGCCCAGGCCATGCCGGCTGACGGCATTTCCGGCGCCACGCGCGCGCCCGGCCGCCAGACCGTGACCATCCCCGCCGCCCGTCTGCGCAACCTGCCCGCCGGACAGTATACGCTGGTCGTCGAAGCCGCCCGCGAACTGGGCGGTCGTGAGGCCGTGCGCGTTCCCTTCCGCTGGGGCGCGGCCAACACCGCCGACGCCGCCGGCTCTACCGAACTGGGCGCCGTGCGCGTCACCGTCTCCCGCTAAGGATCATACCCATGAAGAAGACGTTCGCCCTTGTGGCCCTGACCGCCGCCCTGACTGCCCCGCTGTCGGCCCAGGCCCACCGCGCCTGGCTGGCCCCGACCTCGACCGTGCTATCGGGTTCGGACGCCTGGGTCGGTTTTGACGCCGGCATGTCCAACGGGGTGTTCATCCCCGATCACGCCGCCATGCGCATGGACGGCCTGACCATCATCGCGCCGGACGGTTCGGCCGGCTCGGCCGAGAACCTGCATCAGGCGAAATACCGCTCGTCCTTCGATCTGCACCTGACCCAGCCGGGCACGTGGCGCGTCGCCAACGTCGGTTCGGGCTTCATCGCCAACTACACCCTGAACGGCGAGCAGAAGCGCTGGCGCGGGGCCGAAGCCGATTTCCCGGCCGCCATCCCGGCGGGCGCCACCGACGTCCGGCCCACCCGCGCCAGCAGCCGCACCGAGACCTTCGTCACCCTGGGCGAACCCAGCGAAACCGCCCTGGCGCCCACGGGCAAGGGTCTGGAACTGGTCCCCGTCACCCACCCGAACGATCTGGTCGTCGGCGAAGCGGCCAGCTTCAAGCTGCTGCGCGACGGCCAGCCCGCCTCGGACGTCGAGGTCACGGTGGCGCGCGGCGGCACGCGCTATCGCGACAATCCTGAAGAGACCACGGTCAAGACCGGCGCGGACGGCGCCTTCTCGATCACCTGGTCGCAGGCCGGCCTCTACTGGCTGGGCGCCTCGGTCCGCACGCCGGGCGTCGACGGCCAGCCGGCCTCGAACGCCTCGTACAACCTGGCGCTCGAAGTCCTGCCCTGATCGCCAGAAGCCTGAAGTCAAAGAGCGTCCGATGTCCAAGGGATCCCGCGCAGCGCCGCCGCCCGTCGCCGTTTCCAGCGGCGCGGATCGGGCTGACAACCGCGTCCTGATCCCGCCGATGTCGGGCGCCCCGGCCCGGCCGCCCAGCGATCTGGTCTGGGCGCTGGACGGCGAAGCCATGGGCACAACCTGGTCGGTCCGACTGGTTCCGTCACCAGGCACGGATCAGGCCGCCTTGCAGGCCGCCGTGCAGGAAGAACTGGACGCCATCGTCGCCCTGTTCAGCCACTGGGATCCGCGCAGCGAACTGTCACGCTTCAACAACGCGCCCGAGGGATCGTGGCAGGTGTCGGAGCCGTTCTGGGACTTCCTGAACACCGTCATGGACCTGGGCGACGAGACCAACGGCGCGGTCGATCCGACCCTGGGCGCCCTGGTCGATCTGTGGGGATTTGGCCCGCCTGGCCCGCGCCCCGACGCCGACCCCATCCCCTCGGACGAGGCCATCGAGACGGCGCTGAAGGTCAGCGGCTGGGGCCGCCTGCGGCTGGACCGCGACCATCGCGGCGTCCGCCAGCCGGGCGGCATGCGGCTGGACCTGTCGGGTCTGGCCAAGGGTCACGCCGTGGACCGCGTATCCGACCGTCTGATCCGCGAAGGCGCGACCTCGCATCTGGTCGAGATCGGCGGCGAGCTGAAGGGCGGGGGGGTCAAGCCGGACGCCCAACCCTGGTGGGTCGAGCTGGAGCAGCCGCCGGAATCCAGCGCCCCGCGCACCGTAGTCGCCCTGTATGATCTGGCCGTCGCCACTTCGGGCGACTATCGCCGGGCCTTCAGCTATCAGGGTCGCCTGTATCCCCACACCATCGACGGCTCCACGGGACGGCCGGTGGACAATGGCCTGAGTTCGGTCACGGTGCTGCACCCCTCCGCCCTGCACGCCGATGCCTACGCTACCGCGCTGACGGTCATGGGGCCATTCGAAGGACCCGAATACGCCGAGGCGCTGAACCTGGCTGCCTGTTTCGTCGAGCGGACCCCGCGCGGTCTGGTGGAGCGCATGACCCCCGCCTTCGCCGCCATGCTGGACGAGGGCGCGTGACCACAGACGTAATGCGCTGGCTGTGGGCGGCCATCGCGGTCGCCCTGTGGCTGGGCCTGATCGGTCTGGTCGTCGCCCGCGTTCGAGCGACCCGGCGTGCCGACGCGGCCAAGGCCAGCGCCCTGTCAGGAAGCGCGGACGGCGACGCCGTGCTGGTCGCCTTCGCCAGCCAGACCGGCTTTGGCGAAGAGCTGGCCTGGATGACCGCACGCGCCCTGACCGAGGCCGGGACGCCCGCCCGCATCCTGTCTTTCGCCGACCTGGACACCGCCGCGCTGAAGGTCGCGTCGCGCGCCCTGTTCGTCGCCGCCACCACCGGCGAGGGCGACGCCCCCGACAGCGCCGCCCGCATGGTGCGCCGCCTGATGGCCGCGCCCACCGATCTGTCGCATCTGTCCTATGGCGTGCTGGCGCTGGGGGATCGAGGCTATGACGATTTCTGCGGGTTTGGCCATGCTGTCGAGCGCTGGCTGCGCGCGTCCGGCGCCGAGCCCCTGTTCGATACGGTCGAGGTGGACGACGGTTCCGCCGCCGACATCCGCCACTGGCAGCACAATCTGAACCAGCTGACCGGCGCCACCGCCGCGCCCGACTGGTCGCCGCCCGCCTATGACCGCTGGGCCCTGGTCGAGCGGGAGTTGCTGAATCCCGGCAGCCCCGGCGGTCCGGCCTGGCGTCTGGCGTTCGCCCCGATCGACCACACGCCGTCGTGGGAGGCGGGCGACATCGCCGAGATCGGTCTGCCCGCGCATGAGGGCGAGCCCGCGCCGGGCGCCCGCGAATATTCGGTCGCCTCCCTGCCGTCGGACGGCCGGGCCGAGTTCCTGATCCGCCTGATGAGGCGCCCGGACGGAACGCCGGGCCTGGCGTCCGGCTGGCTGACCCAGACGCTGGACGTGGGCGAGACCGTGGACATGCGTGTCCGCACCAACCGCAGTTTCCATGCGCCCCCGCCCCAGGCTCCGATGATCCTGATCGGCAACGGCACGGGCATCGCCGGCCTGCGCAGCCACCTGAAGGCCCGTGCGCGGGAGCCTCGCACCGGCGGCGCCTGGCTGTTGTTCGGGGAGCGGACCCTGGCCTACGACGCCTTCTTCGACGATGAGCTTCAGGCCTGGATGGCGTCCGGCGTCCTGACCCGACTGGACCGCGCCTTCTCGCGCGACGGAACCGAAAAACTCTATGTTCAGGCCCTGGTCGCCGAACACGCCCGCCCCCTCGCCGACTGGGTCGAACGCGGCGCCTGCATCTATGTCTGCGGCAGCCTGGAAGGCATGTCGCGCGGTGTCCACGCGGCGCTGGAGGCTGTGCTGGGCGAAGAGACCCTGCAGGCCCTGACGGAATCCGGCCGTTATCGCCGCGACGTGTACTAGGCCGCCGCGACCGCCTTCATCGACACTGCGACATCGGCCAGTTTCGCCACGTCGATCGGCGTCCCTTTTGCAATCAGCTGGCGGCCGCCCATGAACTCGGCCGGGGCGTTGACCGCCTCGACGCAGACGATCATGTCACCCTTCAGGTGGAAAACGGCGAAGCCGCCATCGCCTTCCGGATCGCCGCGCACCACCTGCCGGTCGGCGTCGAACGGCAGGCCTGCGATCTGCAGCTTCACCTCGTACTGGTCCGACCAGAACCACGGGACCTCGGCCGCCGGAGACGCCCGGCCGACGATGGCCGCCGCCGCCTGTTTGGCCTGCTCCAGCGCATTGGGCACGCTCTCCAGACGATGCATCCGCCCGCCGTGGATCGGCACCGGCCGATGGGTCACGTCGCCGATGGCGTAGATCGACGGGTCGGACGTGCGGGCCGTCTCGTCCACCACCACGCCGTTGTCGATCGCCAGGCCCGCCGCGCGCGCCAGGTCGTCACGCGCCAGGGCGCCGACGCCCACCAGCACCGCGTCCGACGCGATCAACCGACCGTCGGACAGCCGCACGCCCGCATCCTCGAACCCCGTCACCTCGGCTCCGGTGATGATCTCGACGCCCTCGGCCCGGTGCCGACGCGTGAAGAAGCCAGACAGGGTCGCCGACGCCACGCGCGCCAGCACCCGGTCCATCCGCTCGATCACCACCGCCTCGGCGCCCAGGGCGCAGGCCGAGGCCGCCGCCTCCAGCCCCACATAGCCGCCGCCGACGACGGCCAGCCGCTTGCCCGGCTTCAGCGCGGCCTTCAGCCGCCCGGCGTCATGCAGGGTGCGAAGCTCCAGCAGATCCGGCCGGCCCGCACCGGGGATCGCCAACTTCCGCGCCGTCGATCCGGTCGCCAGGATCAGCGCGTCGTAAGTCTCGACCGCCCCGTCGGCGAAGGTCACGGTCCGGGCCGCCGCATCGATCGCCGTCGCCGTCACCCCGGTGCGCAGGTCGATAGCCTGTTCGGCGTAGAAGCTCTCGGGTCGCAGCAACAGATCCTCCAGACCCGCCTCGCCCTTCAGCCAGGCCTTGGATAGCGGCGGCCGCTGATACGGCGGAGCCGGCTCCTCGCCCGCCAGCACGATGGCGCCCTCGAACCCATACTGCCGCAGCAGCGCCGCCGCCGAGCCCCCCGCGTGTCCCGCGCCGATGATCAGAACCTTGGTCATGCTTGGCAGATAGAGCGGACTCGACCTTTGCGCCACACCCCCTTGACCGTTCCACTGTTACAGCATAGTGAAACACACATGACACCACCCGCCGCCCGCGACGCCCTGTATGACGCGCTTCTCGCCCTGAAGTCGCGCGAGGAGGTCGATGCCTTTCTGACCGATCTGTGCACCCCGGCCGAGTTGCGCGCCTTCGCCGAGCGGTGGCAGGTCGCCCGGCTGCTGGACGGGGGCGGCAAGTCGTATCGCGAGATCGCGGCCGAGGCGCACGCCAGTCCAACCACCGTCGTCCGCGTCGCCCGCTATCTGAAAGACATGCCGCATCAGGGCTACCGCCTGGTGCTGGATCGACTGAAAGCCTGAGTTGAGATCATGAGTACGGTTCAGGGGCGGCTGCGCATCGCCGTCCAGAAATCCGGCCGGCTGGCCGACCGCAGCCTCGACCTGGTCCGCGACGCGGGCCTGCGCGTGGTCAAGGGAAACAACGACCTGCTGTACCGGGTCGAAAACTATCCCATCGACCTGCTGCGGGTGCGCGACGACGACATCCCGACCTTCGTGGCGGACGGCGTCTGCGACCTGGGCATCGTCGGCGAGAACGTGCTGGAGGAGGTCCGCAACGGCGGGCCGAACGCCGAGGTCGTGATGCCCCTGGGCTTCGGCCGCTGCACGCTGAAGGTCGCTGTGCCGCCCACGCTGGACTACGCCGGCCCCCAGTCGCTGGACGGGCTGCGCATCGCCACCTCCTATCCGAAGATCCTCCGCCGCTGGCTGAACGACCACGACGTGCGCGCCGACATCGTCACCATGCGCGGCGCGGTCGAGGTCGCCCCCCGGCTGAAACTGGCCGCCGCCATCTGTGATCTGGTCTCGACCGGCGCGACGCTGGAGGCCAACGGCCTGAAGGCGCAGGAGACGGTGCTGGACAGCCAGGCGGTGCTGATCCGCTCGCCCGTGGCGCCGGAGCCCGGCCTGCAACATCTGCTGGACAGCATCATCGAGCGGATGAGCGGCGTGGTCGCCTCTCAGGGGGCCAAATACGTGATGTTGAACGCCCCACGCTCGGCGCTGGAAGCCATTACCGCCATCCTGCCCGGCGCGGGGTCGCCGACCGTCATGCCGCTGTCCGGACGCGACGACGCGGTCGCCGTCCACGCCGTGTGTCAGGAGGCGGTGTTCTGGGAAACGCTGGAACGGCTCAAGGCCGCCGGCGCCTCGGCCATACTCGTTCTGCCCATCGAGAAGATGATGTGATGACTGCGCTGTTCGGAGACATCATCGACTGGACCGCGCTGGACGAAACGGGCCGCAAGGCCGCGCTGGCCCGCCCCGCCCGCCGCACCGAGGCTGCCGTGAGCGACGGCGTGCGCGCCATCCTGGACGACGTGCGCACACGCGGCGGCGCGGCCGTGACCGACTGGGCGGTGAAGCTGGACGGCGCCGCGCCGCGCCGCATCGCTCTGAACGAGGCGACCGTCCGCGACGCGCGGAGCGCCCTGCCGCCCGCCGCCATGCGCGCCCTGCGGGTCGCCGCCGACAACATCCGCGTCTTTCATCAGGCGACCCGGCCCGAGGACACGCCCTGGATCGAGACGACGCCCGGCGTGAGGTCTAAGTTGGTCTGGCGGCCCATCGCCTCGGCTGGCCTCTATGTCCCGGGTGGCACGGCGCCGCTGTTCTCATCGCTGATGATGCAGGCCATCCCGGCCCAGGTGGCGGGCGTCGCATGTCGCGTCGCCATCACCCCGCCGGGCAAGGACGGCGGCGTCCACCCGGCCATGATCGTCGCGGCCGCCGAGGCGGGGCTGGACGACCTGTGGCTGATCGGCGGGGCCCAGGCGATCGCCGCCCTGACCTTTGGCGCCGAACTGGACGACGGCGTCATCGCGCCGGTCGGCAAGCTGTTCGGCCCCGGCAACGCCTGGGTGGCCGAGGCCAAGAAGCAGGCGTCCGTCCTGCCGCGCGGACCCGCCGTCGACATGCCCGCCGGTCCGTCCGAACTGATGGTGATCGTCGATCGCGACGCTGCGCCCGAGATCGTCGCCGCCGACCTGCTGAGCCAGGCCGAACACGACGCCGATGCCCAGGTCGTGCTGGTCTCCACCAGCCGCGCCACCATCGGCTATATCCTGAGCGAGGTGGAGGCGCAGCTGGCGACCCTGCCGCGCGAGGCCACCGCTCGCGCCTCGCTGGCCGCCGCCCGCGCCGTGTTGGTCCGCGACCTGGACACGGCCTGCGAGGTCGCGAACCTGTATGGCCCCGAACACCTGTCGCTTCAGGTGGAAGAAGCCGAAGACCTGGTGGATTCCATCTTCGCGGCCGGGGCGATCTTCGTCGGTCGCCACGCCGCCGAAACCCTGGGCGACTATGCCGCCGGGCCCAGCCACGTCCTGCCGACCGACGGCGCGGCACGTACTGTGGGCGGCATTACCACCGCCAGCTTCATGACCTCCATGTCGGTTCAGATCGCGACCGGGGCCGGCGCCCAAGCCCTGGCTCCCATCGCCGCCCTGCTGGCGCGGCTGGAAGGGCTGGAGGCCCACGCCCGGGCGGCGGATCTGAGGTCGGCGTCATGACCCTGCCCGCCCCGTGGCCGCCGCTCGTCTCAAACGGCGAGGGTCTGGAGCGCTATCCTTCCATGCCCGCCGTCCTGGCCGCGCGCATGGCGGACGTCTATGGGGCCGCGCCCGAGCAGGTGTTGCCCGTGCGCGGCCTGACCCACGGTCTGGAGCTGGTCTGGCGCCTGTGCGCCCGCGACCGACTGGCGGTGCAGTCGCCCGACGCCGCCCCCTATCAGGACATCGCCGACCTCTACGCCCGCCCGGCCGATGATGCGGAAACCGGCGCGGTCGTGATCCGCGCCATCGGCTCGCCCGAGGCCGTGGCCGAGATGGCCGAACGGGTCGCGCCCGCCCTGCTCATCGTCGATGAAGGACTGGTCGAGTTCGCCGACGCCCCATCGGCCGTATCCCTGATCGGCGCCCATGCCAATCTGGTGGTGCTGCGCAGCCTGTCGCTGGCCTATGGGTTGGCCGGCGCCCGCATCGGCGCGGCCCTGGCCCAGACGCAGACGCTCGCCCGGCTGGCCTCGGCGCTGGAGCCCTATGCCGTTCCCGAGGTGTCGATCCGGCTGGCGCTGCAGGCGCTGGACCCGTCGCGGATGATCGAGACGGCCGAACGCATCGCCGGGGTCCGCCGCGAACGCGACCGTCTGGTCACCGCCCTGTCCCGCATCATGCCGGTAGAGCCGGGGGTCGGCCCGATCATCATGGGTCGCCCGTCCGATCCGGCGGATATCCTCGAGGCCCTGCGCCGCTATGGCGTCAGCGCCGAAACGGCGGGCGACCGCCTGCGCCTGCCGGTCGCGCTGAAGGCCGAGGTCAACGACCGGCTTCTGGCAGCGCTGGAGATTGCGCCCGCGCGCGTCCGTCCCGCCCGCACCGGTCAGGCCGTGCGCGACACGAAGGAGACCAGCATCGTCTGCGCCGTTGATCTGGACAACCCCGGCCCCGTGACCATCGCCACCGGCGTCGGCTTCTTCGATCACATGCTGGAGCAGGTCGCGGCCCACGGCGGCTTCGCCATCCGCCTGTCGTGCGAGGGCGACCTGCACACCGACCCGCACCACACCATCGAGGACAGCGCCATCGCCCTGGGTCAGGCGCTGAAGGCGGCGCTGGGCGAGCGGCGCGGCATCGCCCGCTACGGCTTCGTCCTGCCGATGGACGAGGCCGAGGCCAGGGTGTCGATCGACCTGTCCGGTCGCCCCTATCCGCTGTTCGAGGGCACGTTCGCGACGCCCTTCATCGGCGACTACCGGACCGATCTGACCGCCCATGTCGTCCGCTCGCTGGCCGAGGCCATGGGCGCGGCGATCCATGTGGCCGTCACCGGCGACGACGACCACCACAAGACCGAAGCCGTTTACAAGGCGCTGGGCCGCGCCCTGCGTCAGGCCATTCGGGTGGAGGGCGAAGCTGTGCCCTCGACCAAGGGGGTGCTGTGATGGGCGCGTCCATTTCCCTTCTCCCCTCGGGGGAGAAGGTGGCTTGCGGAGCAAGACGGATGAGGGGGCTGCCGGCCACACCCTCGACATCAAGCCGTCTGCCCGCTGACAGAGCCCCCTCATCCGAGCGGCTCCGCCGCCCACCTTCTCCCCCGAGGGGAGAAGGATGAGTTGGGTCACCCTGATCAGTTACGGCGCGGGCAACGTCGCCTCGGTGCGGTTCGCGCTGGAGCGGCTGGGCGCGCGCGTGCGGATCACCGACGATCCGGCCGATGTGCTGGACGCCGAGCGGGTCATCCTGCCGGGCGTCGGCGCCGCCGCCTATGCGATGCAGCGGCTCCAGACGCTGGATCTGGTCACGGCCCTGCGCGCCTTTCCGCGGCCGCTGCTGGGCGTCTGCCTGGGCCAGCAGTTGCTGTTCAGCAGTAGCGCCGAGGGCGACACCGAAATGCTCGACATCATCCCCGGCCGGGTTGAACCGATCGTTCCCGCCCCCTCACGGCCCTCGCCGCACATGGGCTGGAGCCGTCTGTCGATCCGCCGCGACGATCCGCTGCTGGACGGCGTCCGCGACGGCGACTGGGCCTATTTCGTCCATGGCTACGTCTGTCCCGACGGGCCCGCGACCCTGGCCACCGCAGACTATGGACTGACCGTCCCCGCCGTGGTGCGCGACGCCAACCGGTGGGGCTGCCAGTTCCACCCCGAACGTTCGGCCGCCGCCGGCGCCCGTATCCTGAAGAATTTCCTCGAGCTGCCCGCATGATCGTCTATCCCGCCATCGACCTGAAGGACGGCGTCTGTGTGCGGCTGATGCACGGCGATTTCGACCGGGTGACGCAGTATGACGACGTCCCCGCTGTCCGCCTGGCCGCCTTCGCCGCCGAAGGCGCGCGGTGGGTTCACATCGTCGATCTGGACGGCGCGCGCGAGGGTCGGGCGGTCCAGCACAGCCTGATCAGCGAACTGGCCGGCGTCGTGGCGGTGAAGATCCAGTCCGGCGGCGGCGTGCGCTGCGAGGACGATCTGCGCCGCCTGCTGGACGCGGGCGTCAGTCGGGTCGTGGTGGGTTCGCTGGCCGTCACCCGGCCCGACGAGGTGCTGGCCTGGCTGGACCAGTTCGGGTCCGAGGCCATCACCCTGGCGCTGGACGTGAAATACGAGGACGACGTGCCCGTTCCCGCCCTGAAGGGCTGGACCCAGTCGGCGGGCGTCGATCTGTGGACCGTGCTGAACCGTTATCCGCCCGCCCTGCTGCGCCATGTGCTGATCACCGACGTGGGCCGTGACGGCGCCCTGACAGGCCCCAATCTGGACCTGCTGGCCGAGGCCCGGGTTCGCCGTCCGGATCTGAAGGTCCAGGCCTCGGGCGGGGTCGCTTCGCTGGACGACCTGATCGCCGCCCGCGATCTGGGCTGCGACGGCGCCATTGTCGGCCGGGCGATCTATGAGGGCCGATTCACCGTGGCCGAAGCGCTCAAGGCCGTCGATCAATGACGGCCCGGCGGATCATCCCCTGCCTGGACGTCAAGGACGGTCGCGTGGTCAAGGGTGTGCGGTTCGAGGGCCATGTCGACATGGGCGACGCCGCCGAACTGGCCGCCCGCTATCGCGACGCGGGCGCCGACGAACTGGTCTTCTACGACATCACCGCCAGTCCCGAGGGACGCACGCTGGACTATGGCTGGGTCGCCGACATCGCCCGGCTGCTGGACATCCCCTTCTGCGTCGCCGGGGGCGTCCGCTCCGTCGACCAGGCCGCGCGTTGCCTGGACCACGGCGCGGACAAGGTGTCGATCAATTCCCCCGCCCTGGAACGCCCCGACCTGATCGGCGAAATGGCCGAGCGGCTGGGTCGCCAGTGCGTCGTCCTCGGCGTCGACAGCGCCTTTCAGGACGGCGACTGGCGCGTCCACCAGTACACCGGCGACCCGGACGCCCGGCGCGGTGCGAACCGCCTGACCATGGACTGGATCATGGAGGCGCAAGGTCTCGGCGCCGGCGAGATCGTGCTGAACTGCATCGACCAGGACGGGGTCCGGCGCGGCTATGACATCGCCCAGTTGAATGAGGCGCGCAGACGCCTGACCATCCCGCTGGTCGCCTCGGGCGGCGCGGGCGCCCCCGAGCATTTCCGCGACGTGTTCGAACAGGCCGATGTGTCCGGCGCTCTGGCGGCCAGCGTCTTTCACTCGGGCGCGATCACCGTGCCGGACCTCAAGCGATATCTGGACGCCCAGGGCGTAGAGGTGCGGATATGACCCTCGACCTCTCCATCCTCGACTTCGCCAAGAGCGGCGGCCTGATCCCGGCCGTGGTTCAGGACGCCGACACCCTGCAGGTGCTGACGCTCGCCTATATGGACGAGGCGGCGCTGCGCGAGACGCTGGAGAGCGGTCAGGCGACCTTCTTCTCGCGCTCTCGCGGCGGGCGATGGAGGAAGGGCGAAACTTCGGGCGATTTCCTGAACGTGGTCTCCGTCACGCCCGACTGCGACGGCGACGCGGTGGTGGTGAAGGTGCGGCCGGTCGGGAACGCGTGCCACCTGAACCGCATCAGTTGCTTCGGCGACGAGGACGCGCCGGGCCTGGGCCGCATCGGCCGACTGGAGCGCACCATCGCCGCCCGCGCCGCCGACGACCCGTCCGACAGCTGGACCGCGCGCCTGCTGGCCGAGGGGCCCAAACGCATCGCCCAGAAGGTGGGCGAGGAAGGCGTCGAGACTGCGCTGGCCGGCGTTGCGGGCCCGGATTCGGAACTCGCCGCCGAGGCGGCGGATTTGGTCTATCATCTGCTGGTCCTGCTGCGGGCGCGTAACATGGTGTTTCAGGACGTGCTCGACGTGTTGGCTCATCGGGCGGAAGCGGCCAAAGACACAGGCTGACAAACGGTCCCGCTTCCGGGACGGCTCAGGCGAGGAGGCCCGGATGGCGGCGCTCATTCTGTTCGGCGGTGGCGGTGACCTGGCCATGCGGATGCTGCTGCCCTCGCTCTACTTCCTTGAGCACGACGGCCTGCTGCCCGAGGGGCTCAAGATCATCGGCGCCGCCCGCTCGGGCGAGAGCGCCGCGGAATATGTCGCCAAGGTGCATGAGGCGGTGAAGGCCCGGGCCGAGGCCGACGGCGGCTGGGACGAAGACAGCTGGGCGCGGATGAAGGCGCGCCTCGACTATCTGGCCGTGGACGCCACCAGCGCCGACAGCCTGAAACCGCTGAAGGACAAGGTCGGGGACGGCGAGGTCACCTCGTTCCTGGCCGTCTCGCCCTCGCTCTATGGCCGCATCGTCACGGCGATGAAGGCGGCGGGTCTGGCCGAGAAGAACTGCCGCATCGTGCTGGAAAAGCCGGTGGGTCGCGACCTGAAGTCGTTCCTTGAGATCGACGACGCCGTGGCCCACGCCTTCGACGAGCGTCAGGTGTTCCGCATCGACCACTATCTGGGCAAGGAGACGGTCCAGAACCTGATCGCCCTGCGCTTCGGCAACACCATCTTCGAGCCGCTGTGGAACAACCTGACCATCGACCACGTCCAGATCACGGTGGGCGAGACGGTCGGCGTCGGCGACCGCTGGCCCTATTACGATGAGTACGGCGCCCTGCGGGACATGCTGCAGAACCACATGCTGCAGTTGCTGTGCCTGGTCGCGATGGAGCCGCCCAGCGACCTGGATCCGGACTCCGTCCGCAACGAAAAGGTCAAGGTGCTGCGCAGCTTGCGCCCCATCACGCATGAAGAGGCCGAGCGCGTCACCGTGCGCGGCCAGTACGTCGCGGGCGTCAGCGAAGGGAAACCGGTTACGTCCTATGCGGAAGAGCGCGGCCAGGCGTCCGACACCGAAACCTTCGTCGCCATCCGCGCCGACATCGACAACTGGCGCTGGGCAGGCGTGCCCTTCTTCATGCGCACCGGCAAGCGCCTGCCGGAAAAGCGCACTGAGATCGTCATCCAGTTCAAGCCGGTGCCCCACTCCATCTTCGACCACGGCGACCGGGGCGACATCCAGGCCAACCGCATGATCATCGAACTGCAGCCCGAGGAAGACATCTCGCTGTCGGTCATGAACAAGAAGCCGGGGCTGGATCAGCGCATGCAGTTGCAGCCGATCCAGATGAGCCTGTCCTGGGGCCAGAACGGAAAAGACGCCGCCGCCCCACGCCGTCGCATCGCCTATGAGCGGCTGCTGCTGGACGCGCTGAAGGGCGACAGCACACTGTTCGTCCGCCGGGACGAGGCTGAACAGGCCTGGAAATGGGTCGATGAGGTCGCCGAGGCCTGGGCCGATGCGGACTTCAAGCCTCACGATTACGCCCCCGGAACCTGGGGCCCGGAAACCGCCGACCTGCTGCTGTCGCGGACAGGCCGGGAATGGAATGTGCGCGATGCATAACTCTCATCCGCTCATCCCCGCGGAGGCGGGGACCCAGTTCTTTGGCGACACGCGCCGCGGCTTCAACTTGGCCCGGAAAGCCGCCGTCCATCAGATGGCTCAAGCCTGGGTCCCCGCCTCCGCGGGGATGAGCGGGGAGTTGTCATGACCGCCATCGAAACCTTCCCCACCAGCAGTGCCTGGGCTGAGGCCTGCGCCGCGCGACTGGGCGAAAGCCTGGAGGCCGCCGTGCTGGAACAAGGGCGCGCCGTCTTCGCCGGGTCCGGCGGGTCGACCCCGTCGC
Source organism: Brevundimonas sp. (assembly GCF_004210735.1). Taxonomy (GTDB): domain Bacteria; phylum Pseudomonadota; class Alphaproteobacteria; order Caulobacterales; family Caulobacteraceae; genus Brevundimonas. The sequence goes on from NZ_SDZL01000037.1 coordinate 16,475, forward strand.
CCATCTACGCCGAGATGGCGCGCATGACGCTGGACTGGGACAAGGTCGTCGTCACCCTGATCGACGAGCGCTATGTGCCCGAAAGCTCGGCCGACTCGAACGCGACCCTGATCAAGCGGACCCTGATGACCGGCCCGGCCGCCGCCGCGCGTTTCGTGCCGCTGTACACGCCCGCCGTCACCGTGGACCGCGCTGCGGCCGAGGCGACGAAGGCGCTGGCGGCGGAAGGCGGCAGGCTGGACGCCGTCCTGCTGGGTATGGGCGAGGACGGGCATATCTGCTCGATGTTCCCGCACAGTCCCACGCTGAAGACCCTGCTGACGCCGACGTTGTCGCCCGCCGTGCTGGGCGTGCCGCAAGGGCGAGACGGCATGGCGCCGTCGCTGGAACGCCTGTCGATCAACCTGCCTTATCTGATCCAGGCCCGCCGTGTGATCTTGGCCCTGACCGGCGCCAAGAAGCGCGAGGTGTTCGAGGCTGAGGCGGCGGGCGATCCGCGCGTCCAGCCTATCGCCGCCCTGATCGCGGCCCATGTTCCGCTCGAAGTCCTCTGGACGGAGAAGCCCTGATGACCAAACTGAACCCCGTCGTGGCCGAGGTCACCGACCGCATCATCGCCCGCAGCCGCGCCACCCGCGCCGACTATCTGCGCCGCATGGACTTCGCCCGCGACAACAGCCCCGGCCGCTCCAAGCTGTCCTGCGCCAACTGGGCCCACGCCTTCGCCGGTCAGACGGTGGCGGACAAGCTGACGGCCATGTCGGGCAAGCAGCCGAACATCGGGATCGTCACCGCCTACAACGACATGCTGTCGGCCCATCAGCCGTTCGAGCGTTTCCCCGGCCTGATCCGCGAGGCGACGCGTGAGGTCGGCGCGACAGCCCAGGTGGCGGGCGGAACACCCGCCATGTGCGACGGCGTCACCCAGGGCCGACCGGGCATGGAGCTGTCGCTTTTCAGCCGCGACGTCATCGCCATGTCCACCGGCGTCGCCCTGACCCATGACGCCTTCGACGCGGCCCTGATGCTGGGCGTCTGCGACAAGATCGTGCCGGGCCTGTTCATGGGGTCGCTGGCGTTCGGACACTTGCCGGTCGTCTTCGTACCCGCCGGGCCGATGCCGTCGGGCATCCCCAACGCCGAGAAGGCCCGCGTCCGCGCCGAATACGCCCAGGGCAATGTGGATCGCCAGACCCTGCTGGATAGCGAGATCGGCAGCTATCACTCGCCCGGCACCTGCACCTTCTACGGCACCGCCAACTCCAACCAGATGATGATGGAGCTGGTCGGCTTGCACCTGCCCTCGACCGCCTTCGTCCACCCGGACACCGGCCTGCGCGACGCCCTGACGAAAGCCGCCGCCAGACGCGCGGTTGAACTGGCTCGCGACGGGTCGTGCCGCATGGCCGACGTCGTGGACGAGAAGTCGATCGTCAACATGATCGTCGCCCTGCTGGCCACTGGCGGTTCGACCAACCACGCCATCCATCTGGTCGCCATGGCGCGGGCGGCGGGGGTGCTGATCGACTGGACCGACATGGATCAGCTATCCTCGGCCACGCCGCTGCTGGCGCGTGTCTATCCGAACGGCTCGGCCGACGTGAACGCCTTCCAGGCGGCGGGCGGCGTCGCCTTCGTGGCCCGCGAACTGGCCCAGGCGGGCATCCTGCACACCGACGTGACCACCGTCATGGGCCGGGGGCTTGAGCCCTATTTCAAGGAGCCGATGATGGTCGACGGCGAATTGGTCTGGAAGGACGGCGTGGCCGAAAGCCTGGATCGCGACATCCTGCGGCCCGCCTCGGACCCGTTCCAGAAAGACGGCGGCCTGCGCCTGGTCCAGGGCGATCTTGGCCGCGCGGTCATCAAGGTCTCGGCGGTCAAGCCCGAGAACCGCATCGTCGAAGCCCCCGCCGCCGTGTTCGAAACCCAGGAAGACGCCCTGCAGGCCTTCAAGGACGGCAAGCTGGACCGCGACGTGGTCGTGGTGCTGCGCTTCCAGGGGCCCAGCGCCAACGGCATGCCGGAACTGCACAGCCTGTCGCCCGCCCTGTCGGTGATTCAGGATCGCGGCTTCAAGGTCGCCTTCGTCACCGACGGCCGCATGTCCGGCGCCAGCGGCAAGACGCCTGCCGCAATTCACGTCAGCCCCGAAGCCCTGGTCGGCGGTCCGCTGGCCCACGTCGTCGACGGCGACATCATCCGTCTGGACGCCGAGGCCGGGACCCTGACCACGGTCGGCGTGGATCTGGCCGCCCGTCCGGCGGCGCACCGGTCCGACACCCATGCCGACGGATCGTCCTGGGGTTATGGCCGTGAACTGTTCGGCGCCTTCCGCCACGTGGTCTCGACGGCCGAGGAGGGCGCCAGCGTCTGTTTCGCCGTGCCGACCGGCGGCCGCGCCCACAACGATACCCCGCCCAACCCCAATTTCGTTGACCGCACGGTGGACGCCTGATGCCCCATACCGATCCCCGCACCCTGCTCGTCGGCGATGTCGGCGGCACCAACGCCCGTTTCGCCATCGCTCGCATGGTGGATGGCAAGCCGGTTCTGGAGCATCACGAGAGCTTCCCCGCTGAACAGTATCCGACCTTCCTGAAGGGAGTGCAGGCCTTCCTTGACGGTTGCGAGGTTAAGCCGACGGGCGGCGTCATCGCCGTGGCCGGACCGGTCACCGACGGCGCCATCGACCTGACCAATTCGCCCTGGCAGGTGTCGGAACAGGAGCTGGGGACGCTGGGCTTGAACCCGGTCAAGCTGATCAACGATTTCGAGGCGCTGGCCTGGGGCGCGCCCATCGTGCCCGAAGACCAGCTGGAAAGCCTGGGCGGCCCCGTCGACGGCGATCCCCATTCGACCGTCGCCGTGCTGGGTCCCGGCACCGGCTTCGGCGTCTCGGCCCTGGTGCGCGACGCGCATGGGAAGGAGATGGCCATGCCGTCAGAGGGCGGCCACGCCTGTTTCCCACCCGGCGATGCGGTCGAGGACGAAATCCTGCGCATCCTTCGCCGCCGCTATGACCGCGTCTCGATCGAGCGGCTGATCTGCGGGCCCGGCCTGCTGAACATGCACCGCGCCCTGGCCGAGATCGAAGGGCGCGAAACCCATATCGACGACCCGGCCGAGATCACCGAAACCGCCCTGCGCGATCCCAACAGCCCCTGCGGCGCCACCCTGGCCCGGTTCTGCGCCATCCTGGGCGCCGTGGCGGGGGACATCGCCCTGACCACCGGCGCGCGCGGGGGCGTCTATATCGCCGGCGGCATCGTCCCGCGCATCCTGCCCTTCATCAAGGCCAGCCCGTTCCGTCAGCGGTTCGAGCGCAAGGGGCGGTTCAAGGATTATATGGCCGGGATCCCGACCAAGGTGATCCTGCACAAACACGCCGCCCTGCTGGGCGCGGCCCGGGTCGCCTTCGCCGAAGGCGGCTGAAAGACGGCGAAATGTCACGGCGGCGTGAACCATCCGTGAGTGGCGGCGTTATCGCCTCACCACTTTGGAAGGAAACATCCATGCGTAAACTGGTTATCGCCTCGATCGCCGCCGCCGCCTTCGCCGGTCTCGCCGCCTGCGGTGAAAGCGCCGCCGACAAGGCCGCCGAACAAAAGGCCGACGCCCTGGAAGCCCAGGCCGCCGCGACCCCGAATGAAGCTCAGGAACAGGCCCTCAACGCCGAGGCCGACCGTATCGAGCAACAGGCCGGCAACGCCGACGGCGGCATGACGACCCAGAACACGCCCAGCACCTCGCCCTCGACCGGCGCGGCGGGCACGACGACCCCGGCCCAATAAGCCGACCGTCAAGATAGACGAAGGCCCCCGCCGCTCACGCGACGGGGGCCTTTTTCTGTGCCTCGCCTCCCCCGCGTTCGGCGGGAGGGCTCATGTCAGTCGATGCAGATCGCCGCGTCGGCCTTGCCGTCCTCGACGCGGGTGAAGCAGCCGAAGCGGTCGCTGTTGGCCTGGCACTGGCCGGTCACGGCTTGGCCGGCTTCCAAGGTTTCCTCACCGGCATAGCGGCATTCGCCCTCGCAATCGTCGCTGTCGCGGCAGACCTTGCCCGCATCCGAGTACGACAGGACACAGGCCGGCGCCTGCAGACGGCCGACCGGGCCCCACTCGCCGCCCGCCGCGCGGCACGCCTCGGCCGTGCGGATCGGCGCATTGGCGTCGCCGCCCTCGGTCGCCGGAGCGCAGGCGGCCAGCATCAGGATCGCGCCGGTGAGCGCGGTCAAACGTTTGATCAATCGATCCTCCCCTTTTCAAAACCGGACCAGACGTCGTCATAGTCCAGCTGCATCTGCGGTGACGTTTCAGCCCATTTCGTGACGCGAATCGGCATCCGGGTCTCGAACATGAAGGCCAGGGTCTTATCGATCTTGACCGGTTTCAGTTCCGCCTTGGTCGCCCCCTCCCAGCTGGCCTGATCCGGGCCGTGGCCGCTCATCCGGTTGTGCAGGCTGGCGCCGCCGGGGGCGAAGCCGCCCGCCTTGGCGTCGTACTCCCCCGTGATCAGCCCCATGAACTCGCTCATGACGTTGCGGTGGAACCACGGCGGACGGAAGGTGTCCTCGGCCACCATCCAGCGCGGCGGGAAGATGACGAAATCGCAGTTGGCCGTCCCTGGCGTGTCGCTGGGCGAGGTCAGCACGGTGAAGATCGACGGATCCGGGTGGTCGAAGCTGACCGTGCCGATGGTGTTGAACCGCGCCGTGTCATAGCGGCAAGGCGCATAGTTTCCGTGCCACGCCACCACGTCCAGCGGGCTGTGGTCAAAGGTCGTGGCCCACAGGCGGCCGCCGTATTTCTGGATGCACTGGGTCGGGCGATCCACGTCTTCGAACCAGGCGACCGGCGTTTCGAAGTCACGCGGATTGGCCAGCCCGTTCGAACCGATCGGCCCCAAATCCGGCAGGCGGAACGGTGCGCCGTAATTTTCGCAGATGTATCCGCGAACCGCCCCCTCGACCTCGACCCGGAAGCGGACGCCGCGCGGAATGACGACGATGTGGCCCGGCTGGGCCTCGATCACGCCCAGTTCGGTGACGAACCGCTGCGCCCCCTCCTGAGGCACGATCAGCAACTCGCCGTCGGCGTCATAGAAGACCCGGTCGACCATCGAGCGGTTGGCGACATACAGGTGGATGCCAACGCCGGTCCCGGAATCGGCGTCGCCGTTCCCGCCATAGGTGGCCAGCCCCTCGACCCAGTCGGTCGGCGCATCCGGCATCGGCAGCGGATCCCAGCGCATCCGGTTGGGATTGGGCGCCGTCTCGTCGAACGGGCCGGAACGCACGCGCCCCTGCGTGAACGGCGCATACGGCCCATGCTGCGCGGACGGCCGCAGGCGATACAGCCAGCTGCGGAAATTATGGTCGCGCGGCGCGGTGAAGGCCGTGCCCGACAACTGTTCCGCATACAGGCCCAGCGCGGGCCGCTGCGGCGAGTTCCGCCCTTTCGGCAAGGCCCCGGCCACAGCCTCGGTCGCGAAATGATTGCCGAATCCGGTCTGATAGAGGGGCGCGTTGGATCGCGTCATGGTCGTTGTCTCCCTTGGCGGGAGGTTTAGGCGGTCCTTCGCGGCCCGTCACCCCGGACAACCACAGCTTTGCGATGGATCAAATCCAATCGGTCAGAACCCCTGACTGCGCGCCAGACGTTCGGCGTGGAAATGGGCGTCGCCCAGCAGTTCGTTCAAAACCCGCACCCGCTTCATGAACAGGCCGACATCGAACTCGTCGGTCATGCCGACGCCGCCGTGCATCTGCACTGCCTCCTGCACCGCCAGTTCGGCGACGCGACCGGCCTTGGCCTTGGCGATCCCGGCAGCCAGTTCGGCGTCCTCGCGGCCCGCGTCGATGGCCTGTAGCGCGCCCAGGGTCGCGGCGCGCGCCAGCTCCAGCTCGGTGAACAGATGCGCCGCCCGGTGTTGCAGGGCCTGGAACTCGCCGATCAACTTTCCGAACTGCTTGCGGGTGCGCAGATACTCCAGCGTGATCTTGAACGCCTGATCGCCCGCGCCCGTCAGACCGGCCGCCGCGCAGGCCCGGCCCAGCGTCAGGGCCGCATCCAGCGCCGCCTGCCCGCCGACCACCGCATCGGCATCCACCCGCACGTCGTTCAGCGTCAACCGCGCGGCGTTGTGCGCATCGACCATCGCCGTTCGCTCGACCGTCACGCCCGCCGCCTTCGGGTCAACCAGGAACAGGCTGACGCCCTCATCCGTGCGCGCGGCGACGATCAGCGCATCCGCGATGTGGCCGTCCAGCACAAAGCCCTTGGCGCCGTTCAGGCGGAAACCGTTGCCGTCCCGCTCGGCCGATGCCGCGATCCGTGCTGGGGCGTGTTTCGCCCCCTCGTCCACGGCCAGCGTCACGATCGCCTCACCCGCTGCGATGCGGGGCAGCCATTCGGCCTGCACCCCTTCGGGGGCCGTCTTCAGCGCCGTCGCCGCCAGCACCGCCGACCCCATGAAGGGCGAGGGCGTCAACGTCCGGCCCAGGCTTTCGGCGATCACGCCTGCTTCGACCGCGCCCAGCCCCGCGCCGCCCTGCGCCTCGGGGATCAGCACGCCCGCGAAGCCCATCTCGCCGAACGCCCGCCACAGGTCGCGCGACACCCCGTCCGCATCGCGTTCATCCCGCAGCTTGCGCAGATGGGCGATGGGCGCGTGCTCGCTCAGAAAGCCGTCGGCGGCCTCCTGCAGCATCGTCTGCTCTTCAGTCAGGATCAGGGGCATGGGCTCAGGCTCCCGGCAGTTGCAGCAGGTGTTTGGCGATGATGTTCAGCTGAATCTCGCTGGTCCCGCCCTCGATGGAGTTGGCCTTGGTGCGCAGCCAGTCGCGGGCGACGGAGCCGCCGTGCGAGCGCTCGCTCTCCCATTCCAGGGCCTCGGCGCCGCCCGCCGCCATCAGCAGTTCGTGCCGCCGCTTGTTCAGCTCGGACCCATAGTATTTCAGCATGGAGGCGATGGCCGGATGGGCCTGTTTGGCCTTCACCTGATCCCCCACCCGCTCCATCGCCAGACGGAAGGCGGCCTGGTCGATCTCCAGCTCGGCGATCCGCGCGCGCAGCATCGGCTCGTCCAGCCGTCCGGCGTCGTCGGCGCCGACGGCGTCCAGCGCCACCTGTCCCACCGGCCGCCCGGCTGCGACCTCGCCCATGGCGCCGATCATGGTGCGTTCGTGCGCCAGCAGATGCTTGGCCACGTCCCAGCCGCGATTCAGCGTCCCGACCAGATTCTCCTTCTCGACCCGCACGTCGTCGAAGAAGGTCTCGCAGAAGGGGCTCTTGCCCGAAATCAGGGTGATCGGCCGCGTCGTCACGCCGGGCGTCGCCATGTCGAACAGCACGAACGAAATGCCCAGATGCTTGGGCGCCGCCGGGTCCGTCCGCACCAGGCAGAAGATCCAGTCGGCCTTGTCCGCATAGCTGGTCCATATCTTCTGGCCGTTGACGATCCAGTGGTCGCCGCGATCCTCGGCCCGCGTCTGGACCGCCGCCAGATCCGACCCCGCGCCCGGTTCGGAATAGCCCTGGCACCAGCGGATTTCGCCCCGCACGATGGGCGGCAGGAACCGCTTCTTCTGCTCCTCCGTCCCGAACGCCAGCAGGGCGGGCCCCAGCATCCAGACGCCGAAACTGTTCAGCGCCGGCTGGGCCTGGATGCGCCGCAGCTCCGACGCCAGCACCTTGGCCTCCTCGCGGCTCAGGCCCCCGCCGCCGTATTCGGCGGGCCATTCCGGCGCGGTCCAGCCGCGCGCCGCCATCCGATCAAGCCACAGCCTGTGCCCCGGCGTGGCGAAGACCGCGCCGCGCCCGCCCCAGATCATGTCGGCCTCGGACCGCATCGGGCCGCGCACTTCAGGCGGACAATTGGCCTCCAGCCAGGCCCGCGTCCCGGCGCGGAAAGCTTCCAGATCAGCCACGGCGTCGCTCCCGTTCTTGTATCGTTGCGACGACGCTAGCCGGTCCTTTTTGGAAACGGAACTTACTTCTTCGGCAGGAACGGCGAGAAGGTGATGACCGTAAAGGTGTCGCGGATATGCGGCCGGGTCTGGACCTGTTTCGTAACGAAGGTCCCGATGTCCGCATCCTTCGGCAGCTGAAATTTGGCCAGCAGGTCGTGCTGCCCCGATGTCGAATAGACCTCGCTCACGTTGTCGACATTGTCCACCAGATCGGCGGCCACATCGTTGGCGTAGCCCAACTCGCATTTGATGAAGACGAAAATGGCGGTCATCATGGCCGGCAATGAACTCCCGTGATGGAACGGGTGTCGTAGCGGATGGAAACGAGATGGGTAAGGCTCTTGCGGCGCAGGCCGTGCTGACGCCTCCGGACCTGGAGGCCGACTACAACAACCGCGCGCTGGTGCCGGACCATCCGGACATCATCGCCCGCTGGCGACAGGAGGCCGAGGCCGTCCGCGCCCGCCACGCGCCCGAAGTCCTGGAATACGGCCCCGGCGAGCGCGAACGCATCGACTGGATCGACGCCGGGCCGCACGCCCCCGTCGCCGTCTTCCTGCACGGCGGCTACTGGCAGGCGATGGAGCGGGACAGTTTCACCTGGGTCGCGCCGGCGCTGACGGCGCACGGCGTTTCGGTCGCCATCGTCGGCTATGATCTGGCGCCGGGCATGCGACTGGGCCGGATCATCGGTCAGGTGCGCCGCGCCACGGATACGGTGCGCGCGCGCTCGGGTCGTCGCCCGCTGGTCTTCGGCCACTCGGCCGGCGGTCACATGGCCGCCTGCATGCTCAGCGAGGGCCGCGCCCGCGCCGCCCTGGCGCTCTCGGGCCTGTTCGACCTCGAACCGGTGATCCACACCTCGCTGAATGCGGCGCTGGACCTGACCGCGCCCGAGGCCCGCGCCCTGTCGCCGATCCACTGGCCCGCCCCGGACGGTTCGACCCCGGGCGGCCACGCCATGGACTTCTGGGTCGGCGCCGCCGAAAGCCCCGAATTTATCCGTCAGAGCCGCGAGATGGCCGCCGCCTGGGGCGGCAAGGGGGTCGAGACCCACGTCGAACTGCTGGACGGCCTGAACCACTTCACCGTCCTGGACCCGCTGCGCGACCCGCAGTCGGCCCTGGTCCAACGGCTGGTCGAGCTGGCGAAGGCCGACTAGCCCCGCAACTCCAGCCCATTCCCGTCGGGGTCGGTCAGATACAGCGACGTCGCCTTGCCCGAGGCGCCGAAGCGTTCGCCCGTTTCGCCCGGTTCGACGCCGTGGCGACGCAGATGGTCGGCGGCGGCGTCGACATCGAAGTCGGCTACGGTCAGGCACAGGTGGTCCATGTTGCGCGCCTCCTCGCCCGGCGCAGCGCCGCCTTTCAGTCCGATCTTGCCGGTGATGTCGACCAGATCGATCAGTTGGGGCCCGGCGCGCAGCTGAATCATGCCGATCTCTTCCTGACGCCGCTCCAGCGCGCAGCCCAGCACGTCCATATAGAAGGCTCGCGCCTGCTCCAGATCGCGCACCCGCAGCACGACATGATCGATACCGGTCACTTGCATGACAGTCTCTCCGTTCAACCAGACACGTTTAGCCGGATTGCCGGCGACGCATCAAACGCCCGCTGCATCGCAGGCCGCTTACCCAGTTTGATCGCCGTTCACTTGACGTGAACCCGGCGTCGGCTGACTGACAGTCCGTAGACCCATCAGGAGCCGCCATGCGCCACGACCGTCCCAGCGTTCTGACCGCCATTGAAAGCCAGGGCGTGGTGCCCGTCTTCTATCATCCGGATGTCGAGGTCTGCGCCCAGGTGATCCGCGCCTGCGCCCGCGGCGGCGCCAGGGCGGTCGAGTTCACCAATCGCGGCGACTTCGCCTGGGACGTTTTCACCCAGTTGTCGAAAGAGTTCGCGAGCACCGATCCGGACATCATCCTGGGCGTCGGCTCGATCCTGGATGCGCCGACGGCGGCGATGTATCTGGCCTCGGGCGCGCGGTTCGTCATCAGTCCGTGCCTGGTCCCCGAGGTCGCCCGCATCTGCAACCGTCGCCTGGTCGCCTATGCCCCCGGCTGCGGCTCGGTGCGCGACGTGTCCGAGGCGCACGAACTGGGCTGCGATCTGGTCAAGCTGTTCCCCGGCGCGTCTGTGGGCGGCCCGGACTTCGTCAAGGCGATCCTGGGCCCCATGCCTTGGGCCAAGATAATGCCCACCGGTGGCGTCGACCCGGACGAGGCGTCGATCGCCAAATGGTTCAGCGCCGGTATCGTGGCGGCGGGCATGGGCTCCAGACTGGTCACCGACGCGGCCATCAAGGCCAGCGACTGGGCAGGCATCGAGGCCCAGGTGCGCCAGACGGTCGGGACCATCAGCGCCTTCCGCGCCAAGGGCTGAGCCAACGGCTCAGAAGCTGCGCCTCTCCGGCGCGATCCATCCGGCGATATCGCCTACCGCCCGCCCCGGCCGACGCAGGCGGATCACGGCGTGCAGGGCGTCGGTCAGGTCCATCAGCTGTTCGCGTGACAACGCCGGCGTGGCCGCCATCAGTTGCGCCTTCAGCGCCTCATAGCGGCTCTCGTCCAGACCCTCAGGGTCCCCGCCGACGCGTCTCATTCGTATTCGCTCCATTCGTCTGCCCTCAGAAACGCGCCGTGACGCCCAGGCCCAGGCGCCAGTCGTCGCCATTGGGATCGGGATTATCGACCGCCCGAGCGCCCTCGACCTCGATCACCGCCCGGTCCGTGATCGCCAGCCGCACTCCGGCGCCCGCCGACGCCAGCGACGCCTTCACGCCCGGCAGGCCGGCGCGACTGTTCACCCGCACCTCGCCGGTGTCGCCGAAGACATAGACCTCGCTGCCCTGCACCGGAGCAGGCAGCGCCTGCGGTCGCCAGGCCGCCTCGGCCTTGACCCCGTAGCCACTGTCGCCGACCAGCAGGGCCGAGCTGAAGGCCTTGCCGAACTCGCCGCCGCCCAGGCTGAACAGCTCGGAGGTCGGCAGGGCGTCATCGCTCCACTGCGCCGTGACGGCGCCGCTCAGCCGCACGCTGCGGCCCACCGCGCGTACGGCCTCGAACCGCGCGTTGACCTTGGTGAAGCCGGCGTCGGTAAAGGCGCCGGGTCGCGCCCCCAGACCATCGATACCCTGACTGACCGTCGCGGCGCCGCCCAGGGTCATGCGCGGCGCTACGCGTGACCATGCCGCCGACGCCCGCGCCGTGCGTGTCCGCTCGGTCGAGATCTGGTCGCCGAACACGGCGTTGTCGCTGTTCAGTCCGTCCAGCCCGCCGCTGAGGACCAGATTGGTGCGATAGCTGCGGATCATCGGCCAGCTGAAGATCAGGCCCGCGCTGGTCGCATCGCCTTCGATCCCGCTGGGCAGGCGCGTCCGCAGATGGCCCGCCTGTACGCCCAGCGCTGCGCCGTCATAGCCAATCGGCTGGCGGTGGCTGAAGGTCAGATACTGGAACCGTTCAATTTCATTGGGCACGGTCAGGGCCACCCGCGTCTGGTCGCCCAGTCGGAACGCCCGGTTCAGCGTCGCGGACGCCGTCCACTGGGTCCGGCCCAGCGCGCGCGAGCCGCGGTTGTTCAGCCCCAGCGCATACTCCCACCGCGTCTGGTCCACCTCAAACCCCAGATCCACCGCGCCGGGCGTCGCCGACGGAACCGTCTGCAGCGTCGTCTTCGTCCCGGGGATGTCCGCGATCAGCGAAAAATAGCGTTCGGCCGTGCGCCGGGTCAGTGGCGCCTCGGCCGTCAGGTGAAGGGCGTAGCGGCGCATCAACTCGACCCCGCCTTCCACCTCGCCATAGATGGCGGCGCGTCCGACCCGTCCCTCGACCGCCGTGACCGTGATCACCCCTTCCGTCGCGCGCCCGGTGTCCAGCGACACCACGGGCAGGGCGAAGGGCGCATCGGCATAGGCCCCCAGCACGGCGGCGCGCAGCCGCGCCAGCCCTTCGCCGTCCAGCGTCTGGCCGATGAAGGGCTGCACCGCCGCCGCGATCCGCGCCTCGCCCAGCCGTGACCCCTGCACCGAGACCGCTCGCAGCACGAAGGGCGCGACCGTGTCCGTCGACGCCGTCGCAGCGCCGACCACCGGCGCCGCCGTCTGCGGCAAGGTCTGGGCCGGTCGCCGGTCCAGACGGTCGCGATCGATGGTCAGGCCATCCTGCGCGCTGGCCGTCAGCGACGGCGCGGCCGTCATGGCGGCAAGCAGAACGATGGCGGTGGGGCGTCTCATGGGGCGTCCGTGGCTAGCGCTTTGAGGAAGAAGAGACAGATGACGGGAGGGCGACGCACGCGCCCTCCCGTCGGTTTCGGCCGGTTTACTCTACGCGTGCGTGGATACTGGGCGTTCCTTGGGCCGTCCGTCGGGTCTTTACTTGGGCGCGACCAGCAGTCCGCCACCCAGGCCCAGACCGCCTTCGGCCCCGACTGTCGGCAGCAAACCGCCGACCACGCCGCTGACCGTGCCGGTGACGCCCTTGACCACGCCGGTGGGGTTCGAGGTCGCGCCACCGACCAGACCATCGACCGTGCCGGTCACGCCGCCCAGCAGGCCCCCGGCGCCGGCGCCGTCAGGCTGGGCCACGCCCAGCGCCAGGGGCTGTCCGTTCGACAGGATGTTGCCCGTCACCGCCGTTCCGGACGCGCCGGTGGGGGACAGGACGTTCAGATCGACGGCGGGATTGCCGCTGGACGATCCGACCAGCTGCTTGTCGCCGACCGTCAGGCCCAGCAGGCCGTTCGCGGGACCGCTGGCGGTCGTCACCGGCGTATTCGGCTGGCCCGTATTGACGGTCAGCACCTGGCCGCCAGACAGCACACCGACCGTAGCGACCGAACCGGGGGTCGTGGTTGGGCTCAGCACGCTGACGCCCAGCGGATCAGGTGTTGTTCCCTTGCCGAGCAGGGACTGGTCGCCGACCGTCACCGTGCCGACGGGGTTCAGCAGGGCGTCCAGCCCAGTGGTGGCTCCCAGATCGGCCAGGCCGCCGGAACCGCCCGAACCTCCGCCCGAGCCACCGCCGGAACCGCCACCGGAACC
>NZ_SDZL01000087.1 GCF_004210735.1 Brevundimonas sp.
GGGCGATGCGGATCATACGGCGAGGCTTAGCATGGAATTCGCGGATTCTCCCTCCCCAAGGGCGGGGAGGGAGAATCCGCGAATTCCATGCTAAGCCTCGCCGTATGATCCGCATCGCCCCGCTCTGCGCCGCCCTCGCCCTCGCCGCCTGCGCCACCGCACCGGCCGAGCCCGTCGCCCCGACCTCGACTGTCCGCGCGCCCGTGGGCGAGGCCAGCCAGGCGAACTGGGACGCGGGGCAAAGGGCCTACCTCGACTGGAACCGCGCCCAGGACGGCTGGACCGTCACTGACAGCGGCCTGCAATACCGCCGCATCGGCCGCGCCAACCCCTCCGGCGCCCAGCCCAAGGCGACCGACACCGTCAGCGTCCACTATCGCGGGACCTTCATCGACGGGCGCGAGTTCGACAGCTCCTGGTCGCGAGGCGAACCGACCGAATTCCCGCTGAACCGCGTCATCAAGGGCTGGACCGAGGGCGTCGCCCTGATGCGTGAGGGCGAACGGTTCGAGTTCGTCATCCCGGCCGATCTGGCCTACGGCTCGCGCTGGGTCGGCGGCGACGAACTGCCGCCGAACTCGACCCTGCTGTTCACGGTCGATCTGCTGACGGTGAAGCCCGCCGCCTGATGGGTCGAACGCGCCGGTTGCGATGACCGGCGCGGAATTGCGCCGCCGTTTCAAGGCCCGCCCGTGTTCCTGCGGGCTTCGACCCGCCCTGGCCCGGGATCGCCGCATCATGGCGGGCATGAGCGATTTTCAGACCCTGTCCGGTCGTCCCGTCGTCAGTCAGCGCTCGGCCGAGGTGTGGGCGCTGGCCCGCGCCGACTATCTGGCGGGCGCCGGCGCGCCCGAGGTGTGCGAGCGCCACGGCCTGTCCCTGTCCACCTTTCGCGTTCGCGCCCGCAAGGAGGGCTGGCGGCGCATCGACCTTCCGCCGTCACCGCCGGACGCTCCCTTCACCGAGGCTGGCGAGCGCGGCCCCCTTCCTGTCTGCTCCCCGCAAGAGGCTCTGCACACTGGCGAGACCTGGGCCGGCGCGGTCGAACTGTCGGACATGGTCTGGCTGCACCTGCAACGCGCCATTCGCGCCGGGCGACTGATCGAGGCGCGGGGCTGGGCGCGCGTCCACCACGACCTGGGTCACGCATCCGCCGAAGGCCCGCCCGACCGGGCCGCCAACGCCCCCTTCATGCGCGTCATGCAGGCCAAGCTCGACGAGACCCTCGCTCACCTCGCCGCCTTCCAGTTTCCCGAATGACGGCGGTTGGCATTGCACTCTTGCACTGCATGCACTGATTTTTTCTGATCCGTGCAGTGCAATCCTGGAACGGACAATCCGTGGCTTGACGATCCGCACGACGCATCGTGATGTGCGGCCGCCGCGCTGGAGCGGCGACTGTTCCGGATTCACGATGAAGCGTCTCGTCCTCGCCGTCTGCGCCGCCGCTCTTCTGCAAGGGGCCGGCCTGCCCGCCGTCGCCCAGGTGGGCACGCCCGCCCTGCCCGTCGCCCTGGCCCCGATCCCCGCGCCTCGCGACGTGGCCTACCCCGGCGTCATCGGCATCCAGGTGGACGCCACCGACGTGAACCGCCGCATCATCCAGGTGCGCCAGACCATTCCCGTCGCCGGTCCCGGCCCGCTGGTCCTGCTGTATCCGCAATGGATCCCCGGCAATCACGGGCCGGTCGGCCCGGTGGACGACGTCGCCGGCCTGGTCTTCACCGCCAACGGCCAGCGGCTGGAATGGGTGCGCAACACCGTCCACCCCTGGGCCTTCCAGATCGAGGTCCCGGCCGGCGTCACCCAGGTCGAGGCCGCCTTCCAGTGGCTGACCCCGATCGAGAGCAGCCAGGGCCGCGTCGTCTTCACCGACGAAATGGTCAACATCCAGTGGGAAAAGGCCCTGCTCTATCCGGCGGGCTATTACTCGCGCCAGATCACCTTCAAGCCGTCGATGAAACTGCCCGCCGGCTGGCAGTACGGCGTGGCCCTGGATACCGAATCCTTCACCGAGGGACTGGCCACCTTCGCCCCCATCACGCTGGAGCATCTGGCCGACAGCCCGGTCTTCGCCGGCGCCCACTATCGCCAGATCGACCTTGATCCGGGCGGCCGCTCGCCGGTCCGACTGAACATCATCGCCGACGACGCCGACATGCTGAAGATCGACGACGAACACATCGAGCTTCACCGCAAGCTGATCGATCAGGCCGACTATCTGTACGGGGCCCGCCACTACAACCACTACGACTTCCTGCTGGCCGTGACGGACAAGTTGGGCGGCATCGGGCTGGAGCATCACCGCTCGTCCGAGAACAGCGTCGACACCCGCTATTTCACCGCCCGCAACGACACCATCGGCAACCGTGACCTGCTGGGCCACGAATACACCCACAGCTGGAACGGCAAATGGCGCCGCCCCGCCGACCAGATGGCCCCGAACCTGAACGAGCCGCTGCAGAACTCGCTGCTATGGGTCTATGAGGGCCAGACCCAGTATTGGGGCGTGGTGCTGACCGCTCGCGCCGGCCTGATGACCAGGCAGGACGCACTGGACATCTGGGCCCTGGGCGCCGCCAGCTTCCAGAACATCCCCGGCCGCCAGTGGCGCGCCATGCAGGACACCACCAACGACCCCATCATCGCACAGCGCAGCCCCCAGCCCTGGGGCACCTATCAGCGCAGCGAGGACTACTATCGCGAAGGGTCGCTGATCTGGATGGACGCCGACACCCTGATCCGCGAGCGCTCGGGCGGCCGCAAGTCGCTGGACGATTTCGCCAAGGCCTTCTTCGGCGTCCAGGACGGTAACTGGGATCCGGCGCCCTATGATTTCGACACCGTCGCCACGACCCTGAACGGCGTCCAGGCCAACGACTGGGCCGCCTTCCTGCGCGAACGCGCCGACGCCGTCGGCCCCAACTCGCGCGGTCCCCTGGATGGCATCGAGCGCGGCGGCTACCGCCTGGTCTTCAAGGAAGAAGAGAACGGCTACCAGAAGGCGCTCTATAAAGAGTACGGCCGCAACGACTTCAGCTACTCGCTGGGCCTGATGCTCAGCGGCGCCAACCGGATCACCTCGGTGACCTGGGGCGGCCCCGCCTTCGAGGTCGGCCTGACCGCCGGTTGGGAGCTGGTGGCCGTCGGTGAAAAAGCCGCCAGCCCCGCCGCCTTGCGCGACGCCATCACCGCGGCCAAGGGCGGGACCGATCCCATCGTCCTGATCGTCAAGCGCGGCGACCGCTTCCGCACCCTCAGCTTCGACTACCACGACGGCCTGCGCTACCCGCACCTGGAACGCATCCCCGGCACGCCCGACCGCCTCGGCGACATCCTGACGCCCCGGAGGCGCTGATCGACCCCTCTCCCTCCCCTTCATGGGGAGGGTGTCGGCGAAGCCGACGGGTGGGGAGGGCCAGGCGACATACGCGCCGCGCCCAGGCAGCCTTGCCGCCCCCACCCGGCCTCGCCTGCGGCTCAGCCACCCTCCCCTTCGTGGGAGGGAGAAGGTTACGGCCACCCACAAAGAAAACGGGCCCGGTGGTTTCCCACCGGGCCCGCAATCGTTCGGCCTGAGCCCAGATTACTTGATCTGGACCTTGGCGCCGGCTTCTTCGAGCTTCTTCTTCAGCTCTTCAGCGGCTTGCTTCGAGACGTTCTCGACGACGTTCTGCGGAGCGCCTTCGACCAGGTCCTTGGCTTCCTTCAGACCCAGGTCGGTGCGGACGCCGCGGACTTCCTTGATCACGTTGATCTTCTTGTCGCCGCCGTCGACCAGGACGACGGTGAACTCGGTTTGCTCTTCAGCAGCTTCAGCCGGAGCAGCGGCGCCGGCAGCAGCGGCGACGGCGACCGGAGCAGCAGCCGAAACGCCCCACTTTTCTTCCAGCAGCTTGGACAGTTCAGCGGCTTCGAGGACGGTCAGAGCCGACAGGTCTTCAACGATCTTGGCGAGGTCAGCCATTTGGATATTCCTTCGGTAGGATGAGGTTCAGAGAGAGATATGCAGAGATGACGGGGATCAGGCGGCGTCTTTGGCGGCGTATGCGCCCATGACGCGGGCCAGCTGACCGGCCGGGGCTTGCAGAACGCCGGCGATCTTGGTCGCAGGCGCCTGAACCAGGCCGATGATCTTGCCACGCAGCTGATCGAGCGACGGCAGCTTGGACAGGGCGTCGATGCCCTTGGCGTCCAGAACCTTCTCGCCCATGAAACCGCCGACGATGACGAACTTGTCGTTACCCTTGGCGAATTCAGCAGTGACCTTGGCGGCGGTGACGGGGTCCGAGGCGAAGGCGATGCCCACCGGACCCTTGAACAGGTCGTGGTAGTCGCTGCCGTCCTCGACGCCCAGCGCCTTGAGCGCCAGGCGGTTCTTCACCACCTTGAACGTGCCGCCTTCTTTACGAAGGCGACCACGCAGGTCTTCCATCTCCGCAACGGTCAGACCCAGGTTGTGGGTCACGACCACGGCGCCCGCGTCGGCGAAAACGCTTTTCAGCGATTCGATCGACTCGGCTTTTTGTGCGCGGTCCATTGCGGTCTCCAGTTTCGTATTCGACGCCGGGCTTATTCCCGACGACGGATTGGCCAAAGCGCCATGCGTCGCCGCAAAGCGTTCGGGCCGGTCGTATTGTCCGAAGGAAGCCAGACCTCGCCTGTCCGATGCGGACGGGCGGAATGTCGGTGCATCCCCATCTCCCCACGGCGTCGGAGGGCTCCCCGACAGTTATGGCATGGGTGGCCCCCACGCCCCGAAGTTCTCGGACAGGTCCGCCCCGGCCAAAAGCCGTGACGGGAAGTGGCGCTCTATACAGGCTCGCCATGGAAAATCAACCGGTGGCGTCCGCGGCCGGCTCAAACGTGCGGATCAGTTCGGCCAGGTCAGCCTCGTGCACGGAATCGGCGGCCACGTCCGGCGCCATCCAGCGCAGGTCGCGCTGCCCTTGCTCGGGGAAGCCGCCCAGCTGGATCAGGACCTCCAGCGGATAGACGGCCACCACGCACGGCCTGTCGTCGCCGGTCCGCAGGCGCTTGTCGTAGCGGAAATGGCCGATGGGGTCGTGCTGCAGCACGCCCTGAACGCCCGCCTCTTCATAGGCCTCGACCGCCGCCGCCTCGGCGTCGGTCTTGCCGACCATCCGCCCGCCCTTGGGAATGACCCAGCGGCGCGTCTCGCGCGAGGTGATCATCAGCACTTCGACAACGCCCGCGCCTGTGCGACGCCAGGGCAGCGCGGCCACCTGACGGGTCTCGGATTCCTGGGTGCGACCGACGCCAGTCATCACGTCAGGAACAATCCGCCGACGACATAGAAGATCGCGCCGATGGCCGCCGCCGCCGGCATGGTGATGAACCAGGCGGTGACGATGCTGCGCGCCACGCTCCAGCGCACGGCCGACACGCGTTTGGCCGCCCCCACGCCGACGATGGCGCCGGTGATGGTGTGGGTGGTCGAGACCGGAATGCCCATGCTGGTCGCCGCGAACAGGGTGATGGCGCCACCCGTCTCGGCGCAGAACCCTTGCTGCGGGGTCAGGCGCGTAATGCGCGAGCCCATAGTGTGGACGATCTTCCAGCCGCCGAACAGCGTGCCCAGCGCGATCGCCGCCTGACAGGTGATGACCACCCAGAAGGGCACGTGAAACTCGCCGCCCAGCATCCCGCGCGAATACAGCAGGATGGCGATGATCCCCATGGTCTTCTGGGCGTCATTGCCGCCATGACCCAGCGAATAGGCCGAGGCCGAAACGAACTGCAGCCCCCGGAACACCCGGTCCGCGAAATTGGGGTTTGACCTGACGAACAGCCACGACACCAGCAGCACCAGCAGCAACGCCAGTACGAAACCGACAGCCGGCGACAGGAAGATGGCGCCGACGGTCTTCAACACCCCTGCGATGACCACGGCGCCCGTGCCCGCCTTGGTGATCCCTGCCCCCAGCAGGCCGCCGACCAGGGCGTGCGAACTGGATGACGGAATGCCCGCCAGCCAGGTGATGACGTTCCAGCTGATCGCCCCCATCAGGGCGCCGAAGATCACCTGGTCCGAGATCACGTCTGGCGAGATGATCCCTCGCCCGATCGTGTCGGCCACATGCAGGCCGAAGAACAGGAAGGCGATGAAGTTGAAGAAGGCCGCCCACCCCACCGCATAGATCGGCGGCAGCACGCGCGTGGCGACGATGGTGGCGATCGAATTGGCCGCGTCGTGCAGGCCGTTCAGAAAATCGAACAGCAGGGCGACGCCGATCAGGAAGATCAGGATCAGGAGAGCGTGATCCATCGGACCCTACAGGTGCTCGACCAGAACGCCATTGATGCGGTTCGCAACATCCTCGAACCGGTCGATCACCTTCTCCAGATGGTCATAGATCTCGCCGCCGATGATGAAGCCCAGGGTGTTGCCGCCGGTGCCGTCATGGCGATGCAGCGCATACAGCGCCTTCATCCCCTCGTCGTACAGGGTGTCGCTCTGGCTCTCCAGTCGGGCGATCTGCTCCGTCAGGGTATTCAGGCGGTCATGGTTCTTGCGCATGGCCGGCAGCAGCGACACCGCCTCGGCCGTCAGCACCCCGCACTGGACAGCGATGTCTGCCAGCTCGCGCATCTTGGGGGCGAACTCGCGCAGCTCGTACAGGGTGACGACCTTGGCCGTCTTCTGCATCTGGTCGATGGTGTCATCCAGCGAGTTGGTCAGGCCGCGAATGTCCGAGCGGTCGAAGGGCGTGATGAAGCTGCGGCGCACGGCGAACAGCACCTCCCGCGCGACATCGTCGGCCTCGTGCTCGTGATCGACGATCTTCTGGCACCACCCTGGCGTGGCCTCGCCGCCGTCCATCATCCCCCGCAGGGCCTCGGCCCCCTTCACCAGAGTTGCGGCGTGGGCGTCGAACAGACGGAAGAAATTATCTTCCTTGGGCAGCAGCGCCTGGAACCAGCTGAGCATCGAGCCCCGTCCTTCCCTGTGACCGCAGCCTGCGACCATGCGCCCCAAAACGGCATTCAACCTCCGCCGTCAAGTCGTCAGGAGACGGATCGTTCCTTAGTCCCCAACCTCGCCGCTTCCCAACGGACGCGGGACACGAAAAAGGGCGACGACCCTGCGGTCGCCGCCCTTGATCGTTTCAGATCACGCCTGGGATCAGGCGCCCAGCGAAGCCGGGTCGATCTTGAAGCCCGGGCCCATCGTGGACGACAGGCTGATCTTCTTGACGTAGGTGCCCTTGGCGCCCGACGGCTTGGCCTTGACCAGCGCGTCGACGATCGCCTTGACGTTGGCTTCCAGGGCGTCCTGGGCGAACGAGGCCTTGCCGATGCCGGCGTGGACGATGCCCGCCTTCTCGACGCGGAACTCGACGGCGCCGCCCTTGGCGTCCTTGACGGCCTGGGCGACGTTCGGGGTCACGGTGCCGACCTTCGGGTTCGGCATCAGGCCGCGCGGGCCCAGCACCTT
>NZ_SDZL01000129.1 GCF_004210735.1 Brevundimonas sp.
ACCATGCCGGTGCGCAGGCGGATGGCGTCGCCGATGTCGCGATCCTCGTTGGTGTCGACGACGAGGCGGGCGTGGCCGCAATCGTGGGCGGCGAGGTTGAACTGCTGCATCGAGTCGAAGCCCGGCTCTGCGTCGGGGCCGACGGTGAGGAAGGTGACGTCCTTTGCGGCGGCGAGGAAGGGCCAGGCATCACGTACGGCGCGGGCGGCTTCGCGTGTTTCCTTCCAGGCGACGAGGATGTTGGCGCCGAAGCCGGGCGCGTAGCCGACCTCCGGCAGAATAAGCACTGGGCCGCCAGCGCCCATGGCGATCTGGGCTGCGTGAAGCGTTTCCTGAAGGCCGGCGACGGGAAGGTCCGGCGGCAGGATGGTGAGGTCGTGGCGGCGGGCGCAGGCGGTGAGCGTTTCGACGTCGTCGCCGTTGATCTCGTACCAGTTGAAGGGAATGCCGGCGTTGGTGGCGGCGGTTTCGAACAGCGCGCGGGCGGGGGCGAGGGCTTCGGCTATGGCGGTCTTGCGGCCTTCCATGAATGATTCAACGGCGGTGACGGCAGAGAAGGCGTCGCCCGCGATGAAGGCCGGGATCTGCTCGGCCTGGAGGAAGACGCCGGAGAGCGAGGCGTTGAAGCGGCGGGCGAGATCGATGGCGGCGGCGACGCGCAGGCGGGAGGCGCCGTAGGCGTCAACGCTGACGAGGATTGTGCGGTAGGTCATGGGGTGCGCGGCCTTTTCCAGCTTGGGGGAAGGCTAGGCGACAGGATGCGACCGCGGATTGATCGGCGTCAATTGTGGTGGGGTGCGCTCAGCCGAAGCGGCCGGTGATGTAGTCTTGCGTCTGGTCGACGCGCGGGGCGGTGAAGAGATCGGCGGTGGGCGCGGTTTCGATCAGCTTGCCGAGGTGGAAGAAGGCGGTGATCTGGCTGATGCGGGCGGCCTGCGCCATCGAATGGGTGACGATGACGATGCAGGTGTGACGGCGGATGTCTTCGATCAGCTGCTCGATGTGCGCGGTGGCGACGGGATCGAGGGCGGAGCAGGGTTCGTCCATCAGGATGACGGCGGGCGAGACGGCGAGCGTGCGCGCGATGCAGAGGCGCTGCTGCTGGCCGCCGGAGAGGCCGAGGCCGGGCTTGTCGAGGCGGTCTTTGACTTCTTCCCAGAGGGCGGCGCGGCGGAGCGATTTCTCGACGAGTTCATCGAGGTCGGCTTTCGATTTGGTGATCCTGTGCGTGCGCGGGCCGTAGGCGACGTTGTCGTAGATCGACATCGGGAACGGGCTGGGCTTCTGGAAGACCATGCCGATGCGCGTGCGGACGGAGACGGGGTCGATGTCTCGCCCATTGACGTCGACGCCGTCCATCAGGATCTCGCCTTCGACGCGGGCGTTCGAGATGGTGTCGTTCATGCGGTTGAGGCAGCGGAGCAGGGTGGACTTGCCGCAGCCCGAGGCGCCGATGAAGGCGGTGACGGCGTTGTCGGGAATGTCGAGGTTGACGTCGAACAGGGCCTGCTTGGCGCCGTAGAAGGCGTTGATGTTGCGCAGCTTGATGCGCGTGGGCGATGTGACGGG
>NZ_SDZL01000130.1 GCF_004210735.1 Brevundimonas sp.
GCGCCGCGAAGGCCGAGACGGGCGGCGAAGGCGCCGGCATTCATGACCGTGTTCTTGGACAGGGATGGCGTATCCGGGCGCGAGGCGACCAGCACGTCGAAGCTGGCGGCGTAGCTCATCGCGCGGCGCAGGACGCCCGCGTCTTCGACAGGCTTGTCGCCATTGGTGAAGAACACGGCGCCAGCCTGCTTGATCAGGCCGATCTCCGACATCTTTGCGCCATCGAGGCCGATGGTGAGGCCGCCGGTCGGATGCACTTTCACCTTCGCGACGCCATCGGCGCGGCGCTTGATGAAGTCGACGAGGGCGACGCTGTCGAGCACCGGGTCGGTGTCGGGCATGACGATGAAGGTGGTGACGCCGCCTGCGGCAGCGGCATCGCCAGCGGTTTCCAGCGTCTCTTTATTCTCTGCGCCCGGCTCGCCGGTCTTCACGCGCAGGTCGATCAGGCCCGGCGCGAGGGCCTTGCCCTTGGCGTCGATCTTCACGTCGGCGGCGGTGGCCTTGGTGATCGTGGGGCCGATGTCGGTGATCAGGCCGTTCTCGATCAGGATGCCGCCCACGGCGTCGAGGCCCGAAGCGGGGTCGAGCAGGCGGGCGTTGTAGATGGCGGTACGGCCGGTCATTGTTTCGCTCCGGCCTTGGTCTCAGGTGCGTTCTTCGCCAGAGTTTCGAGGACAGCCATGCGAATGGCGACGCCCATCTCGACCTGTTCGGTGATCAGAGAGCGCGTCTTGTGGTCGGCGATGCCGCTTTCGATCTCGACGCCGCGATTCATCGGGCCGGGGTGCATGACGAAGGCATTGGGGCTGGCGTGGGAGAGCTTCTCTTCGTCGAGGCCCCAGAAGTGGAAGAATTCGCGGGCGGAGGGCAGGTAGGCGCCATCCATGCGTTCCTGCTGCAGGCGGAGCATCATCACGACATCGCAGCCTTTCAGGCCTTCGCGCATGTCGGTGAAGACTTTCGCGCCCCAGTCGCCTGCGCCCGGCGGCGTCAATGTGCGCGGGGCGATGAGGCGGACCTCCGCGCCGAGCATGTTGAGGCAGGCGACGTTCGAGCGGGCGACGCGGCTGTGCAGGATGTCGCCGCAGATGGCGATGCGCATGCCGCCGATGTCGCCGACGCGGCGGCGGATGGTGAGGGCATCTAGCAGAGCCTGTGTCGGGTGTTCGTGCGTGCCGTCGCCGGCGTTGACCACGGCGCAGTCGACCTTGCGCGAGAGCAGCTTCACCGCGCCGGACGAACCATGGCGGATGACCAGCAGGTCGGGCCGCATGGCGTTCAGCGTCATGGCGGTGTCGATCAGCGTCTCGCCCTTTTTCACCGAGGAGGTGGCGATCGGCATCGTGACCACGTCCGCGCCGAGGCGGCGGCCGGCGATTTCGAACGAGCCTTGCGTGCGGGTGGAGTTCTCGAAGAACAGGTTCACCAGCGTCTGGCCGGCCAGCACGTTGGCGTGCTTAACGCGGCTGCGGTTGAGCTCGACATATCTGTCGCCCAATTCCAGCAATGTCTCGATGTCGAGCCGGTTCAGGCCCTCGATACC
>NZ_SDZL01000131.1 GCF_004210735.1 Brevundimonas sp.
CCACGTTATAGAGACGAAAGCGGGCTCGATGAATCGACGTCGCAAGCGCCGGTTGCCATTCGCGGCCTACGCCGCCCTCATCTTCAATGCTGCGCTTTGCGTTACGCCATTCATGGCGTCTCACGTCATTTCGACCGCCTATGGCGACAAGCGCCCGGCGTTTGCCGCGACCCCCGAAGCCATCACCGCCACCCGCCAAGCGATGGATGAGCGCTTCCAGCAGATTTCCGCCCGTCCCGATAAAGCCTCGCGCGACGTCTGGTCCGAGATGGTCCGCACCTCGCTTGATGAAAAAGAGCTGCGCCGGGTCCGCGGCCTGCTGCTTGGCGCGCCTGCCATGCTCCACGGCAAGGATGGCGACGCCCTCCGCGCCCGAATCGCGGTTGCCAGCGGCTCGGGTGAAGACGCCCTGATCGACGCCGCCGTGGCTTACCTGCCGGAAGACCTGCAGGATGAGTACGAGCGCCGCACGACCCCGCTCCAGTCCATTTTCACCGCCTCCGCTCCGGCTTCCGCCGTTCCCGGCGCGACCCCGGCTGTCGCCACCGCGCCCACCGCCACCCTGACGGCCGGCCGGGTGGAAGACGCCCCGATCGAACTGAACCGCCTCGGCGACCTGCCGCAGCACACCCGCACCGCCGTCGGCTGGGCGAACGACGACCACACCGACGTCACGTCCTTCCTGCTCTCCGGCATCGGCCTGATCCTGGCGGATCCGGAAGCCCGCGCGGGCGCCTCGGTTGCGATCTCGACCTTCCTCACCCGCAAGGAAGGCACCGTCCCCTACAAGCTCTACCTGCAGAAGCGCATCGAGGACGTCGTCCCGGTCGAGGAAATGAAGCGCCTGCTGGCCGCCGAGTTCTCCAACGAAGTCGGCTACACGCCGCGCAATGCCCAGGTCGTCGAACGCGTCTTCCGCACCTCGATCGACAAGGAAAAGCTCGCCCCGCTGCTGGAAGAATTCCGCATCCTCCGCCAGATCGCGCAGGACACCTCGACTGAAAGCGCCGTCGCCATCATCAGCCGCATCAAGGATCGTGGCGATGTCAGCCGCGCCCAGCTCGTTGCCCGTGCGGGCGGCGACCGTGTCGTGCCGCTGGCCGACTATGACGGCGAGAACCTGCTCGACACCGCGCGCACCACGGTGACCTGGACCAACGCCCTGCGCATGCAGGTGGCCGGCCTGCTCGCCTGCCTCGCCCTGCTTGGCTTCGTGGCGGTCTCGGTGTTCTGGAAGTCGTTCACGCGCGACAAGCCGAAGAAGGTCAGCGCCGTCTATCTGATGGACGACTACGGCGCGGCCAGCTGATCTAGCCGGCGGGAACCTGCAGACCGAACGCGCCGATCACGCCGACGATCATCATCTGCACGGCCAGCGCCGACAGGATGACGCCGAAGATGCGCGTGATGGCGCCCGCGATCTGGTCGCCCATCACCTTCAGCAGCGGACCCGCCGCCAGGAAGATCAGGCCGGCCAGTATAAGGTTCGCGGCAATCGCAAATGAGACAATGCTGATGCCGACAGCGTCGCCGCCAGCATTCTGC
>NZ_SDZL01000038.1 GCF_004210735.1 Brevundimonas sp.
GCGATGCCGGCGTTCTGGTCGGCGTTGTCGCCCTTGACGTCGGCCAGGATCTTGGAGGCCTTCAGCAGGGCGATGCCGCCGCCCGGAACGATGCCTTCGTCAGCCGCGGCGCGCGTGGCGTTCAGGGCGTCGTCGACGCGGTCCTTCTTTTCCTTGACTTCGACTTCGGTCGAACCGCCGACGCGGAGAACCGCGACGCCGCCGGCCAGCTTGGCCAGACGTTCCTGCAGCTTTTCCTTGTCGTAGTCCGAGGTGGTGTCCTCGATCTGGCGCTTGATCTGGGCCACGCGGGCTTCGATGTCGGCCTTTTCACCCACGCCTTCGACGATGGTGGTGTCGTCCTTGGTGATCGAGACCTTCTTGGCCTTGCCGAGCATGTCCAGGGTGACGGTTTCCAGCTTGATGCCCAGGTCTTCCGAGATGACCTGGCCGCCCGTCAGGATGGCGAGGTCTTCCAGCATGGCCTTGCGGCGGTCGCCGAAGCCCGGCGCCTTGACGGCGGCGACACGCAGGCCGCCGCGCAGCTTGTTGACCACCAGGGTGGCCAGGGCTTCGCCTTCGATGTCCTCGGCGATAATCAGCAGGGGGCGACCCGACTGGACCACGGCTTCCAGGATCGGCAGCATCGGCTGCAGCGAGGTCAGCTTCTTCTCGAACAGCAGGATGAGCGGCTCTTCGAGTTGAACCTCCATCTTGTCGGCGTTGGTGATGAAGTAGGGCGACAGGTAGCCGCGGTCGAACTGCATGCCTTCGACGACGTCGACGGTGGTTTCAGCCGTCTTGGCTTCCTCGACGGTGATCACGCCTTCGTTGCCGACCTTGGCCATGGCCTGGGCGATCAGCTCGCCGATTTCGCTGTCGCCGTTGGCCGAGATGGTGCCGACCTGGGCGATTTCCGAGTTGTTCGAGACGGGCTTGGACTTGTCCTTGATCTCTTGCAGGACCAGGCCGACAGCCTTGTCGATGCCGCGCTTCAGATCCATCGGGTTCATGCCGGCGGCCACGGCCTTGAGGCCTTCCTGCACGATGGCCTGGGCCAGGACAGTCGCGGTGGTGGTGCCGTCACCCGCCTTGTCGTTCGTCTTGGACGCGACTTCGCGGATCATCTGGGCGCCCATGTTTTCGAAGGCGTCTTCCAGCTCGATTTCCTTGGCCACCGAAACGCCGTCCTTGGTCGAGCGCGGGGCGCCGAAGGACTTCTGGATCACGACGTTGCGGCCCTTGGGGCCCAGGGTCACCTTGACGGCGTTGGCGAGGACGTTGACGCCGCGGAGCATCTTGTCACGCGCGTCAGTGTTGAAGTGTACGATTTTAGCGGCCATGCGGGCTGCTCCTATCTATTGATTTCGTTGAAGAAGGTCGTCGATGCGGGTGCTTACGAGAGCACGCCCAGCACGTCGGATTCCTTCATGATGATCAGGTCTTCGCCGTCGATCTTCACTTCCGTGCCCGACCACTTGCCGAACAGGATGCGGTCGCCGGCCTTCAACTCCAGTGCATTGACCTTGCCGCTGTCGTCACGCGCGCCGGGGCCGACGGAGACGACTTCGCCTTCCTGCGGCTTTTCCTTGGCGGTGTCGGGGATGATGATCCCGCCCTTGGTCTTGGATTCTTCTTCCACGCGCTTGACCAGCACGCGGTCGCCGAGAGGACGAAACGCCATCTGATGATCTCCCAATAGGTGTCTGTCTGAGCTTCGGGGAAGCGCCGCTTTGGCAGCCGCCGCACCCGAGTGCTAACGGCCCGGGAGTTAGGCAGGCGACTGCACAGCGTCAAGGGCGCAGACCCGGATCGGTCGCTGAAATCTGACGCCAAAATGAATGACTGGCCTTGGGGTCGTTCAGCCCCGTCCCCTTAAAACGGTCCTCAACGATCAACCGGCGCCCGAAAGGAGCCCAGATATGAAGACCATTTCCAAGATCGGTGCGGGCGCCCTTGCCCCCGCCCTGGCCCTGACCCTGATGGCGGCGGGCCCCGCCGACGCCCAGTCGCGCTATCGCGACCGCAGTGACGACACCGGCCGCAACGCCGTGATCGGCGCGGTGGTCGGCGGTCTGGCCGGTGCGGCCCTGGGTAATGGCGATACTGGCTATATTGCGGGCGGCGCCCTGGCCGGCGCGGCGATCGGGGCTATCGCCTCGGACAACGATCGTGACCGTGATCGCTACAACAGCCGTTACGACTATCGCTACGACAACAGCCGCTACAACAACACCCGCTACAACAACACCCGCTACTATGAGGGTCGCCACTACGACGGCCGCGGCTACTACCGCGACGGGCGTTTCTGGAGGAATCAGGGCGAGTGGCGCAGCAACCAGAACCATCGCAACCGCGACTATCGCTACGATCGTCGCTGGTAGGTGAGGATCAGTCAGGGCCCGGCCGAAAGGTCGGGCCCTTTCTCAATTCACCGGATGGAGGTCGTAAGGGTATAGGCCGCCCGCTCGCCCCGCCGGGCGGCGTTGCGCATCAGGAAGACCCGCACCCGCCAGTCGCCGCCGGCCGTCAGCACGCCGCTATAGTCCGTCACGGTCGATCCCCCCTCGGGCGCGGTCGGATCGCCCGGCGGCAGGACGGTGAAATAGGCGAAGCGGTTCGAGGATCGCATCGACACCGTCAGCCGCTGCCCTTCCCGCGCGTCCAGCACATAATCGACCGTGTCATAGCCGCGGACACGGCCCTGCACCGTCGCGGAATCGGCGCCGCGTGCGAACCGCACGGGCACGGTCCGCGTGGCGTCCGGCAGGGGCGCCTGGGCCGTTGCGGGAACGGCGGTCAGCAGGATCACGGCGACGGCCATCAAGGGGCGAAGGGTGGCGTGAGGCATCGTCTTCATCCGTTCAGGCGGGTCAAAAGGGCGGCGGTGGACGGGTCGAGGTCGGGCGACGGCCCGCCTGCCGCCACGTCCCTCAGGATCGCCTTCGCTAGCACCTTGCCCAGTTCGACGCCCCACTGGTCGAAGCTGTTGATGTCCCAGATCACGCCCTCGACGAAGGTCTTGTGCTCATACAGGGCGATCAGGGCGCCCAGGGTCCGGGGCGTCAGCCGGTCCATGACAATGGCGGTCGACGGGCGGTCGCCGGGGAAGGTCTTGTGCGGGGCCAGCCGATCCGCCTCGACCGCGTCCGCGCCGGACGCAAGAAGCTCGGCGTGCGCCTGATCCTGCGTCTTGCCGACCATCAGCGCCTGCATCTGGGCCAGGGCGTTGGCCCACAGCGGCGATTCCGACGCGTCGCCATGGGTCCGGGCCACGACCACGAACTCTGCCGGCACGACCTGCGGTCCCTGATGAATCTGCTGGAAGAAGGCGTGCTGGCCGTTGGTGCCGGGCTCGCCGAACACGACAGGGCAGGTCTGGCGGCCAACGGGCACGCCGTCGCGGCGCACGCGCTTGCCGTTCGATTCCATCTCCAGCTGCTGCAAAAAGGCGGGCAGGCGGCTCAGGGCGTGGGCATAGGGCGCGACGGTCCGCGCCGGGCGATCCAGCCCGTCGACGTTATAGATCTGGGCCAGGGCCAGCAGCACCGGCGCGTTCGCCTCCAGCGGGGCCTCGACGAAATGCCGGTCCAGTTCCGCCGCGCCCGTCAGGAATTCAGCGAAGGCGTCCCAGCCCAGGCCTATGGCGCACGACAGGCTGACCGCCGACCACAGCGAATAGCGGCCCCCGACCCAGTCGCGGAAGGCGAAGGTGCGGCCACAGCCAAAGGCCGCCGCCCGCTCAGGCGCCGCCGTCACGCCGATGAAATGCTTGTCCATCCCCGCACCCGACAGGCCCGCCGCCAACCAGGCCTTGGCCGCCTCGGCGTTGGCCAGCGTCTCCTGTGTGGTGAAGGTCTTGGAGACGACCACGACCAGCGTGGTTTCCGGATCCAGTCCCGTCAGCGCCTCGGCCATGTCGCGCGGGTCGATATTGGCGACGAAACGCAGATCGACGGCCGGGTCCAGCGGGCGCAGCGCATCCCAGATCATGCGCGGCCCCAGGTCCGACCCGCCGATGCCGATATGGACCAGCGCCCTGAACGGCTTGCCCGTCGCGCCCGTCTCGGCGCCCGACCGGACGGCCGTCGCATAGTCGCGCATCTGGCCACGCACCGTCTCGACCTCGGCCGACACCGCCTCGCCCAGTGCATGAAAGTCGCCCCCGTCCGGGGCACGCAGGGCCGGATGCAGCACGGCCCGCCCCTCGGTCAGGTTGACCGCCTCACCGCCGAACAACGCCGCGCGTCGCCCCTCGACATCGGCCGCGCGGGCCAAGTCCAGCGCGGCCTCGAACCCGGCGCGGGTCCAGCTCTGCTTTGACAGGTCCAGATGCAGGTCCGCCGCACCCACGCTCATTCGCGCCAGCCGGTCCGGATCGACCGCGAACTGGTCGACGATACGGGCGTCGGCGTCGCGGCGCGCCACGGCCTCCATCGCGGTCCATGCGGCGTCGAGGGCGGGATGGGCGGACATGGCGACTCCGGTTTGCGACAGGGGCTCAAGTCCTCGTTTACGGGTCAGGCGTATGCAGGTTCAATCACCGATCGGGAAACGCGCCCGAAAAGGAGTCTTCGATGTCCTGTGGTCTGGCCCTCGCCGCCGTCCTGCTGCTCAGCGATCCCGCCGTGGCGACCGCCGCCGCTGCACCGCCGGTCGCTGCCGCCGCGCCGGTGACGGTGGCGCACGAGCCGCTGTTCGCCGACATCGTCGCCCGCTCGGGTGCGCTGAAGGTCATCGTCGACGGCTGGATCGCTTCGGGCGACACGGCCTTCCTGACCAGCCCCGCCTTCGCCGATTTCAAGACGCGCGCGACCGACCTGGCCGCGCTGGACCTGCAGGGCCACCTGATCCTGAAAGAGCGCGGCACGGACAACGACCTGAAATGCATCCTGCGCGGCATCTCCGAGGACATGCCCAAGAAGGTCGCGGCGGTCGAGGCTGCGCCCAGCGACGCGGAACGCAAGGTCGCGCTGGACGAGCTGGCCTATCTGCTGAACGACAACGTCGAGGTCATCACCTCGCCGCCCCAACCCGAAACCTGATGCCTCAGGCCTGTTCGTCGCCGTACTTGATCGAACAACCATAGGGCTGGGCGAAGGCGGTGCGGACCGGGCGTTTCGCCTCCACATCGTCCAGTGCGGCCTGGACGTAGTTGGTCGCGCCCTGCAGATCCTCGACCTTGTTGGTCGGCCTGTCGTCGATGCCGCCGACGTAGATCAGCCGCCCCTCGGCGTCGATCACCCGCATATCCGGCGTGGTCTTCGCGTCGTACAGACGGCC
Organism: Brevundimonas sp.; assembly: GCF_004210735.1. GTDB lineage: Bacteria > Pseudomonadota > Alphaproteobacteria > Caulobacterales > Caulobacteraceae > Brevundimonas. The sequence continues at coordinate 5,263 of NZ_SDZL01000038.1, forward strand.
GACCTGACCGGTCGGATCCAGCAACAGATGGGTGAGGGCGGCGCTGTGTTTCGCCTTCCAGGCCCTGGCCTCGGCCCCTTCGACAAAGCCCTGGGTTCCCGGCGCGGACGAGATGATGGTGAGCCACACCACGCCGTCGGCGGTCGCCGCGCGCTGCAAGGCCTGCATCGCGCCGGTGTAGTGCTTCTTCACATAGGGACAGCCCTCGTTGGTCCATTCCAGAACCACCGTCTTGCCCCGGAAATCGGCCAGCGAGCGCTGAACGCCGTCCGCGTCGACCAGGGTAAAGTTCGGGGCCGTCTGGGTGGCCGAGGCGGTGGCCGTCGGAACGTCGGTCTTCTGCGGGGGCGAGGCGGGTTGCTGACAGGCGGCCAGCAACAGGGCGGCGGAGGCGGCGGTCAGAAGGCGGATCATGGCGAGGTCTCCGATGGCTGGGGTCAACTCCGGCCCGACAGGGCGTCGATCACGACCCCCTCGCCGAGCAGCTGGGGCAGGATGCGCGGCGTGTCGGCGCCGGGCGCGTAGAACAGATACAGCGGAACGCCGGAACGGCCGCGCCGCTCCAGCTCTCGAGTGATGGCGTCGTCGCGGCGGGTCCAGTCGCCGACCAGATAGACGGCGTTCGCTGCTGTCATCGCCTCGACCACACGAGCGGACGACAGGGCGCCGCGCTCGTTGATCTTGCAGGTGACGCACCAGTCGGCGGTGAAATTGACCAGCACCGGCCGCCCCTCGGCCCGCGCGGCGGCGACCGCCGCCTCCGACCACGGCTGCGACGCCAGCGCACCGCTGGGCGGAACCTCGCCCGCCGGAACCGCAGGCGCGCGCAGGCCCAGCCAGCCGAACGCGGCGAAAGCGATCAGGGTGATGAGGACGGCGATCAGGGCCAGACGCCCGGGACGGCCCTCGGCCCGCTCCTTCTGGCGCAGGCCGAACAGCCATAACGTCAGCGACGCCAGCAGTCCGGAGACGAACAGCAGGGCCAGCGCATCCGGCCCCGCCTGACGCATGAACACCCAGGCCAGCCACAGGGCCGCACCGTACATGGGGAAGGCCAGCAGCGCCTTCAGCCGCTCCATCCACGCCCCGGGACGCGGGAACCGGCGCAGCAGCCCCGGTGACAGGCTGATGGCCACATAGGGCAGGGCCAGCCCCAGCCCCAGCATCGCGAACACCGCCAGCGCCATCGGCCACGGCATCAGCAACGCCGCGCCCAGCGCCACGGCCATGAAGGGCGCCGTGCAGGGCGCCGCCACCACCACGGCCAGAACGCCGGTGAAGAAGGCGCCGGCGCCCCCGGGCAGGCGCGACAGACGCCCCTGCCCCGCCGCCTGCAAGCCGCCACCGATCTCGAACACGCCCGACAGGTTCAGACCCACCGCCAGCATCAACAGGGCCAGGCCGCCCACCACCGCCGGCGATTGCAGTTGGAAGCCCCAGCCGATCGCCTGCCCGCCCGCACGCAAGGCCAGAAGCGCGCCCGCCAGCGTCAGGAAGGCGGCCAGCACCCCCGCCAGAAAGGCCAGGCCGTCGCGCCGCGCCTCGCCCGGATCATGCGCCGACCGCGCCAGCGACGCCGCCTTCATCGCCAATATGGGAAAGACGCAGGGCATCAGGTTCAGGATCAATCCGCCCAGCAGAGCGAACAGCGCCGCCTGCGCGAACCCGCCCAGGCCGCTCGCGGCGCCGGTAGTCGTCTCGTCGGTGGACAGGGCTCCGTCGCCCGCCGCGCCCGCCAGCGCCGGCCCCGGCGCCGCCTCGATCTCCCAGGCGCCGGCGTCGGTCATCAGCACCCCGGCGATGGGACTGCCCAGGCCATTGGCCAGCAGCCCCCGCCCGCCCTTGATCTTCAGGGTGACGCCGTCCGGCCCGCGCTCGCCGGTCTGGACCGCCGCATGGTCGATCAGCCCGCCCTTGAAGGGGAAGAAGAAGGCTTGGCGCGGCGCGGCACCGGTCAGCGGTCCGCCCGTCGCCGTCAGGGTCAGCACGCCGTCCGCCATCATGGCGCGGGCCGTGATCCCCGCCGGACGGGCCGCGCCCTCGACCACCGCCTGGATCGCCGCGCCATGTTTGGGATCCAGCGGCGCCGCCCCCTCACGCACAGGCAGGTCTAGCGCCAGCGTCAGCTCATCCGGCACGCACATCTCGTCACTGCACACCATGAACAGGGCGTCGGCGCTCAGATGAAGCGTCTCACCGGGGCGCGCCGAGGCCGGGACCTCGATCGGCACGGGCAGATAAACGACGCCCGAATAGCCGAAATTCATCAGCGTCTGCAGCCGCTGACGCTCCGGCAGAGGCCAGACGATATCCCCCGCCGTCACCCCGCCCAACAAGGTCCAGTCCAGCGTCGTCGGCCCGCCGGAATCGCCCGGATTGCGCCAGTAGGTATGCCAGCCCCGCTCGATCTTCTGACGCACGGCGACAATGACGGTCGAGCCGGGCGTCGCCCAAGCGCTCATTGGGACCAGTTCCGCCTCGATCCGCTCCGTGCGCTGGGGGCCCGTCGCAGCCAGCGGCGCCGAGGACTGACCCTGGGCCTCAACGCGCGTCGGCCCGGCCGCCAGCCCGGTCAGGGCGAGGGTCAGGGCGGCCAGCAGCAAGGTTACAAGGCGCAAGGGGCGGGTTCCATTCGTCGGATCACCCACCCTAGCCAAGCCGCGCCGTCCGGACCACCGCCCGCGACCGCCCGCCGCACAACACCTAGCGCCGCGCAGCCTCGATCAGGATTTCGGTGCGGCGCCGCATCGGCTCCAGCGCGCCATCGGCGGCCACCGCGCCATCGGCGCCCGCGGCCCCCACCTCGAACACCGGCCGGGGCAGGCCCGCCGCCAGCAAGGCCTCGGCCACCGTGCGGGCGCGCTGTTCGGACAGGGTCATATTGGTCGCCGACGTCCCCGTGCGCGCATCGGCCAACCCCAGCACCCGAACACGGCGGATGTCGCAGCCCTGCAACCGGGTGGCGTTCAAACTGATCGCCTCACGCGCGGCGTCGGTCAGCCGCGCCTGGCTGTCGGCGAAATAGACCTCGAACCGCTGCGGCGCGCAGTGGGTCGGATCCCGAACCAGATCGTCCCGGTTCCGGAACGGGCTGACGGGCGCGCACGCCGCCGCCAGCAGGCCGGAGCACAGGACAAATCCGATGATGGTTTGATGTTTCATACCAACCCCCGATGATGGCCGGACAGCCCGCCGGCTTCAGAAATGAAAAAAGCGGCCCGCCAGACGACGGGCCGCTTCCTCAAGATCTCGACGTGACCGGTCAGCGGTCACCCGCGATCAATAGCGGCGCGAACCGTCTTCCCAATAGCATTCGCTCTGACGGCCATCGTAGCAGTAGTAATAGGAGCGGCGCTGGTTGTCGTAGTAGCGCTGCTGGTTGTTGCGGTCCTGGTTTGAGCCACGGATAACGCCGGCCGCGCCACCGGCGATAGCGCCAATCGCGGCGCCGGTCGCGGCGCTGCCGCCGCCGACGTTGTTGCCGATCGCAGCGCCGGCCACGGCGCCGATAGCCGCGCCGATAGCGCCCTGACGCGCAGCTTCATTGTTGCTCGAGCCGCCGTACGGGTCGCTGGCGCAGGCAGAAGCCAGCAAACCGGCGCCTGCGATCGCGAGAATGGTCTTGTTCATGAGTGATCCCTTCATCCCTCTGGTTCGCCCCCGAGGCGAGAACGCTGGATCACTGTCCCGGTTCCGCGCCTATGCTGACGGTTAAGGCTGTATTAAGCTGATCCCCAAACCTCGTTCGTCGAGGTTCATGGGGGTTGGATCTCTCCACGGGGGTTGTTTCGATGCGTTTTCCTGAACCTGTCCGGATGGCGGACGGCGGTGATCACGGGCCGGTCTGGGCGCGCTCGCGCAAGCGGGGCTCGGCCGGGCCGTTCGTCGGTTTCCTGGTCACCCTGCTGGCGCTGTTCGGCGCCCTGGTCATCATTCTGGCGATCAAGGAGAAGTCGGTCGCCGGCGCCGGGGCCAAGGTCGACGGCTGGGTCGCCACCGGCTGGGGTTACGCCCTGACGGCGGTCGGCAAGGCCCCGGAAAAGGCCGGCCACGTCGCCACCCGCACGGGCGACGCCCTGGCGGCGGGCGCCCAGGGCGCGGCGGACGAACTTCGCAAGGAATAGTCCCGCTTCGGCGGAACACGGCTTGGTGCGGCGCGTTCGGGCGGCATGCCTGACGCTATATCCAAAACCCCCGCCAAGGCCCGGCGTAAGCCGGCCTCAAGGACCGGCCTGACCGCAGCGGCGCCCACGTCGCGGGCCGCCGCGGTGGCCGCCGACGCCGTGGCGGAACGTCGGGCCGTCACTGTCCACACCCCGATCCGGCGCGTGACCATGCTGGTCAATCCCCTGTCGGGCAGCGTCGGTCCCCAGGCCGCGGCCGAGGCCGAGGCTCTGCTGGCGGAATACGCCTGCGAGGCCCAGGTGGTGGCGCTGGAGGCGGGGGCCTTCGACCAGCAGATCGCCGACGCTCTGGCGGACAAGCCGGATGTCCTGTTCGTGCTGGCCGGCGACGGCACCGCCCGATCCGTGGCCGCCCGCGCCGGGATCGATGGGCCACTGATCGCGCCCCTGCCCGGCGGCACCATGAACATGCTGCCCAAGGCGCTGTACGGCACCACCGATTGGAAAGCCGCCCTGCGTTCTGCGCTCGAGGACGGCGAACCGCGGGCCGTCGCGGGCGGCGAAGTCGAGGGCGAGGCCTTCTACTGCGCCGCCATCCTGGGGTCGCCCGCCCTGTGGGCCCCGGCGCGCGAGGCGATCCGCACCGGCAAGCTGAAGAAGGCCTTCGGTCTGGCGCGACGCGCACTGCGACGGGCTTTCTCGGGCCGTATCCGCTATGAGCTGGACGGCCAGCGCGGCCGCCGCACCGAAGCCTTGGTCCTGATCAGCCCGATGATCTCCAGGGCGATGGACGCCCCCACGGGACTGGAGGCCGCGGCCATGGACCCGGGCAGCGCCGCCGACGCGTTTCGTCTGGCCGCGCACGCACTGTTCGACGACTGGCGCCAGGATCCGGCCGTCCTGACGCGGCCGACGAAAACCGTTCGGGTCCGCGCCCGTTCGCGCATTCCCGCCGTGATCGACGGGGAGCCCAAGCTGCTGGGTCTCAATGCCCAGGTCCGGTTCCTGCCGCGCGCCTTCATGGCCCTGACGCCCCGCCCGGCCGCCGCCGAGGACAGTGTCTGATGGGGCGTGTCCTGCAGTTCTCGGACGTGCATTTCGGCTGCGAACACGTCCACGCCTGCGCCGCCGCCCTGGACTACGCCCACGCCACGCCCGCCGACCTGATCCTGGTGACGGGCGACATCACCCAGCGCGGCTTTCCCGAGGAATTCGCGGCGGCGGGCGACTGGATCCGCGCCCTGCCGGAGCCGGTCTTCGTCACCGTCGGCAACCACGACGTGCCTTACTGGGATGTGGTGGCGAGGCTGTTCCATCCCTGGCGGGCGTTCGAGCGGGCGACGGGCCACCCCGCCCATGACCACCAGTTTCTGGGCCAGCGGGTGATGGTGCGTGGTGTGACCACGGCGCGCGGCTGGCAGGCCCGCCCCAACTGGTCCAAGGGCGTGATCGATCTGAACCAGACGCGCCGCGCGGCCGAAGCCCTGCGTCAGGCGCCGCCCGGAGCGCTGCGCATCCTGGCCTGTCACCATCCCCTGATCGAGATGATCGGCGCCCCCATGACCGGCGAGGTCAAGCGCGGCGACGAAGCGGCCCTGATCTTCGCCGAGGCGGGGGTTGATCTGGTGATGAGTGGCCATGTTCATGTGCCGTTCGCCCTGCCGATCGACCTGGCGGACCGCTGTTCCTATGCGATCGGCTGCGGGACGCTGTCACATCGCGAGCGGGGTGCGCCGCCCGGTTTCAACCAGATCGACTGGGACGGAAACGAGATCGTGGTCACAGCCCTGGCCTGGCGCGGGTCCGCGTTCGAGCCGGCGGAGGTGTGGCGTCTGCCGCGCCGACAGGACACCCGCCGCCCGGAAACCGCCCCCAGCCCCTTCAAGCCCACGCCGTCCGAAGAAGCCCTTCGCTGAGCCAGTCATAAAAAAGGGCCGCGGCGAACCGCGACCCTTTGATTCCGACATGTCGGATCCCGGCTATATTCGAGGGGTCCGGCCGCGCAGTCCGCCCGCCACCAGGGCGATGACGAACAGGATGATCGCGATCACGGCGACGAATTTGGCGATCTCGAACGAGAAGTTGGCGATGCCGCCAAAGCCGAGAACGGCGGCGATCAGCGCGATGACGAGGAAGATAATGGCCCAACGGATCATGGGGTCCCTCCGGAAAGTTGGCGTGGACGGGGCCATGTGACCCACGTGATCAACCAACGTTCCGAAGGCGTAGCCGTTCCGTCCTAACGACGTTTGCGGCTCGGACTCTTTTCCGTGAAGGCCGCCGCCACCATAGTGGCCAGCGCCGGATTGCGCAGGAAGATCCAGCCCCCCGCCAGCGCCGCCGTGGTGGCCAGGATCGGGCGATTGCGGAACAGCATCAGCGCGCGGGTGGTCAGGCCACCATCGCCCATATGATCCTCATCCTCATCATCCTCGCCGTCCGCCCGTTTCAGGAAAACAAAACAGACCACCAGCGCCAGAACGACAAACAGGGCGGCCGTCATCGCCGCCGCGCCCAGAGGCGTCAGCACCAGAGCAAGGGCGTAATAGAGGGTCGCGCCCAGCGCCACGACGGCGACGAAGGCGGCGCCGGCCGCCACCGCCATGGCGACCAGACGATTCACCAGCCCCCTGCCCAGCATCAGCGACGCCGACCGGACAGCAGCAGGCCGATCACCACGCCGACGCCCAGGGCGATGGCGGTGGACTGGACCGGTCGCTCCTGCACCCGCTCGACGATATAGCGCTGCGCCTCGTCCAGCTTCTCGCTGGCGTCGTCATAGTAATCACGACCCCGCACGCGGGCCTGGTCGTAATAGCCGCGAGCACGCTCGCGCAGTTCGTCGCCCTTTTCACGCAGGCGGGCGTCGGCCTCGGCGGCCTTCTCGCGCAGACGCTGCGTTTCTTCACGGGCGCCGACTTTCAGATCCTCCTTGAGGGTCTTCAGGTCAGCCTTGATGTCTTCTCGAGCCTTGGTGGTGGCCATGGTGCGCGCTCCGGGTCTAAGCTTGGCGGTAAAATAGGGAACCCCGCCACGGAACGCCACACCCCAAAGGGGGTTCCCGCAACGCAGCATGCGGCGTGCTGGCGCACCGCCGTTTCCATGCCTAGAAAAGCGCATGACCGCCTGGCTGTTCCCTCCCGCCGCAACGCCCTCCCTGCCTGTCCACGGCCGGGTCGAACGCTTTCCTGTTCGCCGCATCCTGTGCGTGGGCCAGAATTACGCCGCCCATGCGCGTGAAATGGGCGGCGACCCCGACCGGGCCCCGCCCTTCTTCTTCGCCAAGCCCGCCGACGCGGTGGTGACCGACGGCGCCGATCCGGCCTGGCCGGGCGCCACGGCGGATCTGCATTTCGAGGTCGAACTGGTCGCCGCCATCGGGCCGGACGGGATCGCCGGCTGGGCCGTGGGCGTCGATCTGACGCGTCGCGATATTCAGGCTCTGGCCAAGAAAGCCGGCCGCCCCTGGGACGCCGCCAAGGGGTTCGATCAGTCCGCGCCCTGCGGCGCCCTGCATCTGGGCGCCCTGCCCGATCCGGCGGCGCGCATCGCCCTGTCGGTCAATGGCCAGACGCGTCAGTCGGCCCGGTTGGACAACATGATCTGGAACCCAGCCGAGGTGCTGGAACAGGCGGGTCGTCTGTGGGATGTGCGCGCAGGCGACCTGATCTTCACCGGCACGCCCGAGGGCGTCGGCTCCCTGAACCCCGGCGACCGGGTCGAGGCGACGATCGAGGGTCTGCCGTCCCTGACCTTCATCATGGGAGGCCTCGCATGATCCTGCACGGCTACTGGCGCTCGGGCACCTCGTACCGGGTCCGCATCGCCCTGAATTTGAAGGGGATCGCCTGTCAGACGGCGCCGCTGGATCTGCGCAAGGCCGAGCAGAAGTCCGACGCCTATCTGGCGCTGAACCCGCAAGGGCTGGTTCCGGCGCTGGAGAGCGAGGGCGTCGTCCTGACCCAGAGCCCCGCTATTCTGGAATGGATGGAAGAGACACATCCGACCCCGCCGCTGCTGCCCGCCGATCCCCAGGGCCGGGCGCAGGTCCGGGCCATGGCGGCCCTGATCGGCTGCGACATCCACCCGCTGAACAATCTCCGCGTCCTGAAGGCGCTGAAAGACGATTTCGGCGCCGATCAGGCTGCGACCGACGCCTGGGCCGCGCGCTGGATCACGACGGGCTTCGACGCGCTGGAGACGCTGGTCACGCGCCACGGCGCCGGGTGGTGCTTCGGTGATTCGCCCACCCTGACCGACTGCTACCTGATCCCGCAGCTCTACTCGGCCCGGCGCTTCCATGTTGCTCTGGAGCGCTGGCCCCGCCTGCTGGCCGTAGAAGCGGCGGCCGAGGCCCATCCGGCCTTTCTGGCCGCCCATCCGGACCGGCAGCCGGACGCCGATTAAGGCTTACGGCCGGTAACCCTCATTCCGTGCGCCGGTCAGCAATGCCTTAAGCATTGCGCGCGCAGGATCGAACGGTGAGATCCGCCTGTCCGACATCTCCGGCCGCCCGCCTCGCCCTCGCGGTGGTGACCGAGCCCGAGCGCGCCGTGCCCGTTCCGTCGGGCGCGCGCGAGGACGCCCTGCGCCTGTTGCTCCAGACCGCCGCCGACGGCGGGGTTGGCCTGGTCGCCACCCGTCCCGACGGCGATGGCGAGCGGTTGCTGGGCCAGGCCTGGCCCTTCCCGTCGCCCTTCCGCGTCACCGTGCGCACCGTCTCCCTGGCCGAGGGTTTGGATCGGGTCGAAGCCCGCGCCCGCCGCTCGTTGGAGCGGATGGGCCTGCCGCGCGGCGAGGTCCTGCTGGCCGCCAGCGCCGACGACCTGGCCGGGGCCGAGGGCCGCGCCCTGTGGGACCGGATGCAGGCGCTCAAGGATCGCGGCCTGTTCCGCAAAATCGGCTTCTGCTGCGAGGTCGAGGACGGCCCCGCCCTGCTGGCCCGCCGCTTCCAGCCCGATGTGGTGCAACTGCCCTGCAATCTGCTGGACCAGCGCGCCATCCAGTCCGGCGCCCTGTCCGAACTGGCGGCGCTGGGCATCGCGGTTCACGTCTCGTCCGTTTTCGCCGACGGCCTGCTGTTCATGAACGGCGACCTGCTGCCCGCGCACGAGCCGCTGGGCGCCGCCCTGTCGCGCGTTCGCCGTCGTCTGGCCGAAGCCCGGATCGACCCGATGCAGGCCACCCTGGCCTTCACCCTTGGCCTGGACGAAGTCTCGGCCGTGGTCGCCAGCGTCGCCTCGGCCGCCGAACTGCGCGCCGTGCTGGCCGCCGCCCACGCGCCCCGGCCCGATGTGGACTGGAGCGCGCTGGCGCTGGAACGGCCGGCGGCCATGGCCGCCGGCCGCCTGTCGATCAGTAGCGCAGCCTGATCCCGACATAGCCGGACCGACCGGGCTCGCCGTAACCCAGCACCTGCTGATACCGCTCGTCCGCCAGGTTCTCGACCCGTGCCGTCAGGTCGACGTTGGGCGTCAGGGCGTATGAACCGTTCAGGTTCGCGGTGACAAAGCCCTCACGCACGCCGCCGGCGTCGTCCTGATCGTCCTCGGCCCGCACCGTCAGGGCGCTCGACAGCCTCTCTCCGGTCCAGCCCAGGGTGACGGACCCCGAATTTTCCGGATTACGCAGCAGTCGCTTGCCCGTCGTGCGATCCACGGCGTCGGTCCAGGCATAGGCCAGGCTCAGGTCGAACCCGCCGCCCAGGATGGCGCGGCCTTCCAGCTCAACCCCGTCGGTGCGGGTCTTGTCCAGATTCACATAGACGGCGGCATAGGTCGGCGGCGGCGCCAGATAGAAGATCTGATCCTCGACATTCAGCTGATAGACCGTCGCCCGCGCCTCCAGACGCCCGTCAGCGGTGCGATAGCCCAGGGCCAGCTCGACGCTGTCGGCGGTCTCGGGCCGCAGCGTCGGCCACGGCTTCGGCGCCGAACAATAGTCGCAAACCGCCTGGCTGATCGACGGGGCCTTGAAACCCGTGCCGTAGGCCCCCGACACGGTGAAGCCCGCGCCCAGGTCGAACGCCGCCGACGCCCGGCCCGTCGTTTTGGAGCCGAAATCGTCGGTATCGTCCCAGCGCAGCGCGCCGGTCACGGTCAGGCGTTCGCCCGCTCGCCAGTTGGCGACGGCGAAGACCGAGGTGGTTCCCAGCTCTTCCGACGTCCCGCTGGACAGGCTGCCCGACGTGTCCTCACGTTCGGCCCCGAAGGCGTAGCCCAGACGCTCGCCCAGGGCCCGGCCGTTCGCCTGCCAGCGCCAGACCTGACGGTCGGCCTCGAACTGCGACGGATAGGCGGACTGGAGCGACCGCTCGATGTCCGAGGTCGAAAGGCTGAACTCGTGACCCAGCCCCGCGAAGGCCGTGCTCAGACGGATCTGGCCGGACTGCTGTTCCGTTTCGCTGGTGTCCGAGGTGTCGCCGAAGGTGAAGGCGGGCGTGTAGCCGTCCAGATCGGCCTCACCCTTCGACCAGCGATAGGAGCCGTTGACCGTGGCCTTGTCGCTGACGGCATAGCGGCCCTTCACCCCGGCGGTCCAGTTCAGGAAACCGTCGGCCTCGGTATTGCCGTCGCGCTCGTCGGCGACCGAAATCCCGTCCGTGTTGAAGCGCGAGACGAAGGCGCCGATGGCGTAGCGATCGTTGGCCACGCCGCCGGCCAGCCGGTGACGCAGCGTGCCGAAACTGCCCGCCTCGACCTCGGCGCGCAGACCGTCGATCTCGCGCGTGGTGAAGGCGATCACCCCGCCGATGGCGTCGGAGCCCCACAGCGACGACTGCGGGCCCGACAGGACCTCGATCCGCTCGACCTCGGCCAGCTCCAGGCCCGAGAAATCATAGGCGCCATTCAGTTCGGCCGCGTCATTGACCGGCACGCCGTCGACCAGCACCAGGGTCTTGCCCGGCGTGGCGCCGCGCATCCGCACCTGGGCGATGCCCCCGAAGGCGCCGGTGCGCACCACCGACAGGCCGGGCACATCGGCCAGGATGTCGGCGGCGAAGACCGCGCCGCGTTGCTGGATGGTCTTGTCGTCGATGACCCGGGCGCCCGGCGTTTCCGACACGATGGCCGGAACGCGGGTCGCGGTGACCACGACCTCTTCCAGTTCATCGGCCTGTTGCGCAAAGGCGGGCGAAGCGAAGGCGGCCGCCAGGGCGGCGGTGGACAGCAGAATTGAGCGGCGCATGGCCGAACTCCGTCATAAGCCCGGCGACGGCGCGCGCGCGGACATGCAAAAGCGACCGATCCGCCGAGCAGGGCTCGGACGGCGCAGGGATCGGGTCGCTTCGACGGAACAGTTCAGTCCCCGCGCCTCTGTCTGGTCCCGGACAGCGGACGAGCGACGCAGGCGGCCAGGTCTCCTGGCTTGCGGGTCAACAACCGTTCGTCCTCGCCTTCCCAAACCCGAAGATTCAGTGGCGCCGGGATCTCTCCCGGACGGACGACAGTCTCGCCGCCTACAGTTGCGGGCACAGCCGCGGTGTCTGACCGCGTTCCCTTAACCGCCTTGGCGCGCTTTTCGCAGGTGCGAAGCGTGGCCGCAAGTCGTCAGGGCGCCCAGGCGGGTTGGGTAGCCTCCGACGGCGCGATGCGACCGGCGCCGATCAACTCGGTCTGACGCGCCGAGATTGGCCCGGCGATCCGCAGAAACAGCACGCCGGCCGCGATGTGCAGCACCGTGCCCGCGATCGTCACCACTGCGGTGAGCATCAGCGCCAGCACCGTTATAGCGTTCTTGCTCATGAGGTTGCTGAGGCTAAGCGCCAGATTACCGACAAGGACCAACCCCCACCACCAGCGCATCATGAGCGGGTCTCGCAGGCCCATCCAGCGATCCGGCGCCAGACTGGTCCGCCACAGCTCGCTGGCGACGCCATAGGGCTTCCACAAGGAGACCAGCGGGATCACGAAGCCCCACAGGGCCCAGGCTGGCGAATTCTCCACCCCGGCGCTGAAGGCGTTGGCGTTGTTCGTCGCCCGGTAGAACCATTTGAGCGTCAAGAAACCGGCGACGAAATAGGCCAGCACCCAAACCAGGCTGGCCACGGTGGTCGCGACCATCTCCAGATCGCCACCCGGCAGGACGTCCATCTCGGTCATGCCCATGTCGGACGGCAGGCCCGCCAAAAGCGAAAGGCGGTAGCCCGTCGCCGCCACGAGCGCGCCGGACGCCAGCAGATAGACTATCGCCCACCCGCGCACCGCGCCCCACAAGCGGTCGATCGGCCGCGCCGTGTAAGTGTTCTTCGCCATCGAAACAGGCCCTCCCCGTGCACAATCACGCATTGTATTGGGAAAAGGGCAAGGCGGGCGCTTGAGGCGGCGGGCGCGATCCGTCACCCTGCGGCCACGCATGAACGCCCCCCTGTCTCATCCCCCGAAAGCCGAGTTGAAGCCCGACACCGGCACCACGCCGGTGATGGCGCAATTCCTGGCGGCCAAGGCGGGCCAGCCGGACGCGATCCTGTTCTTCCGGATGGGCGATTTCTACGAGCTGTTCTTTAAGGACGCCGAGATCGCCTCGGCGGCGCTGGGCATCACCCTGACCAAGCGCGGCAAGCATCAGGGCGAGGACATTCCGATGGCCGGGGTGCCGGTTCATGCGCTGGACGGCTATCTGGCGCGGCTGATCCGGCAGGGCTTCAAGGTCGCCATCTGCGAACAGCTGGAAGACCCGGCCGAGGCCAGAAAGCGCGGCTCCAAGGCGGTGGTCCACCGCGACATCGTGCGGGTGGTGACGCCCGGCACCCTGACCGAGGACACGCTGCTGGACGCGCGCGGCGCCAACCGGCTGGCCGCCGCGGCGGTGCGCAAGGGTCGGGCCGCCGTGGCCGTGGTCGAACTGTCGGCCGGGGCGGTGGACTCGGTCGCCTGCGACCTGGCCGACCTGGGCGCAGTGCTGGCGGCGTTCCGGCCGTCAGAGGTGTTGGTGCCCGACCGCCTGTTCTCGGACGAGGCGCTGAAGGGCGCGCTGGATGGGTCGGGCGGGGTGGTCCAGGCCATGCCCCAGGCTCTGGCGGAGCCCGTCGCCTCACGCGACCGGGTTCAACGGCTGTATGGCGTCTCGGCGCTGGACGGCTTCGGCGCCTTTGAAGAGGCCGAGGTTTCGGCTCTGGGCCTGATCGCCGCCTATCTGGAGACGACCCAGGCGGGCAAAATTCCCGCCCTGGCCCCGCCACGCCGCAGCGGCGAGACCGGCTTTCTGGCTATCGACCCGGCCACGCGGCTGAGCCTCGAGATCGACCGCACCCAGCGGGGCGAGCGGGACGGCAGCCTGCTGCACTGTATCGACCGCACGGTCACTGCGGGGGGCGCGCGGGCGCTGGCCGAGCGCATCTCGCGCCCGCTGCGCGATCCGACGGCGATCAACCACGGGCTGGATGCGGTCGAATGGCTGCTGGAGCGGCGCGATCTGCGGGGTGATCTGCGCGAGGCCTTGCGCGCCTCCGCCGATGTGGCGCGGGCGACCTCGCGGCTGGCGCTGGGGCGCGGCGGCCCGCGCGATCTGTCGGCTATCCGCAGTGGTCTGGCCACGGCGCAGATGCTGGCCGGCCTGTTCGCCCCCTCGCGCGATCCGTTGACAGGCCCCAGCGCGCGCCTCGCCGCCTGTCTGGACCGGCTGGCGCTGGAGGCCGACACCTCGCATCTGCTGGCCGATCTGACCGACGGACTGGTCGACGAGCCGCCGCATCTGCCGCGCGACGGCGGGTATGTCCGGCCCGGCCACCGCCCCGAACTGGACGCCGCCCGCACCCTGCGCGACGACAGCCGCCGGGTGGTCGCTGATCTGGAGGCCCGCGCCGTCGCCGAATCCGGCGTGCCGTTCAAGGTCCGCCACAACGCCGTTCTGGGCTATTTCCTGGAGGCCAGCGCCAAGGCGGCCGAGGGCCTGCTGCGCGCCGGACCGGACAGCCCCTTCATCCACCGCCAGACCTTGGCCAGTCAGGTCCGCTTCACCACCGTCGAACTGTCCGAGCTGGACGCAAAGATCAGCCAAGCGGGCCACCGCGCCCTGGCCATGGAGGGCGAGACGTTCGAGGGCTGGCGGCGCGAGGTCGCGCGGCTGGCCGGGCCGCTGCAGGGCGTGGCCGAGGCCCTGGCCGAGCTGGATGCCCACGCCGCCCTGGCCGAATGGGCGCAGGAGGTGGGGGCCGTCCGCCCCGCCGTCGACGACAGCCTGTGTTTCGCCGTCGAGGCCGGCCGCCATCCGGTCGTCGAGGCGGCGGTGAAGGCGCAGGGTGCGCCCTATACGCCGAACAACTGCAAGCTGGCCGGGGACGGCGTCGGCGCCTCGCGTCTGTCGATCGTCACCGGCCCGAACATGGCGGGCAAATCGACCTTCCTGCGCCAGAACGCCCTCTTGGTCGTGCTGGCCCAGGCCGGGGCGTTCGTGCCCGCACGTTCGATGCGGCTGGGCGTGGTCGACCGGCTGTTCAGCCGCGTCGGCGCCGGCGACGACCTAGCGCGGGGGCGTTCCACCTTCATGATGGAGATGGTCGAGACCGCCGCCATCCTGACCCAGGCGACGCCGCACAGCTTCGTCGTGCTGGACGAGATCGGGCGCGGCACCGCCACCTATGACGGTCTGGCTATCGCCTGGGCCACGGCCGAGGCCCTGCACGAGACCAATCGCGCCCGCACACTGTTCGCCACCCATTATCACGAGCTGGCGCGGCTGGAAGAACGGCTGGACCACGTCTGCAACCTGTCCATGAAGGCCAGGGAATGGAACGGCGAGCTGGTCTTCCTGCACGAGGCGGCGCCCGGCGCGGCGGACCGCTCCTATGGCGTGCAGGTGGCGAAACTGGCCGGCGTGCCGACGGCCGTGGTCGGCCGCGCGCGCGAGGTGCTGGACCGGCTGGAAAGCGAAAAGGCTGCGACCGCCCGACTGGACGATCTGCCTCTGTTCGCCATGGCCGAGCCGGCGCCCCCGCCGATGAAGTCGGCGCTGGACGACGCCGTCGCCGCCATCGATCCCGACGAACTGACCCCGCGTGAGGCGCTGGAGGCGCTGTATCGGCTGAAGGGGCTAAGCCGGTCGTGACCGAACTGGACACCCGCCTCGTCGCCGCCGCCCAGGCCGCCGACGTGCGCGGGGCCGTCGCCGCCGTGCTGCGCGAGGGCTTCGACGCCGCTCGCGCCCGCGCCGCCCGCAAAGTGGATGGCGGCTTGGGGGGGGTCGAGGTGGCGCGGCTCTATTCGGCGGCGGCGGACGAGATGCTGACCGCCCTGTGGCGCTTCACCACGGAGGTCCTGTATCCGGCGCCCAATCCGACCGAGGCCGAGCGCATGGCCCTGCTGGCGGTCGGCGGCTACGGTCGGGGCGTGCTGGCGCCGTTCTCGGACCTGGATCTGCTGTTCCTGCGGCCGTGGAAGTCGAACGCCCGTACCGAAACGGTCACCGAATTCATCCTCTACGTCCTGTGGGACCTGGGACTTAAGGTCGGCTCGGCCGCCCGTTCCATTGATGAATGCCTCAGCCTGTCGAAGCGCGACATGACGGTGCGCACCGCCCTGCTGGAGGCGCGGCTGCTGGCGGGCGATGCAGGCCTGGGCGAGGGTTTCATCACCCGTTTTCGCGACACGGTGCGCAAGGCCGACCCGCGCCCCTTCATCACCGCCAAGCTGGACGAGCGCGACACCCGCCACCAGAAGGCCGGCGCCGTGCGTTACAAGGTCGAACCCAACGTCAAGGACGGCAAGGGGGGGCTGCGCGATCTGAACACCCTGTTCTGGATCGCCCGGTCGCTGGCCCCGGACAGCCCGCTGGGCGGCGCGGCGCTGGATGACCTGCTCACCCCCCGGGAGCGACGCACGTTCGAGGAAGCGTTCGACTTCCTGTGGCGCGTGCGGGCGCATCTGCACCTGATCGCGGGGCGGGCGGAGGAAAAGCTGACCTTCGACCTTCAGCCCCAGGTCGCCCGGCGTATGGGCTGGCGCGGGCGCGGCGACGAACCGGCGGTCGAGCGCTTCATGCGGCGTTATTTCCTGCATGCGCGCGACGTCGGCGCCCTGACCCGCTCCATGAGCGCCCAGCTGGAGGCGCGCCAGCAGAAACAGGCGGGCGGCCTGTCACGCCTGCTGCTGCCTGGCCGCCGCCGTCGCCGCGTGCTGTCGGACGGCTTCGTCATCGAAGGCGGGCGCCTGTCGATCGCCGGTCCAGAGATCTTCACCCGGGACCCGGTGCGGCTGCTGACCTTGTTCGTCGAGGCGGATCGTCACGATCTGGACCTGCATCCCGAGGCGTTTTCCGCCGTCACCCGCGCCCTGCCGCTGGTGACGCCGACGCTGCGGCGCGACCCACGCGCGGCGCGCGCCTTTCTGGATGTGCTGGCG
The DNA here is from genome assembly GCF_004210735.1 of Brevundimonas sp. Taxonomy (GTDB): domain Bacteria; phylum Pseudomonadota; class Alphaproteobacteria; order Caulobacterales; family Caulobacteraceae; genus Brevundimonas. Next base: position 21,725 of record NZ_SDZL01000038.1, read on the forward strand.
CATGGTCAGCGCCCGTACCGCGTCCTGACCATCATGAACGAGACGGGTCTGCTGGGCCGGTTCCTGCCCGAATGGGGGCGGATCGTCGGTCAGACCCAGTTCAACATGTACCACGCCTATACGGTCGACGAGCACACCTTGCAGGCCGTCGGCATCATCAACGACATCGCCCGGGGCAAGCTGACGGACGACCATCCGACCGCCTCGATCATTGTCCACCGCATCGCCGATGTCGAGGCGCTGATGCTGGCGATGCTGCTGCATGACGTGGGTAAGGGCGGGGACCGGGGTCAGCTGGAGGACGGCGCCATCGCCGCACGCCGGGCGTGCGAGCGGCTGGGCGTCGACCCGCGCCGCACCGAGCTAACGGTCTGGCTGGTGCGCCATCACCTGGCCCTGTCCGACTACGCCCAGAAGCGGGACGTGGACGATCCGGCGACCGTGCGTGCGTTTGCCGGATTGGTCGGAGACCCGGAGCGGTTGCGCACCCTGTTGATCCTGACCGTGGCCGACATTCGCGCCGTCGGACCCGGCGTCTGGAACGGCTGGAAAGGCCAGCTGATGCGCGCCCTCTATGAACGGGTCGAGGCCCTGTTCCGGGGCGAGGACTTGGCGGGCCTCGATCCCATGGCCCAGGCGCCCGAGCTGGTCGCGCGCGCGCGGCGCAAGGGGGCCGCTGTCGCGGCGACGCCGCCGGTCGAGGGCGAGGGCGCGACCCGCGTCGCCGTCGCCGCCAACGACCGGCCCGGCCTGTTCGCCGACCTGACCGCCGCCCTGGCCCAGGAGGGGGCCGACGTGGTGGGTGCGCGCCTGGCCACCGCCGATGACGGCATGGCGCTGGATGTGTTCGAGCTTCAGGATGGGGCGGGCGCCCCCTATGGCGTGGCCGAGCCGCGTCGCCTGACCCGGCTGATCGCGGCGCTGGATGCGGCCGCGCGCGGCGAACTGGCGTTGCGCCCGCCGGAAGAGACCCCGGTCAACGCCCGCCGCGCCGCGTTCGAGGTCCGGCCCGTGGTGCTGATCGCCCCGGCCCCGCGCGAAGGGGTATCGCTGATCGAGGTGTCGGGCGCCGACCGGCCCGGCCTGCTGGCCGACCTGGCGCGCCTGCTGGCCCGACAATCGATTTCGATCCGCTCGGCCCATGTCGCCACCTTCGGCGAGCGGGCGGTCGACAGCTTCTACGTCATGGCTGATCCCGCCCGACTGGAGCCCCTGCGCGCCGCGCTGGAGGCGGTGCTGGATCGCGCGCCGATGGCCACCTCGGGTCGCAGGGTCGAGCCGGTTCGCGCCAGCGCCCGCGATGTCTCGGACTTCGGCGCCGGTGGGGACGCCGGAGGGGGCGTATCGTCCGGCGCGGAAGCACGCTAAGGCTGACGACAGTCCTTGCCCAGAGAGCGAACCAGAGAGCGAAACCGGCGCCCCGTGAGCCAGCCTCCCAAGTCCCCCGCAGACCCGGCGCCCCAGCCCATCGAGCCCGCCGCCGCTGTCCCGGCCGCGAACGCCACCGTCGAGCCGATCGTCCAGCCCTCCGCGTCTGGCACGACGGCGCGAAAGGGCGGCGGCATGATGCGCTCCTCGGCCATCTTCAGCGGCCTGACCCTGGTCAGCCGGCTGGCTGGGTTCGCCCGCGATACGGTGATCGCGGCGGTGCTGGGCGGCTCGGCCAGCCCGGCGGCTGACGCCTACAACACCGCGCTCAGCTTCCCCAATCTGTTCCGCCGCATCTTCGCCGAGGGCGCCTTCGCCGCCGCCTTCGTCCCCGCCTACGCCCGCACCCTGAAGACCGAGGGCGAGGCCGTCGCCGATCAGGTCGCGACCGACGCCCTGGCGGCCGTGGCCTTCGTCACCGTGCTGCTGACGGTGGTCGCCCAACTGGCCATGCCGTGGCTGATGACGGTCATCAACATCGGCTTCCTGGACGATCCGGCGCGGTTCAAGCTGGCCGTCGTTCTGACCCAGATCACCATGCCCTATCTGCCCTGTATGGCGGTGGCGGCTCTGCTGTCGGGGGTGCTGAACGCACGCGGGCGATTCATCGTCTCGGGCGCCTATCCGATCCTGCTCAACGTCATCATGTTGGCGGCCGTCATCCCGGCCCAAGGCGGTCAGGTCGGCGCCGCCTATGCCGCGTCGTGGGCTGTGCTGGTCGCGGGCGTGGCCCAGGCAGGCCTGTGCTGGTGGGCGGCGAGGAAGGCGGGGGCCAATATCCGCCTGTCCCTGCCGCGCCTGACCCCGGCGGTGAAGGCCATCGTCATCACCGCCGTGCCCGCCGCCATCGGCAACAGCGCGACACAGATCAACGTCTTCATCTCGGGAAACCTGTCCAGCTTCGTGGCGGGCGGCCGGACCTGGCTGGCGACAGCGGATCGGCTATACCAACTGCCGCTGGGTCTGGTCGGGGTCGCCATCGGCATCGCCCTGCTGCCGCGCCTGTCCGCGGCCGTGGCCAGCCATGACCACGCCCAGCAGCAAGCCGCGCTGGACGAGGCGGTGGTCCTGTCCATGGCCCTGACCCTGCCCGCGGCGGCGGCCCTGATGGCCATGCCCTATTTCCTGATCGACGCCCTGTTCACGCGCGGCGCCTTCCTGCAGATCGACGCGATCAATACGGCCAGGGCCCTGCTGCATTTCGGCTGGGGCGTGCCGGCCTTCGTCCTGATCCGCATCCTGTCGCCCGCCTTCTTCGCCCGCAGCGACACGCGCACGCCGATGACCTTCGCCCTGGTCTCGGTGGCGGTGAACGCCCTTCTGGCCATCGGCCTGTTCAAGGCGGGCATGGGTGTTTCCGGCATCGCCGCCGCCGTCTCTGCCGCCGCCTGGAGCAATGTCATCCTGCTGGCCATCGCCCTGTGGAGGCGCGGCCATTACCGCCCCGGCGGCGCGGCCGTGTCGCGCTTGATCCGCATCGGCCTGGCCAGTGTCGGTTTGGGGCTGGTCGTCGGCGTCGCCTCCTGGGCGCGCCCCTGGCTGCAGGCGCCGGTCAGCGACATGCTGGGCGCCATCGGCAGCGACCACGGCGCCAAGGAGCTGACCCTGCTGGCCGTCGTGGCGGTCGGCGGCCTGACCTATGTCGCCCTGGCCTTCGCCACTCGCGCCGTCACCCTGACCGAGGTGAAGGGCCTGATCCGTCGTGGCCGTTGATGGGGCCGCTGATCCAGCGCCCGCCTTGCCCTTCGCGCCCCGAGGCGATAAGCGCGAGGGCATGGCTTGTTCGGGACATTTCCTCGCCGCCGGGCGATGGCGCGGCTGATCCTCCGCCTTCCCGTTCCCGCGCCGTCCGTGCGCGCACTTTCTCCTGCCTTTCGTCCCGAGATCCACGACCATGACTGACCAGACCCCGGCCCCCTACGCCGGCCCCCGCCGCATCCTGTCCGGCATCCAGGCCTCCGGCGCCCTGCACCTGGGCAACTATCTGGGCGCGCTCAAGCGCTTCACCACGCTTCAGGACAGCGGCGCGCCGCTGTTCGTCTTCGTGGCCGACATGCACGCCATCACCGTCTGGCAGGACCCGGAGAAGCTGGCGGCCCAGACGCGCGAGATCGCCGCCGCCTATCTGGCCGCCGGTCTGGACCCGGCCAGGGCGACCATCTTCCCGCAGTCGGCGGTGCCGGCCCACGCCGAACTGGCCTGGATCTTCAACTGCGTCGCCCGCCTCGGCTGGCTGGACCGGATGACCCAGTTCAAGGAGAAGTCGGGCAAGCACAAGGAGCGCTCCAGCGTCGGCCTGTACACCTATCCGGTGCTGCAGGCGGCGGACATCCTGCTCTACAAGGCGACCGAGGTGCCAGTGGGCGAGGACCAGAAACAGCATCTGGAATTGACCCGCGACATCGCCGCCAAATTCAACACCGACTTCGGCGTCCCGAACTTCTTCCCCCAGCCCGAGCCGCTGATCCAGGGGCCGGGCACCCGGGTGATGAGCCTGCGCGACGGCGCGGCCAAGATGTCCAAATCCGACCCGTCGGACCTGTCGCGCATCAATCTGACCGACGACGCCGACACCATCGCCGCCAAGGTCCGCAAGGCCAGGACGGACATGGAGCCGCTGCCCGAAACGGTCGAGGGGCTGGACGGTCGGGCCGAGGCGAAGAACCTGGTAGCCATCTACGCCGCCCTGGCCGACACGACGCGCGAGGCGGTTCTGGCCGAATTCGGCGGTCAGGGCTTCGGCGCCTTCAAGCCGAAACTGGCCGAACTGGCGGTATCGTCCATGGCCCCCGTCACCGCCAAGATGCGCCGCCTGATGGCCGATCCGGCCGAGATCGACCGCGCCCTGACGGCCGGCGCCGAACGCGCCCGCGAGGTCGCCGAACCGGTCGTGGACGAGGTCAAGAAGATCGTCGGCTTCTGGCGCGCCTGAGCCGGGCCCGGCGGATTCCGGTCGCCGAATTCGCCGGACATCTGGCGCGGGAACCACAGCGGGCGTAGGTCCGCCCGCATGACGCCGAACCATCCGCTGGATCGACCCGTGTGGAGCGCCCTGACCGGCCGTCAGAAGGCGCTGGCCCTGGGCGGGCCGGACGCCGTGCGACTGGATCCGTCCATGGGCGTCTTCCTGGGCGGGGCCGATGCGTCGGACGCCAGCATCGCCGCCATGGCTGATCTGATCGCGGCCCATCCCGGCTCGGGCGTGTTCGAGGCCGAAGGCAGTGCGATGGACGCCCTGTTCCCGGCGGGCGTGACGGTCGCCAACCGCATCGTCTGCGTGCAGATGCACTGCCAGGCCCTGAGCGCCGTCCGGACGCGCGACGACCGGGACGTGCTGCCGCTGGGCGAGGTCGATGCGGCCGAGATGCTGGAACTGGCGACCCTGACCCGGCCCGGCCCCTATCGCGCGCGGACTCATGCGCTGGGCGACTTCATCGGCCTGCGCCGCGACGGCCGGCTGATCGCCATGGCGGGGCAGCGGCTGCGCGTGGACGGCTTCATCGAGATCAGCGCCGTCTGCACCCATCCGGATTTCCGGGGGCAGGGGCTGGCGGCGGCGCTGATGCGGCTGCAGGCCGAGCGCATTCTGGCGGCGGGCGAGACGCCCTTCCTGCATGCCGCGCATGACAATGCGGCAGCGGTCGGTCTGTACGAAAGGCTGGGCTTCCGCACCCGAACCCGCATCGCCTACACCGTTCTGACCGACTGAACCGGAGACCTCCGCATGGCTGAGTATGTCGCAACCGTGGACTGGCGCCGGGACGACCAGCCCTTTGCCGATAACCGTTACAACCGCGCGCATGACTGGCGCTTCGACGGCGGCGCCGTGGTGCGCGGGTCGTCGGCGCCGTCCAGCGTGCCGGAGCCGATGTCCGATCCTGCCGCCGTCGATCCGGAAGAGGCGCTGGTCGCCGCCGCCAGCAGTTGCCACATGCTGTTCTTTCTCGCCTTTGCGGCCCGGGGCGGTTTCGTCGTCGATCGGTATCTGGACAACGCCGTGGGCGTGATGGGTAAAGATGAGCGGGGCCGCACCGCTATCATTGAGGTCGTGCTGCGTCCCGCCATCGACTGGTCCGGAAAGGTCCGCCCCGACACAGCGGCCATCACCGACCTGCATCACCGCGCGCACGCGGCCTGTTACATCGCCAACTCCATCCGCGCCGAGGTTCGGGTCGAGTCCGCCTAGGTGTGGGGGGCCGCGTCGGTCAGGAAGGCGCCGAACCGGCGCAGGGCCTCATCCGTCAGTTCGGCGTCATACCGCATCGGCCCGGCCCCGGTCGGCTCGTCGAAGGCGTGGGTCCCCTCGGCGATCCAGCTTTCGACCTCAGCGCCGCAGTCCGCCAGCATGGCGTTGATCCGCTGGGCGTTGGTGACGGTCGTAAGATGGTCGCGGCGGGCCGTCACCGCCAGCACGCGCGGGCAATGCCGCCACGGCCGCATCCGGTTGAAGGCGAAGGTCCCGACATAGGGATAGGACAGCCACACCGCGCGAACGCCAGACAGGTCGCAGGCCCCCGGATCGGCCACGCCCATGGCGCCCGGCGTGGGCGTGGCGCTCATCGCCTCCATGATCGACCAGCCGCCGTGGCTCCAGCCGGCGATGGCCAGGGCGCTAGCATCGACGTCGGCCCGGCGCGAGATTCCGTCGATGGCGGCGAGCACGTCGCCGGCCCGCTCGTACCCGCGCAACACCAGACCACTGCACACCGCCGTCAGGGCGAAGGCCCTGCCATAGCCGCGCGGTCCGTAGGAATCGATGATGAAGGCCCGCCAGCCCGCCGCCTTGGCGGCCTCGGCGTAACGCGGCAGATGCGGCCTCAGCCCGCCGCAGCCGTGGAAGATCAGAACGGCGGGCCGCGGCCGGTCGTCGTCCGGCCCGACGACGGTCATGCGCGGTTCCAGCCGGGCCCAGCGAACGGCAAGCGTATCCATGGGGCGACCATACCCCGGTCCGCTGGAAGCGCGACCCCTCATCCGTCAGGCTTCGCCTGCCACCTTCTCCCGCAAGGGGAGAAGGGAAGATCGCACTCAAGCAGCGCGTGACCGCGTCACGCGCGATAGCGCCCGTCAGGCGTCACGCCTGACGGAAACCCAGCACGTCTTGCATGTCGTACAGGCCGGGGCGGCGGCTGCGGACCCAGGCGGCGGCGGCGACGGCGCCCTTGGCGAACAGGCTGCGGTCGATGGCCGAATGGCTCAGGGTCAGGGTTTCGTCCTCGGACGCGAACAGCACCGTATGCTCCCCGATCACCCCGCCCGCCCGCAGCGAGGCGAAGCCGATCTTGCCGCTCTCGCGCGCGACTGG
>NZ_SDZL01000039.1 GCF_004210735.1 Brevundimonas sp.
TTATACCCGCCCCGTCCGCCGTGCGCGCCTCAGGCGAACGCCCGCCGAGCCACCATTTAGTGAGGCGGTCAGGTTGTTCGACGGGCGTTCGCCTGAGGCGCGCACGGCGGACGGGGCGGGTATAACCTCGGTCGGCGCGGGCGGCCGCGCCAAGGCGGCTGTATAGGCGACGGCGTTGGAGCCCACGCCCACGCCTTCGGCCTCATCCTCACTGGTCGGTGTGCTGGTCAGCGAGGCGTATTGAACCGGCGGCTCGAGGGAGACGCCATAGCCACGCTCTTCGAAGAAATTCTGGGCGACCTGAATGCGTTCGCCATGCTTGCGGCGACGTTCGACCTCGAAGCCCGTGTCCATCAGTTCAACGACGTGGGCGTTGCGGGTCGCGCTGGACCGTCCGCCCAGGACGATGGTGATCAGGCGCTTGCCGTCCTTCACCGTCGACGCGGCCAGATTATAGCCCGAGGCGTTGGTGTAGCCGGTCTTGATGCCGTCATACCCCTGGGTCGTCAGCAGGCCGTTGGTGTTGCGATAGTCGCGACCTTCATAGGCCCAGTCGTGCAGGCCGAAATAGCGATAGTACTGGGGATAGTCGCGCATCACGGCGCGCGCCAGGATGGCCAGGTCCCGGGCCGACGTCAGCTGGCGGCTGTCAGGCAGGCCGTTGGCGTTGACGTAGCGGGTCTGGGTCATGCCCAGCTCTTCGGCCTTCAGTGTCATCATCGAGGTGAAGCGGCCCTCGGATCCGCCGACATGCTCGGCGATGGCCACGGCCATGTCGTTGGCCGATCGCACGGCCGTCGCCCGCATGGCGTTGTCCAGGGTGATCGACTGGCCTGCCGCCAAGCCCAGTTTCGAGGGTGGCTGCGAGGCCGCGCGGGGCGAGACTGTGAGCGTGTCCGTCAGCTTGACCTTGCCCTCGGCCAGCGCTTCGAACGCCAGATACAGGGTCATCACCTTGGTGATGGAGGCGGGATAGCGGCGGCTGTCGGCGAACCGACCGAACAGGACCTCGCCCGAAGCGGCGTCGACGACGACGGCGGCGTAACGCGCGTTGTCAGCGGACTGGGCGACCAGCGGACCTGCGCCCGGCGTGGGCGCGACGCTGAGGGCCACAAGGGCGACGGCTGCGGGAACCAGGCGACGGAACAATGCGGTCATCGGCAAGCGATAGCCTCGTAACTGTGGCGCGACGACGACCCCCCGGCGCGACGCATACTGAAAACCTAACATGAGGGCAGGGGGTTTCGGGGTGGTAAACAAGGCGTCAACAACTTTGTGAACGCGCAGGTTGTCAGGTTATCAGCGTTCATATTGTGCACTGCACAAAAAACCTTGACCTCATTTCGCACATGCACCATATGACGTCTCGAGCGGTCCAATCGGGCCGCGCCCCCTTTTGTGATCGCCGCTTCAGGAGACCTCCCCATGGCCGACAGCGCCGAAACCGTGAAGAAAACCGTCGAGCAGGGCGCCGCCAAGGCCCAGGCTCAAGCTGAAAAATTCCAGGCCGCCGGCGCCCAGGCGTTCCGTGAAGGCGTCGACAAGTCGGTCGCCTCGCTGGGCGAACTGAACGCCCACGGCAAGAAGAACCTGGAAGCCCTGGTCGAGTCGGCCTCGGCCGCCCAGAAGGGCGCCGAAGCCCTGTCGCAGCAGGCTGTTTCGTACAGCAAGAAGAGCTGGGAAGACGGCGTCGCCGCCGCCCAGTCGCTGAGCCAGGCCCGTTCGATCCAGGAACTGCTGGAACTGCAGACCAACTGGGCCAAGTCGGCCACCGAGTCTTACCTTTCGGAAGCCACCCGGGCCGCCGAAATCTTCACCGCCTCGGTGAAGGACAGCTTCAAGCCGATCAACGAGCGCGTCACCGCCTCGGTCGAGAAGTTCCAGGCCGCGCGCTAAGCCGCAGCGACCAAGGGAACAGGCTGGGAAGGGCCCGGGGCGAACGCTCCGGGCCCTTTCTGCATTCCGGTTCACGGAAGCTTTCACTGGACGGCACTACAAATCAGGCCATCATTCCCTATCTGATCCATCGACTTCCCCAAGACGGACGACGAATGCCTAACCAACGGCCAGGTGAACAGGGAGGCGGTCTCGGGGCCGCAACCGTCACCGAAACCAAGCCGAAACTTCAGCGGCCCTCGCTGTATCGGGTGCTGATCCTGAACGACGACTACACGCCGATGGAATTCGTCGTCTATGTGCTGGAGCGGTTCTTCCAGAAGAGCCGCGAGGACGCGACCCGCATCATGCTGCATGTGCATCAGCACGGCGTCGGCGTGTGCGGCGTCTTCACCTACGAAGTGGCCGAAACCAAGGTCGCCCAGGTGGTCGAGACGGCCCGTCGTCACCAGCACCCCCTGCAATGCACGATGGAAAAGGACTGAGAGGAACCTCCACATGCCCTCATTTTCGCGTCCTCTCGAAGAGACCCTGCACCGCGCGGTCCACTACGCCAACGAACGTCGGCATGAATATGCGACGCTCGAGCACCTGTTGCTGGCCCTGATCGACGACCCGGACGCCACGGGCGTCATGACGGCCTGCAACGTCGATCTGCCGGCGCTCAAGACAGCCCTGACATTGTATGTCGACAACGACCTGGCCGCCCTGGCCACAGCCGATGGCGACGACGCCAAACCGACTGCCGGCTTCCAGCGCGTGATCCAGCGCGCGGTGATCCACGTCCAGTCCTCGGGTCGCGAGGAAGTGACCGGGGCCAACGTCCTGGTCGCCATCTTCAGCGAGCGCGAGAGCCACGCCGCCTATTTCCTGCAGGAGCAGGACATGACGCGGTACGATGCGGTCAACTATATCGCCCACGGCATCGCCAAGAAGGCGGGTGCGGGTGAAACGCGCCCGGCGCGCGGTGGCAGCCCCGAGGACAACGAGGACGCCGCCACCGTCAAATCGGGCGGCGAGGCGCTGGAGGCCTATTGCGTCGATCTGAACGCCAAGGCCCGCAACGGCAAGATCGATCCGCTGATCGGCCGCAACGCCGAGGTCGAACGCTCGATCCAGATCCTGTGCCGCCGGACCAAGAACAATCCGCTGCTGGTCGGCGACCCCGGCGTGGGCAAGACCGCCATCGCCGAGGGCCTGGCTCGCAAGATCGTCAACGGCGAAGTCCCGGACGTGCTGAAGGACGCCACCATCTTCAGCCTGGACATGGGCGCGCTGCTGGCCGGCACCCGCTATCGCGGCGACTTCGAGGAGCGCCTGAAGCAGGTCGTCAAGGAACTGGAGAACCACGACAACGCGGTCCTCTTCATCGACGAGATCCACACGGTGATCGGGGCCGGCGCGACCAGCGGCGGGGCCATGGACGCCTCCAACCTGCTGAAGCCGGCTCTGGCTTCGGGTTCGCTGCGCTGCATGGGGTCGACGACCTACAAGGAATATCGCCAGCATTTCGAGAAGGACCGGGCCCTGGTCCGGCGCTTCCAGAAGATCGACGTCAATGAGCCGACGATCGAGGACACGGTGAAGATCCTGAAGGGCCTGAAGACCACCTACGAGACGCACCACAAGCTGCGCTACACGGACTCGGCGATCCGCACGGCCGTCGATCTGTCGGCGCGCTACATCACCGACCGCAAGCTGCCGGACAAGGCCATCGACGTGATCGACGAGGCGGGGGCGTCACAGATGCTGCTGCCGGAATCCAGGCGCAAGAAGGTCATCGGCCAGAAGGAGGTCGAGGCCGTCATCGCCAGGATGGCCCGCATTCCGCCGAAGTCGGTCAGCAAGTCGGACACGGAATCCCTGCGCGAGCTGGAGGCCGATCTGAAGCGGACGGTCTATGGCCAGGAACAAGCCATCGATCAGGTCTCGTCGGCGATGAAGCTGGCGCGCGCCGGTCTGCGTGATCCGAACAAGCCTATCGGCGCCTTCCTGTTCAGCGGCCCGACCGGCGTCGGCAAGACCGAGGTGGCCAAGCAACTGGCCGCCACGCTGGGCATCGAGATGCAGCGTTTCGACATGTCGGAATACATGGAGCGCCATACAGTCAGCCGCCTGATCGGCGCGCCTCCGGGCTATGTCGGTCATGATCAGGGCGGCCTGCTGACCGACGCCGTTGATCAGCATCCGCACTCGGTGGTGCTGCTGGACGAGATCGAGAAGGCGCACCCTGACGTCTATAACATCCTGCTTCAGGTGATGGACAACGGCGTCCTGACCGACGCCGTCGGCAAGAAGGTCGATTTCAGGAACGTCATCCTGATCATGACCACCAACGCCGGGGCCGCCGACAACGCCCGCGCCTCCATCGGCTTTGGCCGGGGCAAGGTCGAGGGCGAGGACGACAAGGCCATCCAGCGCCTGTTCGCGCCGGAGTTCCGCAACCGTCTGGACGCCATCGTGGCCTTCAAGCCGCTGGGGGCCGAGACAATCCGTTCGGTGGTCGGCAAGTTCATGATGCAGCTGGACGCCCAACTGGCGGACCGCAACATCACTATCGAACTGACCGACGGAGCGACCGACTGGCTGGCCAAGAACGGCTTTGACGAACTGTATGGCGCACGGCCTCTGGCCCGCGTCATTCAGGAACACATCAAGAAGCCGCTGGCCGACGACATCCTGTTCGGTCGCCTGACCCGCGGCGGTCATGTGAAGGTGGAGCTGAAAGACGGCAAGATCGCATTCGACATCACCCCGTCCAAGGGCGCGGCCGTGAAGGAAGAGGCGGAAGAGACGGCCTGACAGCTGGCTCAGTTAGTCAAAGCGAAAAGGCCCGGGGATTTCCCGGGCCTTTTTTATGGGTTGAAGGGGCGCTGATTAGCGGCGGCGGCCCAGGCTGCTGAGCAGGATGGCGGCGCCGGCCAGGATGCCGGTGGTCAACAGCGGCTTGCGGCGGGCGAACTCCAGACCCTTGCGGGCGGGCTCCTGAAGATCAGCGGGGGCGCGACCGACCATGCCGTCCAGACCGTCGATGACGCGGCCATAGGCGTCACGCGCCTTGCCCTCATACTCCTTGAACTTGCCTTCGACCTGGAGCTTGCTGTCGCCGGCAAGACGGCCGAGGCCGTTCCTGGCCTTGCCTTCGATTTCGGTGGCGACGCCTTCGATGCGTTGGTCGGTCATGGCTGATCCCTGGGGTTGGAAGGAGGATGCCGGTCAAGCGTCCAGAGAGGGCTCATGGTTCCGTCCAGGGGCCGCGACCGAATGTCAGTGCAGGCGCCTCACGGGTAGCTTTTGGTTGCATGGTCGTGGAGTGACATGGTTCTGTCGGCCCGTCGCGCCGAGCGGGCCGACCAGTAAGTCTCGATCCGGGGGGATCCGCCTTGTTTTTCCGTATGATGGTTTCGGCCGCCGCGATTCTGGCGGCGTCTTCGGCGTGGGCCGGCGACCAGTTGTTGCTGGCGCCTGCAAGCGACTGGGTGCGTCCCGTCGAGCCTGGAGTCCCCGGCGTCGCCGAAACCAGCGAGGTGGGGTATCGCTACCGTTTGTACGACGCCCAGACGCGGTTCGACGATGCGGCGCGCCACAGCTATGTTCGCTATCGCATCCTGCTGCAGTCGCCTGAGGGCCTGGGCTCGGGTGGCGTCATCGCCCTGGATTGGTCCGCCGACCATGAAGATCTGACGATCCACCATGTACGGGTTGTCCGTCAGGGCGCCGTGATCGAGGTTCTGGACACTCAGAAGTTCGAGGTCCTGCGTCGCGAAACCGGCTTTGAAAATTCGACTGTCATGGGACAGCTGACCGCAGCCCTGCACCCCGCGGACCTGCGCGTCGGCGACGAACTGGACGTGGCCTATACGGTGACCCGCCGCGAGCCGGTGGCCGACGCTCGCCCCGAGGCGGTGATCAGCGGCGGCCTGAGCTCGACGGTCGAGCACCTGCACGTTGCGGCCTCGTGGCCTGAGAACCTGAACATGAGGGTTCGCGCCACACCGGGCTGGACGGTGCCGGCGGTGCGGCGTCGCGGCGGCTTCAACGAGATCGTCGTCGATATGAAGAATGTCGAGCCGTATTTCGTGCCCAACGACGCCCCGCGCCGGTTCTTCCTGGCCCGCGAGGCGGAGCTGTCGAGCTATGACGGCTGGGGCGATGTGGTTTCGCTGATGACGCCTCACTACGATCGCGCGGCGACCCTGTCCGAGACCTCGTCGCTACGTACCGAAGTCGCCCGTATCAAGGCCGCACATTCGACCCAACGGGATCAGGCCCTGGCTGCTCTTCGCGTGGTCCAGGATCAGGTGCGCTATCTGGCCATCCTGATGGGAGAGGGCGGCTGGGTGCCGACCAGCGCCGATGAGGTCTGGCGGCTGCGCCAGGGTGACTGCAAGGGCAAGACGGCCCTGTTGCTGGCCCTGCTGCGCGAGCTGGGCATTCCGGCGGATGCGGCGCTGGTCTCGACCGACACGGGCGACAGTCTGGCGGAATCCCTGCCGCGACTTCGCGCCTTCGACCATGTGCTGGTTCGGGCCGAACTGGACGGCGCCACATACTGGCTGGACGGAACGCGAGCCAATGATCGCGTGCTGGAGCAGTCCGCCTTTGCGCCCTACCACAGCGCCCTGGTGCTGACCGAAGGTCGCACGGGACTGGACCGCATTGTGCCGATCCCGCAAGCCACGGCGGGCGCCGAGGTTGTCGAGATCGTTGACGCCTCGGCGGGTCTTTTCGCGCCTGCCGCTGTGACAGTGAAGACCCTCATCCGCGGTGATGACGGGTTGGAAGCCGCCTCGACAATGCAAAACATGGGTCCGGCCGCGCGTCAGGAGCGACTGGACAGCATGCGCGAGTCGATGGGCGAGCAGATGAAGGACATCGCGGTCACCGCCGCCTACGACGAAAGTCTGGCCGCTTATGTGATCACGGTGACCGGGCGCGTGGATGGAAGCGTGCTGGAGTATGGCGCCCTGTCCCCGGAAGGCCTTCGCATTCGCCCGCCCCAGTTGACCAAGCGCACCACAACCTTCCTGCCGAATGCTCCGCACGTCGTCAGCTATCCGATGTCGTCCGCAGGACGGGCCGATTACCGCCTGCCGGAAGGGACGCGTTACGACGTCTATGGAGGCAGTCTGGAGTTCGATTTCATCGGGACGCACTACAGTCGGACGATGACCGTCGATGGCGCGCGCCTGACCGGGCTCGCTACCGCTTCGGCGAACGCTTACGAGGTCACCCACGACGAGTATGAAAAGGCGCGTCTGGCGGGCGATACCCGATTTGGGCGGACGCCCAGCCTGACGGTTCGCGGCGTCTATCAGCCGACGGTGGCCGACCGCGCGGCCTGGGCTACACAGGAAGCGGAAATCGACGCGACCAAGCGCGCTCAATCGTTCCAGACTCGCGTCCGCGAGCTGGCGGCGCTCGGTCTGTATGATGAGGCGACCAAGGCCGCAGACCGCGGGGTAGAGATCACGGCCGACCAGGCCGGCGTCTGGGCGGCACGCGCGGGTCTGCGCCTCACCATGGGCGACCTGGATGGGGCCGAGGCTGATCTGGATCAGGCCGAGGCGCTGGATCCGGCGAATGACTCGGTCACCTACGGCCGCCTCAACCTGGCCAGCGGTCGTGGCGACACGCGGGAGCTGATCCTGGCCTATACGCGCCTGCTTCGCCTGTCCCCGCGCAATGTCGGCGTGCTGCAGGCGCGCGCCTATGCCTATCTGGCGGCGGGCCTGGGCGACCGGGCCGTGGCGGATATGGACGCGGCCCTGAACGCGGCGTCGGATGCGAGCAAGCCCCAGGCGAAGGCGGAGAAGGCGGCCCTGCTGGCGCTGCTGGACCGCACGGCCGAGGCGGAGACGCTGTCGCTGGCCGCGATGGAGGAGGCGCCGCACAATATCCAGTTGATCACGTCACGCATTGATCTGCTGATCGAGGGGGGGCGCGGCGCCGAGGCGATGGCGCTGGCGCGCACCCTGATGCAGCGCGATGCGAGCGAGATCGAACCTTCGACCCAAACGCTGGTGGCGGCGCTGGCGGCGGGCGGCGACACGGATGGGGCTGTGGCCTTGACCCGTTCTCTGGTGGAGACCAATCCGGACAATCCGGTCATGCTCAATGAGGGCTGCTGGATGCTGACCCTGGCCGGGGCCGGTCTGGAGCAGGCTGACAGTTGGTGCGAGGCGGCGTTGGCGGCCCAGCCGATGTCCGGCCCGATCGCGGATTCGCGCGCACGGTTGCGACTGCAGCAAGGTCGACACGAAGACGCCCTGGCCGACTTTGACTATGCCCTCAGCCGCCAGGCCGCCATGCCGCCCGCGCGGTACGGACGGGGTCTGGCCCTGATCGCTCTGGGCCGTGAAGAGGAAGGCCGCGCCGATCTCGCCCTGGCGTTGCGCCAGAGCCCGCAGGTGGTCGAAAGCTTCCGCTCCTACACCGGCGCGCGATAGGGGCTGAGGGCTTCGGTCATCGCCGCCATTTCGTCCTCGACCGCAGGTCGCTCGCTGTCCAGATAGCGGGCGACCGGTTCGCGCAGGGCCGGATCGGCAATCCAGTGGGCGGAATAAACCGGGGCGGGCAGATAGCCGCGGGCTATCTTGTGCTCGCCCTGCGCGCCCGCCTCAACGCGCGAGAGACCCCGCGCGATGGCGAAGTCGATGGCCTGATAGTAGCAAAGCTCGAAATGCAGGAAGGGCACGTCGTCCAGCGCGCCCCACTGTCGGCCGTACAGAGCATCGCGGCCGATGAAGTTCAGCGCCCCGGCGATGGCCGTTCCGTCGCGGAACGCCATGACCAGGGCGATCCGGTCGGCCATGCTTGCCCCGACGCGGGCGAAGAAGTCGCGCGTCAGATAGGGGCGGCCCCATTTGCGGTCGCCGGTGTCCATGTAGAAGGCGAAGAAGGCGTCCCAGTGCGCTTCGGTGATGTCGGCGCCGGTGAGGACGCGGATGTCGAGCCCCACCTGCGCCTCACGCCGTTCGCGCCGGATGGTCTTGCGCCGGTTGGAGGACAGGGCGGCCAGGAAGTCGTCGAAGGTCGCATAGCCGTCGTTGCGCCAGATGAACTGGATGTCACGGCGCGGCAGCAGGCCCGCTTCCGTCATCGCCTGCCACTCCGACTCG
This sequence comes from Brevundimonas sp., assembly GCF_004210735.1. Classification (GTDB taxonomy): domain Bacteria; phylum Pseudomonadota; class Alphaproteobacteria; order Caulobacterales; family Caulobacteraceae; genus Brevundimonas. Next base: position 9,018 of record NZ_SDZL01000039.1, read on the forward strand.
ATCGGGAAGTTCACATGCAGAGACGAGACGCCTAGCCGCTCGGTCAGGGCCAGCGCGCCTTGCAACAGGGCCTCGCGCACCGTGGCGGCGTCGGTCTGGGGCGCGTTCAGGAAGCGCGGCCCGGTGGCCGGAGTAAAGGGCACGGCGCCCAGCAGCTTGGGATAATAGCGGCCGCCCGCGCGCTCATAGGCGTCGGCCCAGCTGTGGTCGAAGACGTATTCGCCCTGGCTGTTCCCCTTCAGATACAGGGGCATGACGCCCAGCACGGCGCCGTCTTCATCGTGCAGGGACAGGTGGCGCGTCGCCCAGCCCTGGCGCGGGACGGCGCTGCCGGACGCCTCGCAGGCGTGCAGAAAATCCCAGGCGACGAAGGGATCGCCGGTCGGGGCCGCGCAGGCGTCCCACGCGTCCCGACCTATGGCGGCGATCCCGTCATTGACCCGAATCTGGAAGGTCACTTCACCTCGACGACAGCGTCCACTTCGACGGCGAAGCCGAGCGGCAGCTTGTAGACGCCGACGGCCGAACGGGCGTGCTTGCCCGCGTCGCCGAAGACATCGACCATCAGGTCTGAACAGCCGTTGATGACGGCGGGGATGGCGATGAAGTCGGGTCCGGCCTGGACGAAACCGCCCAGCTTCACGACGCGGACCACGCGGTCCAGGTCGCCGTCCACGGCGGCGCTGATCTGGGCCAGCAGGTTGAGGCCGCACAGGCGCGCGGCGGCTTGGGCCTGCTCCGGCGTCACGTCCACACCGACCGTGCCCTTGATCCCGCCGTTGGCGTCGTTCGACAGCTGGCCCGAGATGGTCAGCGTATTGCCCGAGCGGACATAGGAGACATAGCTGGCCACCGGCTTGGCGGCTTCGGGCAGGGTGATGCCGAGTTCGGTAAGGCGGGCGGCGACGGACATGGAGAACTCCCTTGGTTGTTGCGGCGGGGTTTAGCGCGCTGCGGTCACGCCGTCATCCGCTTCAGACGACGACCGGGCGCGTCTGGCGCCCCGCTTCGCCGAAAACGCGCAGATAGCGGGCGATCTCGGCCGGATCGCCGGTGGCTTTGTGCGGATTGTCGGACAGTTTGACGGCAGGGCGCCCGGCCGCATGGGTGACCTTGCAGACCAGCGACAGCGGCTCCAGTTCGGGCGCCGGCGCGGGTGAACAGTTGTGGAAGTCGTTGGTCAGGTTGGCGCCCCAGCCAAAGCTCATCCGGACCCGGCCTTGGAAATGGCGATGCGTCGCCTCGACGGCGTCGATATCCAGCCCGTCCGAGAAGACCAGCAGCCGCTCGCGCGGGTCGCGGCCGTGCGTCCGCCACCAGTCGATGATCCGCTCGCCCGCCTGAACCGGCGGCGCCGAGTCGGGTCTAAAGCCCGTCCAGTCCGCGACCCAGGCCGGGGCATCGGCCAGAAAGGCCTCGGTGCCGAAGGCGTCGGGCAGGGCGACCAGCAGATTGCCGTCGTACAGATCACGCCACGCTTCCAGCACCCGCCACGGCGCGGCGCGCAGGGCCGCGTCATCCTCGCCCGCCATGGCGGCAAGCACCATGGGCAGTTCGTGGCCGTTTGTGCCGATGGCCTCCAGATCGTTCTCCATCGCCAGCAGGACGTTGGACGAGCCGATGAAGGCCGAACCCAGCCCTTCCTTCAACGCCTGAATACACCAAGCCTGCCACAGGAAGCCGTGCCGCCGCCGCGTGCCGAAGTCTGACAGGGCCAGATCAGGCAGGGCGCGCAGCCGCTCGACCTTGCTCCACAGTCGGGTCTTGGCGCGGGCATAGAGGATATCCAGCTCGAACCGGCCCAGCCGCTTCAGTCCGGCGCGGGCGCGCAGTTCGCCGACGATGGCCAGGGCCGGAATCTCCCACAGGGTCACATCGGCCCAGGATCCGTTGAACGTCAGGCGATACTGCCCGTCCCGCCGCTCCAGCGCATAGTCGGGCAGGCGATAGGCAGACAGCCAGTCGATGAAGTCCGGATCGAACATCCGCGCCCGACTGTGGAAGCTGTTGCCCGCCAGCCAGACGCGCTCGCGCGTGGTCAGGCGTACGGTGCGGGCGTGGTCCAGCTGTTCTCGCAGGGCCTGTTCATCGACCTGATCGGCCAGTCGCACCTCGGGCTTGCGGTTGATCAGTTCGAAGGTCACCGGGACGTTGCGGTAACGCTTCCAGATCAGCTGCAGCATCAGCAGCTTGTAGAAGTCGGTGTCCAGCAGGCTGCGGACGATGGGGTCCAGTCGCCAGCCATGGTCCCAGGCGCGCCTGGCCAGATCGACGGTCATGCGGCCCCCTTCGGCTTGATCGCGGGCTTCAACGCACGACCCGCCACCACGGCCCCGGCGCCGAACCGGTCGCGTAGGCGGTCGATGGCGGTTTCGGTCTTCAGGGCGCGCGTTTCGGGCGTGTCGAACAGGGCGGCGGGCGCGTCGTCGGCATCGACGACCTCGGCCATGCCGATACCGATCAGGCGATAGGGCGGGCCCAGCTCGGCCTTTAGCAGGTCACGGCCGACCGCGAACAGGGCGCGGGCCGTCTGAACCGGCTCGGGCAGACTGACGCGGCGGGTGACGATGCGGAAGTCGGTGCGTCGCAGCTTCAGCACCAGCACCCGACTGGCGACCCCGTCGCGCCGCGCCTTGGACGCCAGCTTCTCGCACAGGGGCCACAGCTCGGCCTCCAGCGCCTCAGCCGTGGTCAGGTCGTCGTTGAAGGTGGTCTCGGCGCTCATCCCCTTGCGGTCGCGTTCCGGATTTACGGCGCGGCCGTCGCGGCCGTGCGCCAGGTCGGACAGGCGCAGACCCCACTCGCCATAGCGTTTCACCAGGTCTCGCAGATCCGCCGCCGCCAGATCGCCGACGGTGGCGAAGCCGTCGCTGCGCAGGGTGCGCGAGAACACCGGCCCCACGCCGGGCAGGATCGATACAGGACGCGGCGCCAGCAGGACCTGCGCCTCGGACCCGATGACCGAGAAGCCGCGCGGCTTGTCCAGCTCCGATGCCACCTTGGCCAGGAAACGGTTGGGGGCCAGGCCGATGGAGACGGTCAGACCGACCTCCTCCTCGATCCATTTCTGCAGCCGGGCCAGTTGCAGCGCCGGGGGACCCCCGTTCAGCCGTTCGGTCCCGGACAGATCAGCCCAGGCCTCATCCAGCGACAGGGGCTGAATCAGCGGCGTCAGCTTCGCCAGCGCGCCCAGGATGCGCTCGCTCTCGTGCTTGTATTTGGCGAAGTTCGGCTTGATCACGACCGCGTCGGGACAGGCCTTCAACGCCTTGAACATCGGCATGGCCGAACCGACCCCGCTGAGCCGCGCGACATAGCAGGCGGTCGCGACCACGCCGCGCTTGCCGCCACCGATGATGACCGGCTTGTCCCGCAATTCCGGCCGATCACGCTTCTCGACCGACGCGTAGAAGGCGTCACAGTCCATATGAGCGATGGTCAGTCGGTCCAGTTCAGCGTGGGCGATCACGCGCCGCGACCCGCACGCGCCACAGCGGGCGACGATGGCGTCATCGCTCCACAGGCAATCGCGGCACAGGGTCTTCATCGGCGAGCGGCGCTCCGTGAACGGGCTTCACCCCAACTTAAGACTGCCCGGTCACAGTGACAGGCAAGAAGGCGAAATAAAGCCTCGGCTACCCGCGGAAACGAGAAGGCGACCCGCCCGGTGATGATGTCGAAGAAGGTTCTCATCGTCGAGGACAACGAGCTGAACATGAAGCTCTTTCATGATCTGCTCGATTCCCAGGGCTATGAGACGTTCCAGACCCGTGAGGGTCTGCAGGCGCTGGCTCTGGCGCGCCAGCATCGGCCCGACCTGATCCTGATGGACATTCAGCTGCCGGAAATCTCGGGGTTGGAGGTGACCAAATGGCTCAAGGACGACGAGGAGCTGAGCCATATCCCTGTCGTCGCCGTCACTGCCTTCGCGATGAAAGGCGACGAGGAGCGTATCCGCGAGGGGGGCTGCGAGGCCTATATCTCCAAACCAATCTCGGTGATGCATTTCCTCGAGACCGTCCGCCGGCATCTGGGCTGAGGCCGCCGGACGATGACCGCACGCATTCTTGTCGTTGACGACGTCGAGGCGAACGTCCGGCTGCTCGAAGCCAAGCTGACGCTGGAATATTATGACGTCCTGACCTGTCAGGACGGGCCGACGGCGATTGCGCTGGCCGCCAGCGAGGCGCCGGATATCATCCTGCTGGACGTCATGATGCCCGGTATGGACGGGTTCGAGACCTGCCGCCGGCTCAAGGAAGACCCCGCCACCAGTCATATTCCGGTGGTTCTGGTCACCGCCCTGGACGGACGCGAGGATCGCGTTCGCGGGTTGGATGCGGGGGCCGATGACTTTCTGACCAAGCCGCTGGACGATGTGATCCTGATGGCGCGGCTGCGCTCTCTGGTGCGGCTGAAGATGGTCATGGACGAGCTGATGGAGCGCGAGGAGCGCGGCCGCAGCTTTGGTGTCGAAGGTCAGGCCGGCGCACGTTTGCGCGGGGCGGGCGGACGCGTTCTGGTGGTCGATGACCAGCCGGTTCAGGCTGAGCGTCTGATCCAGGAGCTGTCGATTGAACATCGGGCGGCCATAGAGACCAATCCGGCGGTCGCCTTGGTGGCGGCGCGCGGGCCGATCGACCTGATGATCGTCAATGTCGAGGCGGCAGGCTTTGACGGCCTGCGTCTGATCGCTAACGCCCGTTCCAGCGAGGCGACGCGGCGGACGCCGATCCTGGGCCTGGTCGATCCGGCCCAACGACCGCGCCTGATCAAGGCGCTGGAACTGGGCGTCAACGACATCCTGCTGAAGCCGGTCGATCCGGGCGAACTGCTGGCCCGGGTGCGCACCCAGATCCGCCGAAAGCGCTATGCCGACTTCCTGCGTGACAAGCTGGATTACAGCCTGGAGATGGCTGTCACTGACGCCCTGACCGGCCTGCATAACCGACGCTATATGTCGGGCCAGTTGCAGGGGCTGGTGGACCACGCCAACCACGGCGGGGAATCTGTCGCAACGCTGGTGCTGGACATCGATCACTTCAAGGCGGTCAACGACGGGTTCGGTCACGACGCCGGGGACGAGGTGCTGCGTGAGTTCGCGGTGCGTCTGGCCACCAACGTGCGCGCCATCGATCTGCCGTGTCGTCTGGGCGGCGAGGAGTTCGTGGTCGTCATGCCCGGCGCCTCGCTGGAGGCGGCGCACAGCGTCGCCGACCGCATTCGGCGCGACATCGCTTCTGCCCCGTTCCGTATCATGGGCGGGCGCGAGCAACTGACCATCACCGTCTCGGTCGGCGTCGCCGCCTCGACCGGCGAGGGCGACACCCCCGACGCCCTGCTGAAGCGGGCGGACGAAGGGGTCTATGAGGCCAAGTCCGCAGGCCGTAACCGCGTCATCGCCCGCGCGGCCTGAGCCGTGATCCAGGCATAGCAAAACGCCCGGCCATTCGACCGGGCGTTTCAATCAGTCAGCACGGCGGCGAACCGCCGGATCAAGTCTTACTTGATCTTGCCTTCCTTGAACTCGACGTGCTTGCGCACGACCGGGTCGTACTTTTTGACGACCATCTTCTCGGTCATGGTGCGGGCGTTCTTCTTGGTGACGTAGAAGAAGCCGGTGTCGGCCGTGGAGTTCAGGCGGATCTTGATCGAAGCCGGTTTGGCCATCGGAATTACCTCTGCGACGGCGAAAGCCGCTAAAATAAGAGGCGCGGAACATACTCGGGGACGCCCGGAAGTCAACCGCGCGGCGTGACCTATTCGCGCGTCACCAGATGACGACCCCGGACCATGCGGACAAAGGGCGGGGTGCGCTGGGGACCCTGCTGAATCCGCTCGGCAACTTCGTCCAGCACGAACCGTGTGATGGCGGGCAGGTCCAGGGTCCTCGCCTCGTCCAGCGGTAACCAGGCGATCTCGTCCAGTTCACCCGAACCGGCTGTGGGTTCGGGTGTCAGCAGGGCTTCGGCCGGGGCCATGAAGAATCGGGCGTCGAACCGGCGCGAGCGGCCCGGCGGCGTGATGGCGCGGGCGATATAAGACAGCACTGACAGGTCGGGCAGGGCGCCCAGCCGCCGATAATCGCGCCAGGGTCCGGCCACCGCAACCGATGGCGCCGACCGCCCCAGAACAAGCCCTGTCTCCTCCCACGTCTCGCGCACGGCGGTCAGGGCCAGGGCGCGTGCGCGACGGGGGGGTATCTCGTTCTCCAGCCGACGGGCGCTGTCGGCCCCCAGATCCCGGGCGAATGCGGCGGTGAAGTCGGCGCGGTCGATCCGTCCGCCGGGGAACACCCATTTGGACGCCATGAAGACATGGCCGGGCGCCCGTCGCCCCATCAGCACCTGGGGCCGCTCGCCCCCACGGGTCAGGATCAGGGTGGCGGCGTCCTTTGGCCTTTGCACATTTCCGGTGCGCGGGGCGTCCTTCAGGTCCTGAGCGGCGTCGAAGGGCTGGGTGCTCACCGCCGCTTGCCCTTTCGAACCCCCTTCAGCCCACCGGCGGGCTTGCCGCCGTTGCGGGGCTTGGGACCGCCGGGGCGGCCTTTCCCTCGCATGGGCGGGCCGTCGCCGCCCCGGCCCCGGATGCCGTAGCGGGGGGCGGGGGCGTTGGGGTCGCGCGGTTCGGCCTCGGACAGCATTTCCAGCACCAGGCCGCCGGTCACCGGCGTGGCTTCCACCAGCTTCACCTCGACCCGGCGCCCCAGAGTAAACCGCTTGCCTGTCCGTTCGCCGACCAGGGCGTGGGCGCGGTCGTCGTGGGTGAAATATTCGCTGCCTAGGGTCGAGACCGGGATCAGGCCGTCGGCCCCCGTCTCGTCCAGCCGCACGAACAGGCCGAACCGCGTCACCCCGGTGATCCGCCCGGTGAAGGTCGCGCCGACCCGATCTTCCAGGAAGGCGGCGATATAGCGGTCCATCGCGTCGCGCTCGGCCGCCATGGAGCGGCGCTCGGTCGTCGTCACCTGTTCGGCGATGGCCGGCAGTTCGGCGATCTCGCGGTCCGTCAGCCCGTCCGACCCCAGCCCCAGCGCCCGGATCAGGCCTCGGTGCACGATCAGGTCCGAATAGCGCCGGATCGGCGAGGTGAAGTGGGCGTAGCGATCCAGGTTCAGCCCGAAGTGACCGACGTTCTCAGGCGAATAGATCGCCTGCATCTGGGTGCGCAGGACCACCTCGTTGACGACCTCGGCGTAGGGGCCGTCGCGCGTCTCGTCCAGCAGCTTGTTGAACCGTTTGGTCGTCGCCGGCTCACCCTTGTTCCACGGCTTGGCGATGGTATGCAGGAAGTCGGCCAGGTTGAAAATCTTCTCCTGGCTGGGTGCGTCGTGGACGCGATAGATCAGAGGCGTGCGCTTCTGCTCCAGCGTTTCGGCGGCGCAGACGTTGGCCTGGATCATCATCTCCTCGATCAGGCGATGCGCCTCCAGCGAGTGGCGCGGCTCGATCGCGCCGATGCCGCCGCCGGGGTCCATCAACACCTTGCGCTCGGGGCTTTCGATGGCCAGCGGGCTGCGCTTCTCACGCCCCTTCAGCATGCAGCGATAGCCATTCCACAGGGGATACAGGATGGCGTCCATGATCGGCCCGGCCGCGTCGTCCGGCTGGCCGTCGATGGCGGTCTGGGCCTGCTCGTAGGACAGTTTGGCGTGGCTGCGCATCAGGCCGCGCATGAAGCGGTGGCCGGTCTTGCGGCCCGCCTTGTCGAAGATCATCCGCACGGCCAGACAGGCGCGGTTCTCGCCTTCCTTCAGGCTGCACAGGCCGTTGGACAGCACCTCGGGCAGCATCGGCTCGACCCGGTCAGGGAAATAGGTCGAGTTGCCCTTCTCGCGCGCCTCGCGGTCCAGCGCCGTGCCGGGGCGGACATAGGCGGCGACGTCGGCGATGGCGACCCAGATGATCCAGCCGCCCTCGTTCTTCGGGTCCTCGTCCCGCTGGGCGTAGACGGCGTCGTCGTGATCGCGCGCATCGGCCGGGTCGATGGTGATGAAGGGCACCTCGCGCAGGTCTTCGCGCCCCTTTAGCGTGGGCAGGGCCTGATCCAGCGCCTCGCGCTCGACGGCGTCCGAGAAGCCGGTGGGCACCCCATGGCTGTGGATCGCGATCAGCGAGGCGGCGCGGGGATCATCCTCGCGGCCGATGGTCTCCAGAATCTTGCCGCGCTTGGGACCATAGCGGTGCTCGCCCTTTTCGATGGCGGCCAGCACCAGATCGCCGTCGCGCAACTCGCCCGCCATCGACTGCGGGATCAGCAGCACGTCCTTGGACCGCTTGTCGACCGGCTCGACACGTGTCTCGCGCGCCGATTTGCGGATCACGCCCAGCACCCGGTTAGTCCCGGCGTCGAGCCGCTTGACCAGTCTCGCCTCCCAGCCGTCGGCCGAGCGGGAGAATTTCACCAGCAACCGGTCCCCCAGGCCGGGGGCAGGCCCCTTGGCGCCCTTGTCCGGCATCAGGATCGCGCGTGGCGCGTCCTCGGCCGCCTTGACCAGCTGGACGTACAGTTCGCCGTCCGCGTCGCGGTCGACCACATCGGCCACGCCGACGGGGGGCAGGGCGCCCGCCTCGGAGAAGCCCTTGCGTCCGCGCTTGCCCAGCCGGCCCTCGGCCTCCAGTTCCTTGAGCATCTCGCGCAGTTCGCGACGCTCGGCGCCCTTCAGGCCGAAGGCGCGGGCGATGTCGGCCTTCTCGGCCTCGCCGGCTTCGCGCAGGAAGGCGATCAGGGTCTCTTTGTCGGGCAGCCCGGCTGTGGGGCGTTTCGGTGTCTTGGCCATTGCGTCCTGTGTAACGCGCTTCGTGGAAAAAGGGTGGAATCTTGCGCCGCTTGACCGCGAAGGGCCGGACGATCAGCTTCCGGCCAAACGCCACCGGAGCCTGCCCGTCATGTCGATGTCCGACAAACCCGTTCTTGCTCGCCCCAGCCGATCGTTGCTGGAGCTCATCGGCAAGACGCCGATGGTCGAGATCACGCGACTGGACACCGGCCCGTGCCGCCTGTTCCTGAAGCTGGAGAACCAGAATCCGGGCGGCTCGATCAAGGACCGCATCGCTTTGGAGATGATCGAGGTGGCGGAGGCTGAGGGCTGGCTCAAGCCCGGCGGGACGATCGTCGAGGCGACGGCCGGCAATACCGGCCTGGCGCTGACCCTGGTGGGGAAGCAAAAGGGCTACAACGTTCTGCTGGTGATCCCGGACAAGATGTCGAAGGAGAAGATTCAGCATCTGCGCGCCATGGGCGCCGATGTGCGCCTGACCCGCTCGGACGTGCCCCACGGCCATCCCGAATACTATGCCGACATGGCCGAGCGTCTGGCCCAGCAGATTCCGGGCGCCTATTTCGTCAACCAGTTCGCCAACGACGCCAACTCGGCCGCCCACTTCAAGACGACCGGCCCCGAGATCTGGGAGCAGATGGACGGCGACATCGACGCCTTCGTCGCGGGGATCGGTTCGGGCGGCACCATCACCGGCATCGCCCGCTATCTGAAGAGCGTCGGATCACAGGCCCAGATTATCCTGGCCGACCCGGTCGGCTCGGCCCTGGCGGGTCTGGTCAACGACGGCGTGCCCGGCCCGGACGGCAGCTATGCGGTCGAGGGCATCGGTCAGGACTTCATGCCCGAAACGGCGGACGCCAGCCTGATCGACAAGGCCTATTCCATCCCGGACGCCGAGGCGATCGCCACGGCGCGCGAGCTGCTGCTGAAGGAAGGCATCCTGGCCGGGTCGTCGTCCGGCACGCTGATCGCCACCGCCCTGCGCTGGTGCCGCGAACAGACCGAGCCGAAGCGGGTCGTGACCTTCGTCTGCGACACTGGGGCCAAGTATCTGTCCAAGGTCTATAACGACGCCTGGCTGGCCGATCAGGGTCTGGCCCAGGGCGAGTTGCACGGCGACCTGTCCGACCTGATCCACCGCAAATATGAGCGGGGCGAGGTCGTGGTGATCGGCCCGGAAGACACCCTGGACACCGCCTTCAAGCGGATGAAGGGGGACGGCGTGTCGCAACTGCCGGTCATCCAGGACGGCCGCCTGGTTGGCATCCTGGACGAGAGCGACATCGTCCACATTATGAACACCGACGAGATCACGCGGAAAGAGCGGTTCGCCAAGCCGGTCGCCTCGGCCATGGTCCGCGAACTGGACACCTTGCAGGTCAGCGAAACGCTGGACGCCCTGATACCGGTCTTCGACCGCGACCGCGTGGCGATCATCCTGGACGGAGAGAGGTTCGTCGGCCTGATCACCCGTACCGACCTGATCAACCACCTCAGCCTGAACCGGTAGGCGGATGATGGCGATCACCCGTCGCCTGGCGCTGGGCGCGTTCGCCGGTCTGTCGGCGGGTGGCCCGGCATGGGCGCGGCAGGCGCCCGGTGGGATCCGTCAGGCGGCTTATCGGACGCGGGGGCTGGAGCGACCGATCGTGGTCATGGAGCCGGCGACGCAAACGGGTCCGATGAGCGGCGCGACGCTGTTGCTGCTGCACGGCGCGGGCGGGCTTGCGGCCGATCTGCCGGTCTTTGTCGAGCATGGGCGGCGTCTGGCGGAGCAGGGCTACCGCATCGTCATGCCCGATTATCTCAGCGGCGCCCGCGACGCCGCCCAGACGGATGATGTGAACTGGTGGCCCCAGGCCGTCGTCGATGCGGTCGACTGGACGCTGGCCTTGCCGGGGGTCGATGCATCGCGCCTGGGGGCCATGGGCTATTCGCGGGGCGGCTATCTGGCGGCCGAGGTCGCCGTGCGGCAGACTCCCATCCGCGCCGTCGTTGGCGTCGCCTCGGCCGGCAACGTCAGGTCGGAGGATATCGTGCGCCGCCCGTCGGTTCTGCTGATCCACGCCGCCGATGACCCCGTCATTCCACGCCACCGTACGCAGCGCTGGGCCCGAACTCTGCGCGAGCAGGGCGTGCCGGTCGAGACTGTCGTCCTGAACGTCAGGCGCCATCACTTTCGTCCCGACGAGTGGGCGGACATATTCGAACGCGCCGACGGCTTTTTCCGCCGGACGCTGACCCTCGAGGTTTGAACCATCATGTCGTCGATCAAGAACAGCCAGGGTTTCTCGACCCGCGCCATCCATGCCGGTCAGCGGCCCGATCCGACCACGGGCGCGGTGATGACGCCGATCTACGCCACCTCGACCTACGCCCAGGAAAGCCCGGGCGTGAACAAGGGATATGAGTACGCGCGGGGCAAGAACCCGACGCGCGAGGCGTTCGAGGCCTGCATCGCGGACCTTGAGGGCGGGGTTCAGGCCTTCGGCTTCGGCTCGGGCATGGCCGCGACCTCGACCGCGCTGGAGCTGCTGGACGCCGGGGCGCACATCGTCACCGGCGATGACCTGTACGGTGGCTCGTGGCGACTGTTCGAGCGGGTGCGACGCCGCTCGATGGGGCTGGACTTCAGCTATATCGACCTGACCGATCTGTCGGCGGTCGAGGCGGCGATCACCGACAAGACGCGGATGCTGTGGGTCGAGACGCCGACCAACCCGCTGATGAAGCTGGCGGATATCGAGGCGCTGTCGCGGATCGCGCGGGCGCACAAGCTGATCCTGGTGGTCGACAACACCTTCGCCACGCCGTGGAGCCAGCAGCCGCTGGCGCTGGGCGCGGACATCGTCATGCATTCGGCGACCAAATACCTGAACGGCCATTCCGACATCGTCGGCGGCGTTCTGGTGGCCAAGGACGCCGAGATGGCCGCGCAGCTGAAGTTTCTTCAGAACTCTATCGGCGGCGTCATGGGGCCGTTCGACGCCTTCCTGGCCAACCGCGGCCTGAAGACCCTGGGTCTTCGCATGAGGGCGCACAATGAGAACGCCCTGGCCGTCGCCCGCTGGCTGGAAGACCGGGCCGGAATCGCCAGGGTCATCTATCCCGGCCTGATCAGTCACCCGCAGCACGAACTGGCGGCGCACCAGATGAACGGCCGTTTCGGCGGGATGGTCACGGCGCTGATCGACGGCGATCTGGAACGGACCAAACGGGTGCTGGAGCGGGTGCGGGTCTTCACCCTGGCGGAGTCGCTGGGCGGGGTCGAAAGCCTGGTGAACCACCCGGCGATCATGACCCATGCCAGCGTGCCCAGAGATTTGCGCGAGGCCGGCGGCGTCACGGACAACCTGATCCGCCTGTCGGTCGGCGTCGAGGATGTCGACGACCTGATCGCCGACCTGGATCAGGCCCTGACCTAGGCGAAGGGCCTTTAGGCCGCCTTGTTTGGCAGGGCGGTCTGGTGGCCGGTGACGGGCGGCAGCTTCTTGGAGACGGCGCGTTTCCTGATCGGCGTGGCGGCCTTGGGGACTGCAGCGTTCAGAGCCAGTTGGGCGTCGATCAGCGGCAGGATTTCTTCAGCCGTCGTCACCTGCAAGGCCGAGCCGTCGGTCAGCAGCCGTTCCGCATTGACCCGAAGCGACTTCAGGTCGGCGTCGGTCATGGTGGGGATTTTTTCAGCGAGAGGCGTCATCAGGAAGGCTCCATTAAAACGCATCAGGGCCGGCGCGCGAACGCCGGCCCCTCAGCAGATAGAAGGCGAGCTCAGCGACCCGAGGGTCGCGGATCAGGCGTGGCCTATTCAGCCGCCTGAAGACGCCCGGCCGATTCCTTGCCGGAGCGCGAGTCGCGTTCGATTTCGTAGGAAATCTTCTGGTTTTCGTTCAGCGAGCCGAGCGAGGAAACCTCGACGGCCGAGGCGTGGACAAAAACGTCCTTGCCGCCATCATCGGGTTGGATGAAGCCGTAGCCCTTGGTGGAGTTATACCATTTAACAGTGCCGGTAGCCATTTTCAGGACCTCCGCTTGAGTAGCCGCAGGAAGGATATCCTGGTGGCCTGTCGGGTCTGAATGGGATCGGCTTTGGACCTCGGTGCGCGATGCAAAGGGGCAGCAGCGTTTCGCAGAGAGATCGACGACCTAGAGATGGGCGCTATGGACGCCATTAGCAAGGGCGGGGATCAGAATGATCGAAATCCGCGCTCGCGACCCTATTGGCGCAGACGCCAATCCGCGGGGTTAACCCAGCGCACGGCGCTTTCGAGGTCGGGCCGCTCGATGCCGTTCACGCTGGCGACGGCACGAAACGATCCGTCGGCGTTCGGATGATAACGGGTGCAGATTTCGCCGCCGCCGATGGTGGTGGCCATGGCTTCCGCAACCTGTTTGCGAACGGCCTCGAACTGTGCGCCGGTCAGGGGGGAGCCATCAACTTCGATAGCGGTGATCTCTTCGGCCAGGTTATCGGACTTTGCGCACTCTGCATCGTCGCGAACATAGACGCGGGTCGTAGCCCGCAGGACGATGTGCGGCGTGTCGTTGACCAGGCTTTGGGCGTCGTTCCAGATCTCGCCGTCTGCCCCAAAGCGATAGGCCCCGATTGCGCGACAGGTCTTCTCCGCCACGATGGGGTCATAGCACTGCACCTTGCCGGCACGCGCAGGCTCGAGCGGACCAGCGTCCTGGGCGACCATGAGGGCGAGGAGGGTGAGCAGCATGGTGGGCTCCGACTTGTATCGCGGGAGACTGGCATGACCCGCCACAATTGAAAACGGCGGAGGCCGAAGCCCCCGCCGTCTCGAAATCATTCGTCAAGGCAAGGCCCGGACGAGGCTGAAATCAGCCCTCGGTCTTCAGTTGACCGGCCGATTCCTTGCCCGAGCGACGGTCGCGCTCGATTTCGTACGAGACCTTCTGGTTCTCGTCGAGGCCACGCAGGCCGGCTTGCTCGACGGCCGAGATGTGGACGAAGACGTCCTTGCCGCCGTCATCCGGTTGGATGAAGCCGTAGCCCTTGGTGGAGTTGAACCATTTAACAGTGCCGGTAGCCATTTTCAGGACCTCCGTTGGTAGTTCGCCGCAAGGAACAGCCCTTGGTCGGCGTGTCGGGTCTGAATGGATCGGCCTAGACCTCGGTGCGCAGAGCAAAGGGACAGCAGCGTTACGCAGAGAGATCGACGAACGCTAAAATGACCAATCTTCGCGGCCAAAGCAAGACCCTGTGTCAAGCAACGTCTTCGTCGACGCTTTTGTCTGCGGGCCTGACCTCGTCGGTCTCGTCGAGGGCGACGAAATTGTCCTGGCAGCGCTTGCGCAGGGCGGCGGTGACGGCGCCGCCGTACAGGCTGTCCTGAATGCGGTCATAGCCCTCGTTCTTGAGGGCCTGCTTGACGTCGCCGACAGTGCGGCAGGCGCCGCTTTCGGCCAGTTGGTACGCACGTTCGATGGTGGTGGGGCGGAAGCTCATACCCTTAAGGTAGGCGCTTTCGCGCGAATGGCGAGCCCCGCCGCATCAAAAGGCCAGGCTGATCCCCGCCACCAGGGCGTCGGCGTACTGTTCGCCCGGCACGTCGGCGTCCGTGCCGTGCCAGCGCAGATCAGCCTCAAGGCTGCGGGTCAGGGCATAGCTGACGCCGATATTGTAGCCGGTGTAGTCGATATTGTTGTCCTGCTCGCGGCGACCGATTTCGGCGCTGGCGCTCAGCTTGTCGTTGAAGTCCCAGCCGCCCTGGACCGAGGCCCAGGTCCAGGCCCTGGTCGAGCCCGTGCCGTCCGGCGAGTGCTGCAGCCGGACACGGGCGCGCGCCGGGCCGATCGAGCGCTTCATATCGGCGGTGAATTCCCAGGCATCGTCGTCATAACCGGCGTCGGCGTCCAGCCGCCACTGGTGCTTGACGTTCAGATCGAAGTCGAAGCCCGCCCATTCGGGCTTCATCCCGCCCTCAACCGCCATCTCCAGCTCGGACCCGCCGGCCTTGATGGTTTCGAAGCTGGGCCCGGCATAGAACAGGCCGTCGCCGCTTTCCCATTGGGCCTCGCCCCAGACGAAGGCGTCGCCGTCGGACTTGGACGCGTCCTTGGAGCGGTTGTCGCTGCCGGCGCCGACCTGGAAGGACCAGCTTCCACCGTCCTGGGCCAGGGCGGGGGCGGCCAAGGCCGCAAGAGCAGTCGAAAGGGCGGCGGTCGTCAGGGTGCGGAGCATCGGGGCGGCCTCGTTGTGAACGAGCCGCGTCTAGAGGCGCTTCTTGTCGAATTTGTCACAAGCTTGCGAAAATTCGTCCGTCAACCGCGCGACAAGCTGGGCGGTGGCAGGGATGTCGTGGACCGCGCCGGCCCCCTGACCCGCGGACCAGACGGTCTTCCAGGCCTTGGCCTCGTCGGCCATATCCAGCTTGTGCTCGGGCAGGGTTTTGGGGTCGATTCCGTTGTCCACCAGCGATGGCGTCAGGAAGTTGGCCGGGATGCCCGAGACGGCGGGCGTGTAGGTGATGTCGGACGCGCCGGAGCTGACGATCATCTGCTTGTATTCCGGCTGGGCCATGCTCTCGGTCGTGGCGATGAAGCGGGTGCCCATATAGGCGAAGTCGGCCCCCATCATCAGCGCGCCGGCCACGTCCTGACCGGTCGACAGACAGCCGGACAGGATGATGGTCCCGTTATAGAAGCTGCGCACCTCGTTGATCAGGGCGAAGGGGTTCACGACCCCCGCATGCCCGCCGGCGCCGTTGGCGACCAGGATCAGGCCGTCCACGCCCGCCTCGGCCGCCTTTCGCGCGTGGCGGACGTTGGCGATGTCGTGGAAGACCACGCCGCCATAGCCGTGCACCGCATCGACCACGTCGCGCACCGCGCCCAGCGACGTGATGATCAGGGGCACCTTCTCTTCCACCGAGACCATCATGTCGGCCATCAGGCGCGGGTTGGTCGGGTGGACGATGTGGTTGACGCCAAAGGCCGCCGCGCCGGGGTTCAGGCGCGCCTTGATGTCGTGCAGCCATTCCCGATAGCCCTCGGTCGTGCGCTGGTTTAGCGACGGGAAGGTGCCGATCATGCCGCCGTTGCACGTCTCGACCACCAGATCCGGCCCGGAGACCAGGAACATCGGCGCCGCGATCACCGGCAGCTTGAGACCGGACTGCAAGGAAGCGGGAATGGCCACGGACGTCTCCTGGGTTGCTTTTGGCTACGCTAGCCGGGTGTCGTGGCGGAAGGCAACCGCCCGCCGAGGTCGAGCAAAAAAGAGGGTCTGAAAGGTCTGAAAGGTCTGAAATCGGCGGCAGCGGGCGGAAAAACAGGGTCTGAATAGTCTGATTAGTCTGAAAGTCCGCCGCCCCCTCCGCCACCGCCCGCGAAAAAACTGAGTGCACATAGTGGACATCGTGCACTTTCCCCCGACCCCTCGGATGGAGAGGAAGCCGGGAACGCGCGCATCCTAACACGGCCCGAACGGGCGCCAGGTCGAATGGCGGGCGGGCCAGGATTTTCTTTGTGGGGCCGAGGCCCTAAATGGCGGGCATGACGCACTATACCGACAACCTGTCCCAGCTGGGCGCCCAGACCGCCGCACCGACCAACCCCGAAGAGGCGGTGCTGGAGCGCGTGCCCAACCCGCACGCCGACACCCGCTATGTCGCGCGCTTCACCGTGCCCGAGTTCACCAGCCTGTGCCCGGTGACGGGCCAGCCCGACTTCGCCCACATCGTCATCGACTATGTGCCGGGCGAATGGCTGGTCGAGAGCAAGAGCCTGAAACTGTACCTGACCAGCTTCCGCAACCACGGCGCCTTCCACGAGGACTGCACCGTCGCCATCGGCCGCCGCCTGGCCGACCTGCTGCAACCCCAATGGCTGCGCATCGGCGGCTATTGGTACCCGCGCGGCGGCATCCCCATCGACGTCTTCTGGCAAACCGGCGCGCCGCTGGAGGGCGTGTGGCTGCCCGACCAGGGCGTGGCGACCTATCGCGGGCGGGGGTGATCGCATTCCAGATGTCGATGGCGAGACCGTGCGGCGCACGCCATCGACATTGTTGGTTCAGTAGGGCTGATCAGCCGCCAAAGCGGATACGCACCCCGGTGTTGACGACAAACCCTTCCAGCGGCTTCCAGGCATCGACGGTCCAGCGCCCGTCGGCCGCTCGGGAGGGGCGGACCAAGGGCGCATCGCGGGTCTGGCGCACGTTCAGCAGGTTCTCGAGGTTCAGGAAGACGCGGTAGCGTTCGCGGATCACGACCTCGCCCAGAAGGCCCAACTCCCAATAGGATTCGCCCCTGGCGCTCCAGGGATCATCCTCGAGGGACTGTTCGCCCGTGTAATAGGCCTCGAAGCCGATGCGGCCGCGATCATGGTTTTCCCACATGGCCACGATCCCCGCCGAATGGCGCGACGTCAGGGGCACCTCGCGGCGGCCCGCGCCGGTTGTCTCGGGCTCGGTCGCATCGACGTACAGATAGCTGCCGGTCACGACGAAGGGGCCGCTGCGCCAACGGGTGAGGGCCTCTACGCCCCGCGTGCGGGTCACGCCGGCGATGTTCGCCAGCCGCACCCGGTCAGGCGCGACGGTTATCAGGCCGACCGCATCATCGATGTCCGATCCGAACAGGGTGAGTGACGTTTCCCAGGGACCAGAGGCATAGCCCAGGTCGATCGAGGCCGTTTGGGCGGTCTCGGCCTTCAGGTCCGAAAGCGGTTCGAGCCGGGAGAGGCCGGCGGCCTCTGTCTCTTCCACAAACGGCGTCGGCGCATAGAAGCCCTCGCCCCAGGAGGCGCGGACGGTCCACGGGCCGGGCCGGTAGAGCAGCGACAGACGGGGGCTGAACTGGCCGCCGTAACGGCTGTGGTCGTCATAGCGGGCGCTGGCCGCGAGGGTCAGCCGTTCGCCGAAGTCGCGCTCGACCTGGGCGAAGACGGCGGGGGATTGATAGGTGTAGTCGAAGGTCGGGAAGGCGACCGAGGCATAATCGTCCGACTGGAACACCACGCCGCCCAGCCAGGAGGCGTCAAACGCCTCCGTCGACAGGGAGGCTTCCGCGGACCAGGTGTGATGCTGATCCTTTTCCAGAAGGTCGCCGAAGCGGTGGCGATGGTCGATATCGACCCCGGAGGCGCGAAGCTGCAACAGGCCCGTGTCGCCGACCGGCCGCTCATAGACCAGTCCGGCGTCATAACGGCGCGTCCCCTGGTTCTGCTGGAAGGGCAGGCCGTCGGGCGCGGTGCGGCCCGCCAGAGTTCCGCCGCGACGATCCTCGTTCATGGCGCCCACCGTCGCGAACAGAGAGGAACCGTCGTCGCCAAGCCAGAACAGGCGGGGTCGCAGCGACCATCGATCATAGCCCGGCGTGTCGATCCAGCCGTCGCCGTCCAGATCGTGCGTGCCCTGGCGGTTGGCTGTGGCCAGAAGGGAGGCGCTCCATTCTGCCGACAGGGGCGTGGAGCCATAGGCGGAGAGGTCCTGACCGTTGCGGGTGGTGACGTTTGCTATGACTTCGGCTTGGGGTTCGGCGCCCGGACGGCGCGAAACCAGGTTGATGACTCCGCCCAGTGCCTGTCCTCCATAGAGGGCCGAGGCAGCGCCCTTGATCACCTCGACCTGGCCGAGATCGCTGGGCGGAATCTGGAGCAGGCCCAGCGACGACGCCTGGCCGCCATAGAGCGGGAGGCCGTCAGCGAGCAGCTGGGTGTAACGGCCCCGCATGCCCTGGACCCGGATGTTGGCGGATCCCAGGCTTGGGGAAGTGACCTGGACGCGAAGGCCGCCCGTCTCGGCCAGAACCATGGAGATGTTGCCGGGGCGCATGAGGAGCTTTTCCTCAATTTCCTCCTGACCGAGAACCTCGACGCGGATGGGCTCGTCCTGGACGCGGCGGCGGGAGCGGGTGGCCTGAACGATGATGTCGTCCAGCTGGTCCGCCTCGTGGTCGTCATGGGGTGGCGACGATTGGGGATTTTCGGAAGATTGCGCGAAGGCGGCGGCCGGAGCCAGCAGGGCGAGCGCGGCGCCGGCCATCAGGCGGCGTATTGGCTTTTGCATTGTGAATCCTCTTCCAGCGCACGGCCGGATCACGTCATGGCGCGCGGGAACCCACGCGCATCGGCGAAAACCGGGCGAGCCCGGCGAGGATCAGCGTCTTGGAGGGCGGTGGGGGCCAGCGGGCCGGATCATGGG
>NZ_SDZL01000088.1 GCF_004210735.1 Brevundimonas sp.
GCCGCCGACCGCCGAGACGATGGCGTCTCCCAGTCCGCCGCCCTTTGATCCCGCCGCCGCGTTCACCGCCGCCAGCACCGCCTTGGCCAGTTCGCTCAGCGACACCTCTCCATCCGCCGCCGCCCGCGCCAGCGACCGCGTCAGGCTGTCACCCGCCCGCCCGAACG
Organism: Brevundimonas sp.; assembly: GCF_004210735.1. Classification (GTDB taxonomy): domain Bacteria; phylum Pseudomonadota; class Alphaproteobacteria; order Caulobacterales; family Caulobacteraceae; genus Brevundimonas. Next base: position 168 of record NZ_SDZL01000088.1, read on the forward strand.
CCGCCTCGATCGCCCCTGCGGCCCGCTCTGCCGGCTCGCGCAGGTTCTCCAGCGCCGCGGCCGCCTCGGCGGTCTTCCGTTCGAAATCGTCGGTCATCATCACCTTTCTCCCTCCCCGTCCCGGGGAGGGTGGCTGAGGCCGTCAGGCCGAAGTCGGGTGGGGACGGCGAGGCTGAGCATCCACAGCGCCCGGCATCGCCAAGCCCTCCCCACCCGGTCTCCGCTTCGCTGCGACCACCCTCCCCATGAAGGGGGTGGGAGAAACTGCGCTCAATCCGGCCACCGCGCTTCCAGACGCGCCAGATCCCCGCGCCCCATCGGCCCCGCCTGAACCGGCCCCGCCGTCAGCATCCGCCATTCCTTCAGCGACAGCCGCCAGAATCCCTCTGGCGCCACGCCCATACGCGCCGCCGCCTGGATCATCTCGGCCCACGGCGTCATGCGGTCGCTTCAAACGCCCGCGCCACCGCCTCGGCCGCCGCGCGCGGATCGATCGGCGCCGTGGCCAGCGCCCCCGCCAGCTCATGCTCCCCGCCGCCGCGCAGCAGCGCCGCCAGCACCACCGTCAGATCGCCCGCCGACAGCGCCCGCAGTCGCTCCGCCAGCGCCGCCATCCCGGCCACGCCCAGCCCCGTCTCCATCTCCGCCAGCGCCCCCAGCGTCAGACACAGCCGCCGCTCGGCGCCGGCCAGCATGGCCGCAACCTCGCCCCGTGCGCCGTTCGCTGTTAGCGTCACAGTTCTTGGGAGCCGATTCATGCCACGCCTCATCGTTATTCTCATGATGTTCATGATCGCGGGCTGTACCCCGGGCTACCGCAATCCCAGCGAGGGCAAACCAGTGGCTCCAGGCGAGGTCCGCCTCACACTCGACGCACTAAACCCACGCCGTGCCGACGCCGACGCCAGAGCTGCGATCGTCAACGGCGATCTGCATCTACTTGGCGTCTATGGCTATGCAGCTGAAATTCCCGGCGTAACGGACGACGGGACATCGCTCAACGTGCTCATGGTTGAGGACACCAGCGATTTTGTGCGCAATCGGGCGCACGCTCAGTTCAATGACCGCGCCTATGCCTACGCAATGGCCTATAATCGCACCGTGATTGCCGCCTCTAGCCCGGCGAAAAACTGATCTCACCCGCGCTGGCCAGGCTCAGCGCAAAGCTGGCCTCGCCCTCGTGCTCGCCGGCGTATTCCAGCGCCGCTACCAGGAACGGCCCCTCCAGCACGCCGAAGTCCGGCACGATCAACCGCCAGGTCCTGGCGCTCTGGTCAAAGAAGGCCTCGCGGATCAGGGCGTCCGACGCCGCGTCGCGAAAGATCCCCTGCCCCGACACCGCCGCCGACTTCACCCCGGCGCCCGCCAGCAGCTCGCGCCACCGCCCGGCGCTGTCGCCGTCGGTCGCGTCCACCGTCCGCGCGTTCAGCGAAATCGTCCGCGCCCGCAGGCCCGCCACGGTGACGAAGGCCCCGCCCTCGCCCGCGATCTTCAACAGAATGTCCTTGCCGCGTTGCGCCGCCATGATCTCTCCAGTCTGAATGATACGCCCCGCCTCTCCCTCCCCTTCATGGGGAGGGTGGCTGAGCCCGCAGGGCGATGCCGGGTGGGGGCGGCAAGGCTGATCAAGCGCCGCGCCCTTATCGCCAAGCCCTCCCCGCCCGGTCGCTTCGCGACCTCCCTCCCCGGGACGGGGAGGGAGGAGGCGCCGCGCTTAAATCTCTTCCGTCACAGCCCGCACCCGCATCACCGCCCAGGCGCGCTTCATGTCCGGGCTGCGGAACGCGTCCGCGAACACCACGCCCAGGCTGACCGTCCGCACCCCGTCCGCCGTGATCCGCGCATCGGCCAGCCGCGCCCGCACCGCCGCTGCGACAGCCCGCGCCTCCTCCATGCCCGCGAACTGGCTGGCGCAGGTCAGGGTCAGCCGATGTTCGACCCCGCCCCCGTCAGCCGCCAGCGGCCGGCTTTCGTTCCGCCCGACCAGCAGATGCGGAAACGTCGCCTCCTCCGGCGGCTGGTCCCAGATCCGCACCGGATTCCCCAGCAGCGCCTGCAGCGCCCCATCGCCCTTCAGATGCGCGATCAGCGCCCGGGCCAGCGCCCCTTCATGATCGGTCATCGCGTTCGCTCCAGCGCCAGCCGCATCCGCCCGGCGCGCTCGGGATCCGGTTCGACGCCCTCGATCCGCCAGTCGGCGCCGCCAAAGCGGACCACCAGCCCCGGCTCCAGCCGCTCGTCCGTGCGCGTTGTCGCCGCCAGGGTCTCGAGCCCGCGCGTCACTCCGCCCTCGGTCCGCTCACGCCGTCGCCGCGCCCCCGGCGCCAGCCAGACGACCCCCATCGGCTCATAGCTGACGACCCGTCCGCCATAGGGCGTCTCCGCCTCCACCGGCCGGTGCAATCCCGCCATCACCTTCATATCCGCACCACGCGATACGGGGCGATCCAGGCCTCGACCGGCGCCGTGCTGATCTCGCCCTCGCCCCGCTCATAGGCGCGCAAGGTCAGCATCAGCACCGCCAGCCGCAGCGGCGCCGGCGAGGTCGAGGTCAGGCTCAGCCCCACCTCCCCCTCCACCCGCGCCCGCGCCGCATCGATCAAGGTCTGGATCAGCCCGTCCTCGGCGTCGTGCCCGACGCGCAGGAACAGCTTCGCCTCCGTGAGGCTCACGGGTGCGGTCATCAGTGATCTCCGTGTGTTCTGTTCCTTCTCCCCTTGCGGGAGAAGGTGGCCCCCCAAGGGGGGTCGGATGAGGGGTCGCTCCGCTGTCGCGAAACCCCTCACCCTCCCACCGCTTCGCGGCGGGTCCCTCCCTCTCCCACAAGGGGAGAGGGGTCTTGATCATCAGCTCACCGCGAACTTCATCACCTTGATGGCGTCGAAATTCTGCACCCCGCCGCCCACACGTTTGGTCGTGTAGAACAGCACATAGGGCTTGGCCGAATACGGGTCGCGCAGCACCCGCACCCCCGCCCGATCCACGATCAGATAGCCGCGCGAGAAATCGCCGAACGCGATCGACAGGCTGTTCGCCGCCATGTCCGGCATGGTCTCGATCTCGGTAACCGGATAACCCAGCAACGACGCCGTCTCGCCCGGTCGCGTCGCCGGCGACCAGATATAGTTGCCGTCCGCGTCCTTGAACTTGCGCACCGCCGAGACCGTGCGCCGGTTCATCACGAACCGCCCGTTCGGCCGGTACTGGGCCTTGGGCGCATAGACCAGGTCGATCAACTTGTCGGTCGGATTGGTGGTGGCGAACGCCCCCGCCGCGCCCGAGGCGACATAGCCCACCTTGCCCCATGCGTGGCTGCTCTCGGCCACCGTCTCATAGGCCAGGAAGCCCTTGGGCTTGTTCACTCCGTCGCCGCTGACAAAGGCCGCCGTCTCCTGCGCCGCAAAGGCGTCCTCGACCTCGGCCGCCAGCCATTCGTCCAGGTCGATCAATGCGTCATCCAGCAGGCTCTGCGTCGCCGCCGGGCAGGCGTACAGATCGGCCGACGCGAACTCCAGCAGCGCCAGCGTCGCCCGATCCGTCTCGGGCCGCGCGGCCGTTTCGGCCACCCAGCCGGCCGTCACGCCCGCCGTCGACACCGGCTTTCGGAACACGCCCGACCCGACCGTGCGCACCGTGGCGATCTCGCGCATCGGCGATCCCGCCATCAGACGTCGCTCGATCGCCCGCTCCGTCTCCGGCGGCACGACATAGCCGGCCGAGTTCGACGCCGACGACAGCCCGGCCTTCACCTCCAGCCCATAGGACTGGCCCGACTTCATATAGCCGTCCCAGGCCGCCTTGGCCTCGGGCGCCGCCGCGACGACGGCCGGTTCAGCACCCAGAATCGGACGACGGCTCTCTCTCAGCGCCCGATCCAGCCGCGCCTGCGCCCCGGCCACCGCCTGGTCGATCCGCGCCACCTTCTCCTCCAGCAGCGCATCGGCCGACGCCTTCTTCTCGATCTCGTCCAGCCGGGCGTCATTCGCCCCTTTGAACGCCTCGAACGCGGCCATCATCTCATGCATGGCGGCGCGCGCCTCGGGCGTGCCCGAGACGGTCTTTGTCTCTTTCAATCTCATTCTCCTGAAGGTTACCCTGTCGGCTCCGAAACCGGAGCGACCCATGCGGCGGCTGTTCCCGCTCATCATCCTGATTGGCGCCTGCGCGCCCGAAGCGCCGACAATCCCGGCCGGTCAGTCCGCCGTCTGCGCCGACGGGCGCGCGTGTCGGTCTGTCACCGTCGGCCGAACCGTCGTTCGCGGCCTTCCCGGCCAAAAGCTTTTTACCGAACTGGTCGCAGCCGACCCGAGCGTTTTCGCCGACATCGACACCCTGACGACCGCTCTCCATGCCGCGAACGTCGAGGCCCTCGAGCCAGACCGTCTGACCACTTCACCCCAGCCCGCGCTCTGCCCCGCAGAACCGGCTGATCGCGTCATAGAGGCCCTGCACAGGGACCTGATCCGGGGCGAAAGCCGCAGCCCCGTCTGCTCGCCCGACTACCAGGCGCGCTACCTCGTCACCGTCCGTCCGGACGGCTCGATCGCCTGCATCGAAAACCGCTTCGCCTACAGCTGCGTGTAAGCGCGCATCGCGCCGGTTGAAAAACCGCAGGTTGCGGCTACGCTCACCCCATGGGGAACATCGCGCGCAGGATCATCGACGCCGTCCAGAACTCGCTTCTGGACCGCCTTGCGCTGCAGATGACTCAAGTTCTGGGGCCCGTATTGTTTCTGGGAACCATGGGTTCGACAGTATGGATGCGGACCACACTCTGGCTCATTCCGGCCATGCTGGTTCTGGTCGCGTTGGCGTGGTTGCTGGGGGCGCTCGCCAACCGCCGCCCTCGCCCTCGTCCTCGTCCTCGCAGCCCCTATGACGGTCTTCATGAACTGCCCGCCAACGGCATTGAAGCTTGGAAGGAGTTGCCCGCGGAGGGTTTGCGCCCACCCCGCGCCATGCGAAAGCTGGTCATGACCCTGGCGCTTGGCCGCGCCTTGCCGTGGACAGGTGTTCTGTCGACCGCTCTCTATCTTGGCGCAGTCGCGATGCTCCTGGGACTCGCCCAGACGTCGAGTGCATTCGGGGCGGACATCAACCCGACCCTCTCCGACCCGGAGACAAGGGTAAAACTGGGTGACGCCTGCATTATTCTGATCGCCCTGCTGGCCTTGCGCAGATGGGCGGTCGAGCAATGCGACCGTCTGGCCCCCCTGCCGGAAACCGGAGCGAACCCGACATGGGCCGGCTGGACCATCGGTTTCCTGTTCCTCGCCTTCGCCCTGTCGTTGGCCGCGACCTTTTTCCACCTGCCCTACTGGTCCGGCGTCGCGGCGACCGTCGTCATTCTGACCCTATCCGCCATCCTGCCGTCGTCGCGCGACCGGGTCCTCGAGTTCCTGTTCGGCAAGCGGGAAGATCCCGCATGATCGAAACTTCAGGGAACTCGACGCGAAGCCCCTACAAGGATCCCGTCACCGCCCGGCGTCACAGGATCATGATGCGTGCGCGCGTCCTTCTGATCCTGCCCTTCATCGGCCTCGTCTGGTGGCATTGGCCGGTCTGGATCCCGGTCGCGGCCTTTGTCGGCTGGTACGCTATCTGGTTCCTTTGGGCGGCGGGCGGCCTTGAACACTAGAGACCGTCTCACCCCCCTCGAACGCGCCGTCCTCGACGCCCTGGTCTGGGACCTGCGCGACGTCACGCCCGATCTCGGAGGGCAGGTCGAAGAGGCCTTGCCGGGTCTGCGTCGCAACACCGGTCAGGGCGCCGTCACCGAACTGATCGTCGCCCGCGACCGGCCCGTCCTGACGACCGGCCCCACCGGCCGGTTCGGCACGGTCCACGCCATGGTCGGCGACCTGGCCGACGCCGTCGCCTTTCAGGTCGAACTGCGCCACGGCCGGCTGATGGCCCTTCACGCCGACAGCTACGGGCAGGACACCCGTCGCATCGACTTCGCCACCGCACCTTTCGAGGATGTCTTCCTGGTCGACAGCGCCGGCGCGTCCATCCTTTACGAGCCCGCCCGGCATATGCCGGAAAGTCCACTGTTCGCCCTGCAAAAGAGTGACGAGCCGCCGCTACCTGACCACGGCTATTACGATCAACACACCCCCGACGATCTGGCTGCGGCGGACCAACGGACCTTCAAAGCTGTCCAGCGGATATTCGGGGGCACGGCCTATACGGCGCCCGGAGCCACACCCACATCGACACCCTTCCTGCGCGTCTCTCCGGGCCTGCGCCGGACCATCGCCGTCGCCTACTGGACGATGGCTGTTCTGTTCGGCCTCGCCTGGATCGGCGCCTGGGAGCCCGTGCGCGCCTTCTGGGGCTGGTTCGGCATCGACAACGCCGTCCCCTGGATCATCTTTCCGTTCTTCCTGATCGGCTTCATCTACAAGCTGACGAACGCGCCGAAACCTGCCCGGCAGCCGTGAACCGCGCCCCCGGCAGCATCGGAAACGTCACCAGCGACACCTCCCACAATTCCACCTCGCTCAGCACCCGCAGGCGTCCCTCGCGCCGGGCCTTCGCTGCGCGGAAGCCGATCGACAGGCCGTCCAGGGCGCCCGCGCGGCTCAGTGCGGTGGCGTAGCGGGCCTCAGGCGACCAGTCGGCGATCCGCCCCTCGACCCACAGGCCGCGCTCGTCCTCGACCAGCCGATCCCACACGCCGACGACCGCGCGGCTTTCATGCTGATGCAGCATCCGCACCCCGCCCGCGCCGGTCCGCGCCAGGCTGTCAGCGAAGGCGCCCCTGGCCACCACATCCCCGTTCAGGTCCGCCACGCCCCAGAGGGAGGCGTAGCCGTGGATCAGCAGCACGCCGCTCTCCCTCCCCGTCCCGGGGAGGGTGGTCGAGCCCGCAGGGCGAGGCCGGGTGGGGGCGGCCAGGCTATTCAAG